>NZ_WBXN01000004.1:1926666-2247777 GCF_008973465.1 Streptomyces sp. SS1-1 | reverse complement strand
GTTCCCGGTCCGACGCCGCCCGCGGGGGCCGGGCCTCGTCCGGGGGTGACGGGGCCGTGCGTCGCGTGCGCCGGGTGACCGCCCGTACGCGGGCCACCAGCTCCCGTACGCTGAACGGTTTCGCCAAGTAGTCGTCGGCGCCCAGCTCCAGGCCCAGTACCCGGTCGGCCTCCTCGTCCCGCGCGCTCAGGATGATCACCGGCACGTCCGAGACCTGGCGAATGCCCCGGCACACGTCGATGCCGTCCATGTCCGGCAGGCCGAGGTCGAGCAGGACGACGTCGCCGTACGCGCTGCGCAGGCCCTGCGCCCCGGTGGTCACGTGATCCACCGTCAGCCCGTAGTGCCGCAGCCCCTCCATCAGAGGTTCCGCGATCGTCCTGTCGTCCTCGATGAGCAGCACTCGTATGCCCATACCCATGCCTGTGTCCATGCCCATGCGTTCTGCTCTCCGTGGATTCCGCAGCAATTCCTGCCCTGGGCTCGACACGTTACAAGAACTGATCCTGCACAGGGAGTTGCGGGAGATTGTGGTCAAGGGCTGGACGCGTATTGTCTTTCTCTTAACCTTCCTCTGGGGCAGCCTCCCCTACGGTGCTGTGAACAGGCCGAACTTCCCCCCTAGGAGGCTGCGTTGAAGGCACTGCTGGATCGTGCGCGCTCGTTCAGGCGCTGGGTCGATTTCGAAAGCGGCGAATACCGGAAGCTGGCCGAAGGGCAATATCCCGAGGCGCTCTTCATCACCTGCTCGGATTCCCGGGTCATACCGGCGCTGATTACCGGCGCCCGGCCCGGCGAGATATTCGAGCTGCGTAACGCGGGGAACATCGTGCCGCCGTACGGCTGCCCCGGTCCGTCCGGGGAGGCGGCCACCATCGAGTACGCGCTGGAGGTGCTCGGAGTTCAGGACGTCGTCGTGTGCGGTCACTCACACTGCGGGGCGATGGGCGCCCTGAAGTCCGGCGACGATCTGTCCCGGCTCCCCGGCGTGGACGCCTGGCTGGAGCTGGCGCGCCCCGAGCTGACGCCGGTCCTCGCCTCCGCCTCCGACGACGACCCGTCGCTGCCCGACGTGTCGCAGGGCAACGTCGTCAACCAGCTCGGCGTCCTGCGGTCGTACCCGGTGGTGCGGCAGCGCATGGAGGCCGGGCGGCTGCGGCTGCACGGCTGGTACTACGAGGTCGACACCGGTCAGGTGCACGAGCTGGAGGGCGACGGCCGGTTCCGGGTGCATGCCGCATGAGCGGGGCGCACGCACGCGGCCGGACCCGGAGCCGGCAGGCCCCCGCCCAGACCCGGACCCCGGCGGCGGACCGGCCCGACCTCGTCAACGAGATCACCGCCTCCTTCGTCGTCTTCCTCGTCGCCCTGCCGCTGTGCATCGGCGTCGCCGTCGCCTCCGGTGTCCCCGCCGAACTCGGCATCATCTCCGGTGTCGTCGGCGGCCTGGTCGTCGGCGCGATCCGGGGCAGCACCCTCCAGGTCAGCGGCCCGGCCGCCGGGCTCGCCGCGCTCGTCGCCGAGACGGTGGCCGAGCACGGCCTGGCCCTGCTCGGGGTGATCGTCCTGTGCTCCGGCGTCCTGCAGATCGTCCTCGGCGTCGTCCGGCTCGGCCGGATGTTCCAGGCGATCTCGCTGGCCGTCGTACAGGGGATGCTGGCCGGCATCGGGCTGCCGCTGATGTTCAGCCAGCTCTATCCGATGGCCGACGCCAAGGCGCCCGGCGCCCCCCTCGACAACATGGCGGGCGTCCCGGACCTGATCGCCGCCGTTCTGGCCGATCCGCAGGCCGTGATCGCCACACTGCTCGGCATCGCGACCATCGTGCTCAGCTTCCTGTGGAAGAAGGTCCCCGGGGCGGCCGGCAAGATGCCCGCCGCGCTGGTCGCCGTCGGTGTCGGTATCGCGGTCGCCGCGCTGCCCGGCGTGGAGGTGAAGACCCTTCAGGTGGGCAACCTGCTCGGCTCGGTACGGATGCCGGGGCCCGGGGACTTCGCGGGGCTCGCCGACGTGGCGGTCCTGACCTCCGTCGTCACGTTCACGGTCATCGCCTCCGCCGAGAGCCTGTTCACGGCGGCCGCGGTGGACCGGATGCACAGCGGCCCGCGCACCCGCTACAACACCGAGCTCATCGCCCAGGGCGCCGGCAACACGCTCGCCGGACTGCTCGGGGCCCTGCCGATCACGGCGGTCGTCGCCCGCAGCTCCGCCAACGTCCAGGCCGGTGCGAAGACCCGGCTCTCCCGCACCCTGCACGGCCTGTGGCTGCTGGCCTTCGCGCTGCTGCTGCCGCAGGTGCTGGCGCTCATCCCGATCTCGGTGCTCGCGGGCGTCCTCGTGCACAGCGGCTGGAAGCTGTTCGCGCCGGCGGAGTTCCCCAGGATGTGGCGGCAGGACCGGGGCGAGTTCGTCGTCATGACGGTGACGACCGTGGTCATCGTGGCGACGGCTTTGCTCGAAGGCGTGCTCGTGGGGCTCGCGGCGGGGGTCGTGCTGGCCGCGCTGCGCATGTCGCGGACGGTGATCCGGCAGCACGTCGAGGAGGACACCGCGAAGGTCGTCATGGCCGGCAACGCGACCTTCCTGCGGCTGCCCGAGGTCATCGAGGCCCTGGAGGCGGCCGCCTCCTCCGGCAAGCCCCGTATCCGCCTCGACCTGACCGGGGTGACCCATCTGGACCACGCCTGCCGCAACCAGGTCGAGGAGTTCACGGCACAGCAGCGGGCCGCCGGCCTCCGGGTGGAGCTGCTGATGCCGGGCCCCGCCAGGACGGAGGCGCCCGCCAAGGCCCCGGCGGCGCCCGGCCCGGACGCCGAGTGGTTCTACCTGGACCCGGACCCGGAACCGCTGTCCGTGGACGACATCGTCCATGCGGAGAGCTACCGTCCGGTCACGTCACGTTAGGGTCACGGGTCTCCCATATCGCCCCGGCGCCTCCGTGGCCCGTGGCTAGGTTCGTCACCTCTTGAACCACCTCTCGGAACCGTTCGGGCCACTCGGACCACGCGTGTCACACACGCGCCGTCGTGCCACGTCGCCGTCGCCCGAGCCGTCTCCGAGTCATCAGGGAAGGACCCGCCGTGAACCCGCTCCGCACCCCCGGCGCCCTCGTCGCCGCGCTGGCCCTGGCCGCGCTGCCCGCCACCGCCGCCGCCCACGACGGGAACCACCCGTTCACGAACTGCGCCGAGGCGTACGCCAGCGGGTACTCCGACATCCCCCGCGGCGACCGGCACTACGGGTCCCATCTGGACCGGGACGGCGACGGCCTCGGCTGCGACAGCCCGCCCGCCGGCTTCGTCCCGGCCGACGACAAGGGCTCCGACGACACGGGGGCCGAAGAGACGACGTCCGAGGACAAGGCGTCCGACGACGAGAAGACCGGGGTCGGTGCCGCCGCGGACGACGGCGGCCGGGACGGCACCGACCTCGCCGAGACCGGCGGCTCCGACAGCACCCCGTACATCGCGGCGGGCGGCCTGGTCGCCGTCCTCGCCGGGGGCACGGTGATACTGGCGGTGCAGCGGCGGCGTACGAACCGCTGACGCGCGGCGGGCCGGTCCGGTCGTTCGTAGGCTGGCATGACCGGTACCGCGCGGAAGGAGCCCCACATGTCCCGCTGGAGCCCCCGTGACATCCCCGCCCTCGACGGCCGGACCGCCGTCGTCACCGGGGGCAACGGCGGCATCGGCCTCGCCACGGCACGGGAGCTGGCGGCCCACGGGGCGCGGGTGGTGCTCGCCTGCCGCAGCGAGGCCCGGGGCGCGGCGGCGGGGGACCGGCTGGTGACGGAGGTCCCCGGAGCGCTGGTCGAGGTGCTGCGCCTGGACCTGGCCGACCTCGGCTCGGTGCGCGCGTTCGCGGAGACGTTCCCGTACGGCCGGCTCGACCTGCTGGTGAACAACGCCGGGGTGATGGCCCTGCCGTACGGGACGACGGCCGACGGGTTCGAGACGCAGTTCGGCGTCAACCACCTGGGGCACTTCGCGCTCACCGGACTGCTGCTGCCCCGGCTGCTCGCGACGCCGGGCGCGCGCGTGGTGACCGTCTCCAGCCCGGCGCACCTGATGGGGAACATCGACCTGCGCGACCTCAACAGCGAGCGCCGGTACCGGCGGTGGACCGCCTACGCCCGCTCCAAGTCGGCCAACCTGCTCTTCACCCACGAGCTGGCCCGCAGACTGGCGGCGCGCGACGCGGACGTGGTGGCCGCCGCGGCCCACCCCGGCTACGCGGACACCGGGCTCCAGGCCGCCGGGCCGCGCATGGCGGGCAACCGGACCGGCGAACGGCTCGCGCACCTCGGCAACCGCCTGTTCGCCCAGCCGGCGACGGCGGGCGCGCTGCCGGTCCTGTACGCGGCCACCGCGCCCGGCGTCCGCCCCGACTCCTTCACGGGCCCGGCGTTCCTCGACTGGCGCGGCGCCCCCGCCCCCGCGCGGCGGGCCTCCTGGACGACGGACGACCGGGCGAGCGCCCTGCTGTGGGAGCACTCGGCCCGGCTGACCGGCGTGGACCCCGAGGCCCTGAAGCCCTGACGAAGCTTCGTCAGCCCGCCCGCACCTCGTACGTCGTCACCCGTACCGCCTCGTCGTCCAGGCACTGGCCCGTCTCCAGGTCGAACCGCTGCTTCAGCAGCGGGGAGGCGACGAAGGGCCGGCCCCGGTGCGTGCCGGTCAGGCCGCGGGAGAGGACCGCCGCGCCGCCGAACGGGTCGCGGTTGTCGATGGCGTACAGGCGGCCCGACCGGTCCCGGAACAGGGCCACCTGGCCGCCGTCCGGCAGCAGGGCCGCCACGCCCCGGCCCGGCAGCAGCCGGGAAAGGTCGCAGACCGGCAGCCAGTGGCCGCCCACCCGGACGTGGACCTTCACATCGGTGATCTCGGGAGCCAGGGTCATCGCTGGGCGCTTCCTTCCAGGACGTCGTCGGCGCGGGGACGCAGGCCGATGGACAGCAGGGGCAGGTCGGGCTTGATCTGGCCGCGCTCCGGGACGAAGCCGACGACCGGGTCGGGGGTGTCGGGCGCGTTCACGAAGGACACGAACCGCGCCAGTTTCTCGGGGTCGTTGATGGTCTCGGCCCACTCGTCGCGGTAGTGCGAGACATGGGCCGCCATCAGGGACTCCAGCTCCTCGCAGATGCCGAGGGAGTCCTCCACGACGACCTCGCGGACGTGGTCCAGGCCGCCCGGGATGCGCTCCAGCCACACGCTGGTGCGTTCCAGACGGTCCGCGGTGCGGATGTAGAACATCAGGAACCGATCGATCAGCCGGATCAGTTCGGCGTCGGACAGGTCCTGCGCCAGCAGGTCCGCGTGGCGCGGGGTGGCGCCGCCGTTGCCGCCGACGTACAGGTTCCAGCCGTTGGCGGTGGCGATCACGCCGAAGTCCTTCGACTGGGCCTCCGCGCACTCGCGCTGGCAGCCGGACACCGCCGACTTCAGCTTGTGCGGCGACCTCAGCCCCCGGTACCGCAGCTCCAGGTCGATCGCCATGCGGACCGAGTCCTGCACGCCGTAGCGGCACCAGGTCTGCCCCACACAGGACTTCACCGTGCGCAGCGACTTGCCGTAGGCGTGGCCGGACTCGAAGCCGGCGTCGACGAGCCGGGCCCAGATCAGCGGCAGCTGCTCGACGCGGGCGCCGAACATGTCGATCCGCTGACCGCCGGTGATCTTCGTGTAGAGGCCGAAGTCCCGGGCGATCTCGCCGATCACGATCAGGCCCTCGGGGGTGACCTCGCCGCCGGGGATGCGCGGGACGACCGAATAGGAGCCGTTCTTCTGGAGGTTGGCGAGGAAGTGGTCGTTGCTGTCCTGGAGGGCCGCCTGCTCGCCGTCCAGGACGTAGCCGCTCGCGCCGATCGTGGGGGCGAGGGACGCGATGACCGACGCGACCGTGGGCTTGCAGATCTCGCAGCCGTCGCCGCCGCGGGCGCCGTCGCGGCCGAAGCGGTCCAGCAGGTCCTGGTAGGTGGTGATGCGCAGGGCGAGGACGATCTCGTACAGCTCCTCGCGGGTCTGCGCGAAGCAGCCGCACAGGCCCTTGTCCACCTCGACGCCGGACGCCTCCAGCTCGGCGGTGACGAGCTGGCCGAGCACCTTCACGCAACTGCCGCACCCCGTACCGGCCTTGGTGCACTTCTTCACCTCGGGCACGGTGGTGCAGCTGTGCTCGGTGACCGCGCCGCGGATCGTGCCCTTGGTGACGTTGTGGCAGGAGCAGATCACCGCCTCGTCGGGCAGCGCGGCCGGGCCGAGCTGGGCGGGGGCGCCCGCGCCGGCCGGCAGCACCAGCGACTCGGGGGAGACCGGCGGGACCGAGCCGGTGAACGCCCGGAGCGTGCCGTACGCCTCCGCGTCCCCGACCAGGATGCCGCCGAGCAGGGTGCCGTCCCGGCCGACGACCAGCTTCTTGTACAGGCCCGCGCGGGAGTCGGAGTACACGACGTCCAGGCAGTCCTCGGTGGTGCCGTGCGCGTCGCCGAAGGAGGCCACGTCCACACCGAGCAGCTTCAGCTTGGTGGACAGGTCGGCGCCGGTGAAGGACGCCTCGTCGTCGGCGATCGTCGCGGCGGCCGTCTCCGCCTGCTCGTAGCCGGGGGCGACCAGGCCGTACACCCGGCCGTCCACGGCAAGGGCGCACTCGCCGATCGCGAACACCGACGGGTCGGACACCGTACGGCAGCGCTCGTCGACCGCGATGCCGCCGCGCTCGCCGACCGTGAGGCCGCAGTCGCGGGCCAGCTGGTCGCGGGGGCGGACACCGGCGCTGAACACCACCATGTCGGTGGCGAGTTCGGAGCCGTCGGACAGCTTCATCCCGGTGACGGCACCCGCGTCGTCGACCACGATCTCCTGTGTGCCGACCCCCGTGTGCACGCTCAGGCCCATGTCCTCGATGGTGCGCAGCAGCGCGGCGCCGCCGCCCTCGTCCACCTGCACCGGCATCAGGCGCGGCGCGAACTCCACGATGTGCGCCTCCACCCCGAGCCCCTTGAGCGCGCCGGCGGCCTCCAGGCCCAGCAGTCCGCCGCCGACCACGGCACCGGTGGTGGCGCGGGCCTTCGCGTACTCCTCGATCGCGAGCAGGTCCTCGATCGTGCGGTAGACGAAGCAGCCGTCGGCGTCCTTGTTCGGCACCGGCGGCACGAACGGGTACGAGCCGGTGGCGAGGACGAGTGTGTCGTAGGCGAAGACCTCGCCGGAGCGGGCGGTGACCTTGCGGGCCTCCCGGTCGACGTGGACCGCCGGGTCGCCGACGTACAGCTCGATGCCGTGCGTCTCGATGAACTCCATGTCGGTCAGCGACAGGTCCTCGGGTGTGCGGCCCGAGAAGTACGAGGTGAGCGCCACACGGTCGTACGCCGGACGCGGCTCCTCGCACAGCACGACCACGCGGTGCGTGGCGGTCAGGCCGCGCTCGGCGAGCGCCTCGAGGAAGCGCTGGCCGACCATGCCGTGGCCGACGAGCACGATCGTGGGGGTCGCCCCGGGGGTGGCCGTCATCAGGAGCCTCCATCGTTGGTGAGCAGGTGCAGCAGGGGGGCGTCGCCGGGGAGCGGCTCGGCGCCCTCCCAGGCGCGGGCGAGCGCGCCGACGGTGCCGAGTTCGCCGACGAGGACCCCGCCGACCAGGCGGTCGTCGCGGACGACGACCTTGCGGTAGGTGCCGCGGGTGGCGTCGGCGAGCTGGACGACGTCGTCGCCGGGCCGGGCCTCCGTCTCGCCGAACGCGGCGAGGTCGAAGAAGCCCTCGCCGGCCAGCGTCAGCCGGGTCAGCGCGCGGGTGCCGGTGTAGCGGGCGGCGCCGTCCCCGGCGAGCGAGGCGGCGAGCACGTCGGCCTGTTCCAGCGCGGGCGCGGCGAGCCCGTACACGGTCCCGGCGTGCTGCGCGCAGTCGCCGACGGCCCGGATGTGCGGGTCGGAGGTGCGCAGCTCGTCGTCGACGACGACGCCCTTGGCGACGTCCAGGCCGGCGGCCGTGGCGAGCCCCACCCGGGGGTGCACCCCGCAGGCCAGGACGACGAGGTCGGCGTCGAGCGCGTACCCGTCGGCCATCTCGACCGAGCGGACCGCCCCGCCGACGCAGAGCACGTCCCGGACGCGCAGCTCGGTGTGGACCTCGACGCCGAGGCCGGTCAGATGCCGCCGGACCAGCGCGGAGGCGGCCGGGTCGAGCTGGCGTTCCATCAGCCGCTCGGACTGCTGGGCGAGCACGACCTGGGCGCCGCGCAGCGCCAGCGCCCGGGCCGCGGAGACCCCGAGGAGCCCGCCGCCGATCACGACGGCCCGCACACCGGGCCGGACCGCCTTGGACAGGCCGAGGCAGTCGTCCAGGGTGCGGAAGGCGTGGACGCCCTCCGGCAGCACGTGGGCGGGGGTGAACAGGCCGCGCAGCGGCGGCAGCACCGGGTTGGAGCCGGTGGCCAGGACGAGGGTGCCGTACCCGATCGACCGCCCGTCCTCGAGGCGCACGGCGCGTGCCGTCCGGTCGATGCCGGTGACCCGGCCCCGGACCAGTCCGGCGGGCTCCGGCAGGGCGATCACGTCCGGGCTGTAGCGCCCGGCCAGCACCTCGGCGAGCAGGACCCGGTTGTACGGGCGGTGCTCCTCGTCGCCGACGAGCGTCACGTCCGTGCCGAGCTCGCCGAGCCGCCGGGCGAGCCGTACGCCCGCGAGGCCGGCGCCGATCACCACCACACGCGTATTCGAGGTCATGCCGACGAGCCTGCGGGCCGGGTGTTTCCCGGCAGCATCCCCTCTGTTTCCCGTGCGGAACGCTGCCCTCAACAGGGGCGGGGTACGGATGTGAGGGTTCGACGGGCCAGGTCGGGGGCGGTGTGAGGCGGGCCGGAGCGTGGACGACCCTCAGATGAATGGGCCGTGCACGCACCGATGTAGGGTCTCGGCCATGCCCGACATATCCCTGACCACGGTCGTCGTCCTGTGCCTCGCGGCCCTCGCGGCCGGATGGATCGACGCCGTGGTCGGCGGCGGGGGACTCTTGCTGCTGCCCGCCCTGCTGCTCGGCCTGCCCGCCGGCACCCCGGCCGCGTACGCGCTCGGCACCAACAAGGCGGTGGCGATCGTCGGTACGACGGGCGCCGCCGTCACCTACGTCCGCAAGGCGCCCGTGGACGTCGGGCTCGCCGTGCGCATCGGGCTCGCGGCCCTCGCCGGCTCCAGCGGCGGCGCGTTCTTCGCGGCCGGCATGAGCACCGAGGTCCTCAAGCCCGTGATCATGGTGGTGCTGCTAGCGGTGGGCGCCTTCGTCATCCTGCGCCCCGCCTTCGGTACGGCCCCGGCGTCCGGCCCGGTCTCACCCCGCCGCGTCCTCGCCGCGATCGGCCTCGCGGGCCTCGGCATCGGCTTCTACGACGGTCTCATCGGCCCCGGCACGGGCACGTTCCTGGTGCTCGCGCTCACCGCCGTGCTGCACCAGGACCTGGTCACGGCCTCCGCGACCGCCAAGATCGTCAACTGCTGCACCAACGCCGGGGCGCTGGCCACCTTCGCCTGGCAGGGCACGGTCTGGTGGCAGCTGGCGGCCGTGATGGCGGTGTTCAACCTGGCGGGCGGCACGATCGGGGCCCGTACCGCCCTGAAGAAGGGCAGCGGCTTCGTCCGGATCGTGCTGCTGACGGTGGTGTTCTCGCTGGTGGCGAAGCTGGCGTACGAGCAGTGGCTGGCGTGACCGGCGGACCGGCTGCTCGGCTGTCCGGCTGTTGGGCTGCTCGGCGGGCCGGCTGGCCTGCGGACCGACGGACCGGCTGACCGCTCTCAGCGGCTGCCCGTCAGATGCGCGAAGACGACCACGTTGCCCCGGTAGCCGGTCGCCCGTGAGTAGCCGCCGCCGCAGGTGATCACCCGCAGCTCGGGCCGGGCCGCCGGGCCGTACACCTTCTCGTCCGGGAAGTTCTTCGCGTCGTACACCTCCACGGCATCCACGGTGAACACGGCCGTGCCGCCGTCGCGCCGGTCCACCTCGATCGTGCCGCCCTTGCGCACGGCACCGAGCCGGTAGAACACGGCGGGCCCGTCGGCGTTGTCGACGTGTCCGGCGACGATCGCGGTGCCCGTCTCCCCGGGCGTCGTTCCGGACTCGTACCAGCCCGCGAGGTCCGGGCGTCCGGCGGGCGGCACGTCGAGGCTGCCCGAGGACGTCAGCCCCAGGCCGGTCAGCGGCGCGTCGACCCGGATCGCGGGGATGCGGATGCGGTCGGGCGAGGAGGAGGGAAGGGCCCGCGCGGCGGTTCCGGCGGCCCGCGCGCCGGCGCCCGGCGCGTCGGTGCGGGCGGCCTGCGCCGCCGACGGCTGCGGCGGAGGGTGCTCGGCGCCGCCGGCCAGCAGCAGCACGGCACAGCCGAGCGCCAGCACACTGGCCGCGGCTATCGCCACGTCACCCATCCTGCGGTCACTGCGCACCTGTGCCTCCTGGGCTCTCCTCATCGGCCCTCATCCCCCTCCGGGCCGCGAGGGGCGTCGGACCCGGAGGGGGAGAGGACGTGCGGTACCGGCGGACGGACAGCGGAGGGTGTCCGTCAGATCCCGTCGCCTCTCGCCCGGCGATGCAGGAGCCAGGTACCGCCCGCGGCGGCGACGGCGAGAGCCGTCACACCGGCCGCGGTCCGCACGGGGTCGTGGCCGAACGCGCCGCCGACCCCCGTCTTCACACTGCCCCGTGGATGCGTCTGGCCGCGCGGCGCGGTCAGCGTGACCACCAGGTCGCCGGTGACCCGCTTGCCGCCCTCCGCGCAGGTCGCGACGATCTCGTACGTGCCCGGCTGCGCGCTCGGCGGCACCCGGAACACCCCGGCCGCCTGCTCGTCGTGGGTGCTGGGCGCCAGCGTGAACGATCCGGCGCCCACCGCGCTGGCGTCACCGGCGGCGGCGCCCCGCGGGCAGAACTCCGTGTGCACGGTGACCTCCCCGCCCGGCTCGACCGAGGACGGGAACACCTCCAGGCCGCCGCTGTCCCCGCCGTACGCGGGGGTGACGACGAGCCCCACGGCGCCGGCGGCCAGCGCGGCCCCGGTCAGCAGACGGGCGGTACGTCGCATCGATGCTCCTCCGAGCGGAACACGGCCCGCGGCACCCCCATGTGCCGCCGTCTCGGCCGAGCCCCTGCCCTACCGAGGAAAGTCGCAGCGGCCCGCGAGCGCTTGTCGAGACCGGTCCGTGAGCGGGGTGAACGGGTGCCGCGGGGGCCGCCCATGACCCCGGCGCGGACGCCGTTTCAGCAGGTCATCGAGTCATCGGCGGCGCCGGAGGAAGCGAATCGGTTGTCCGGCGGGACACGCGTGTGAACGGGTGACGCGACCCCCGTTCCATGAACCCCGACCCTCCGCCCGCGTGTCACCGGTCGGCCAGCACCTCGGCCACCGTCCGCCGGGCCACGGTCGCCAGGACCGGGTTGGTGCCGTTGCCGCAGGTGTCGCCGTAGTGGTGCTCCGCCGTCAGGCCGAAGCGCAGGGCCCAGCCCCGGCCGCGCTCCCAGGTGGCGTCGTCGGCGCCCGCCGCCGCGCGGAAGACCTCACGGGCCGGGGCGTCCAGGAGGGTCCAGGTCGGCATGAGGTCGGCGGCCGGGTCGCCGGTGCCGAAGCAGCCGAAGTCGATGACGGCGGTGAGCCGGCCGGCGGAGGTCAGCAGATTGCCCGGCAGGAGGTCGCCGTGCAGCCAGACGGGGGCGCCGTCCCGGTCGGGGACCCGGAGCACGGCCTCCCACACCTCGGTGGCCGCCCGCGCGTCCAGGGTGCCGGCCGCCCCCAGGTCGCGGATCGCGTTCCGTACGTCGGCGTCGCCCGCGCGGACCGGGCCGCCCCGGTACGACGGCGGGCCGCCGGCGGCGTCCACCGAGCGCAGCGCGGCGACGAAGCGCCCCAGTTCACGGGCGGCCGCGGCGAGGTCGGCGGGCGGGGCGTCGAAGGCGTCCGCGCCGTCCAGCCAGGCGTACACCCCCCACGGCAGCGGGTACCCGGCGTCCGGCTCGCCCAGCGCGAGCGGCGCCGGGACCGTGAGCGGCAGGTGCGGGGCCAGCCGGGGCAGCCAGTGGTGCTCGGCGCCGACCTGCCTCCCCCCGCCGGGCAGCCGCGGCAGCCGCACGACGAGGTCGGGGCCGAGCCGGAACATCGCGTTGTCGGTCCCGGCGGACGCCACGCGCCGCACGGGCAGTCCGGCCCAGCGCGGGAACCGCCCGGCGACCAGCCGCTCCACCAGCGCCTCGTCGATGTCCAGTTCGCCGGCGCGCATCCGGACCGGGGGCGACTCGGGGCTGGACGGCATATGGCTCCTCAGGACGTGCGGGCGGGCGTCGGCCGTCAAGGTACGGGCCCGCACGGCGGCGCGGCCAGCCGTTTTCGCCCCGGCCGGACGCGCCCACCACCCCTGCGGTCAGGCCACGTTCACGGCCTTCCAGGCGGCGCCCACCGCCGCGTACTCCGTGCTGCCGGCCCCGTACAGGTCCTTCGCCGCGTTCAGCGTGGCCGTACGGGCGCCCGCGTACGTCGTGGAGGACGTCATGTAGACCGTCAGCGCCCGGTACCAGATCTTGCCGAGCTTGGCCCGGCCGATCCCGGTGACCGTCGAGCCGTCGCAGGTGGGGGAGTCGTAGCGGACGCCGTTGAGGGTCTTGGCGCCGCTGCCCTCGGCGAGCAGGTACGCGAAGTGGTTGCCGACCCCGGACGAGTAGTGGACGTCGAGCCCGGAGACGGACGAGCTCCAGCAGTCCGCGGACTCGCCGTCCCGCGACGGCTTGTCCATGTACCGCAGGGCGTCCCGGCCGAGCCCGGAGCGCACGACCCGCTCACCGATCAGGTAGTCGCCGGGCTCGGCGGCGTTGTCCGCGTGGAACTCCACGAGCGTCCCGAAGACGTCGGACGTGGACTCGTTCAGGCCGCCCGACTCGCCCGAGTACGTCAGGCCCGCCGTCTTGGACGTCACGCCGTGCGACATCTCGTGCCCGGCGACGTCCAGCGACACCAGCGGGCCGAGCTGGGTGCCGTCACCGTCGCCGTAGGTCATGCAGAAGCAACTGTCGTCCCAGAAGGCGTTGTTGTAGTCGTTGCCGTAGTGCACACGGTTGAACGAGCCCTTGCCGTCGCCCGCGATGCCGTTGCGGCCGTGCACGTCCCGGTAGTAGTCCCAGGTGACGTCCGTGCCGTACTGGGCGTCCACCGCGACGGTCGAACGGTCGCCGGTGGTGCCGTCGCCCCAGTGGTCGTCGGCGTCGGTGAACACCGTGGCCGGGGCGCGGCTCAGACAGATCGTCAGGATGCACAGGTCCGTCTTGTTCGCGGCGTCACCTGTGTACGTGCCGCCGCGCGTCGGGTCCTTGAGCTGGTACGACGGCTGGGAGCCGGACGTCTGGAGCGGGACCGTGCCCGCGTACAGCGACTTCCCGTCGCCGGACGCGGTCTCGATGCCGTCCCACGCGTCGATCCGGTCGCCGGTGCGGGCGTCGGTGAGGACCGTGCGGGCGACCGGGTTGCCGAGGGAGTCCTGGGCGGCGGCGTCGGTCCGCCAGGCCAGCCGCGGGGTGCCGTGCAGGGCGTCCACGACCAGCTCGGGGCGGGTGGTGAGCCGTCGCAGCGTCTGCCCGGCGTGGACGGCGCGCAGCACGCCCGCCGCGAGGTCGGCCGCCTTCGGCGCGGCGATCCGCGGGGTGACGCTCGCCAGGGAGAGGGTGCCGCGCGTGGCGCGGGAAGCGCTCCGGTAGGTGCCGTCCTTCGCCAGGTGGACGACGAAGTCGCCGCCGAGGACGGGCAGTCCGCGGTAGGTGCGGTCGTAGCGGACGTGCTGGGCACCGTCGGCGTCGACGACGACGTCCCGTACGGACGTGTCCTGGCGGGGCGTCAGGCCCAGCGTGCCCGGCATGTCCTCGAGGACCGCCGCCGCGTTGCGCAGCGCGGTGGCCCGGGTGGGTGTCCCGTCCGCCCCGGCGGTGGGGGACAGGGCGGTGGCCATCAGGGCGGCGACGGCGACGGCGACGCCCGCCACGGCCGGACGGGAACCCTTGAAGTGCGGCCGTATTCGGCTCATCGCTCTCCTCGATCTCGGCGGTGACCAAGATTCAAGAGGGCGTGCGCATGCCATGACCAGGGTGACGCCGTGGAGGTGTGTGAGGAGAGAGAATCGTTTCCGTGACCCTCTCTCCCCGACTGCCGTTCTTCGTCTACGGCACCCTGCGCCCCGGCGAGCCCCACCACGGCACCCTGCTGCGCGGCCGCACCCTCACCGAGGAGCCGGGACGCCTGCGCGGAGCGCTGCTGTACGACGGCCCCGGCTACCCGTACGCCGTGGAGGAGCGGGGCGCCGGCACCGTCGAGGGCGACCTCGTCACCGTCCGGCCCGATGACTACCCGGAGTTGCTCGCCGCGCTCGACCGGCTGGAGGAGTACCGCCCGGGCGACCCGCGCAACCTCTACGAGCGGGTCGCCCGCGAGGTCCTGCGCACCGGCGACGGCACGCCCGTCCGCGCCTGGGTGTACGTCGCCGCGCCCGCCGTCGCCGCCCGCCTGCGCACCCACGGCACACCGCTGGCGGGCGGCGACTGGAAGGCACGCTGAGTCCTCAGGGCTCGACCGTCTCCAGGCGCACCGCGCACGTCTTGAACTCCGGCATCCGGGACGTCGGGTCGAGCGCCGGGTTGGTCAGGGTGTTGGCGCGGCCCTCGCCCGGCCAGTGGAACGGCATGAACACCGTGTCGGGGCGGATGCCGGAGGTGACCCGGGCGGGCGCCACCGCCCGGCCCCGGCGCGACACCACGGCCACCGGATCGCCCTCGGCCACCCCGAGCCGTGCCGCCAGCCGCGGATGCAGCTCCACGAACGGTCCCGGCGCCGCGCTGTTCAGCTCCTCGACCCGGCGGGTCTGCGCACCCGACTGGTACTGGGCCACCACCCGGCCCGTCGTGAGCAGCACCGGGTACTCCTCGTCGGGCTCCTCCGCCGCCGCCCGGTGCGCCACCGGCACGAACCGGGCCCGCCCGTCGGGCGTGGCGAACCGGTCCAGGAACAGCCGGGGCGTGCCCGGGTGCGGGACGGCCCCCGCCTCGTCGCCGGCCGCGTCGTCCTCACGGGCCGGGTCGTCCGCGTGCTCGGTGACACCGTCGGCGTCCGGCGGCGCGGGGCACGGCCAGAAGACGCCGTTCTCCTCCGCCAGCCGCTCGTAGGTGATCCCCGAGTAGTCCGCGGCACCGCCCGCGCTCGCCCGCCGCAGCTCCGCGAAGACCTCCTCCGCGTCGACGGGGAAGCCCTTCTCCAGCCCCTCGTCCGCGCCGAGCCGCGCCGCGAGTTCGTGCAGGACCTCCAGGTCGCTGCGGACCCCCGGCGGCGGGTCGACCGCCCGGCGGCGCAGCAGCACCCGCCCCTCCAGGTTCGTCGTCGTCCCCGTCTCCTCCGCCCACTGCGTCACCGGCAGCACCACGTCCGCGAGTTCGGCCGTCTCCGACAGCACGACGTCGCACACGGCGAGGAAGTCCAGCGACCTGATCCGCTCCTCGACATGGGCGGCGCGCGGCGCCGACACCACCGGGTTGGACCCCATGAGCAGCAGCGACCTGATGTCACCGCCCAGCGCGTCCAGCAACTCGTACGCGCTGCGGCCGGGGCCCGGCAGCCGGTCCGGGTCGACGCCCCACACCCCGGCGACGTACCGGCGGGCGGCCGGGTCGTCCAGCTTGCGGTAGCCGGGCAACTGGTCGGCCTTCTGGCCGTGTTCGCGTCCGCCCTGCCCGTTGCCCTGCCCGGTCAGGCAGCCGTAGCCGGACAGCGGCCGGCCCGCCCGGCCCGTCGCCAGGCACAGGTTGATCCAGGCGCCCACCGTGTCGGTGCCCTTGGACTGCTGCTCGGGCCCGCGAGCGGTCAGCACCATGGCGTGCTCCGGCGCGCAGAACATCCGTACCGCCTCGCGCAGTTCGGGGACGGACACCCCCGTGATCCGCTCCACGTACTCCGGCCAGTGCGCCATCGCCGCGGCCCGCGCGTCCTCCCAGCCGGACGTCCGCTCGCGCACGTACTCCTCGTCGACCCGGCCCTCGGCGACGACCAGGTGCAGCAGGCCGAGGGCCAGCGCGAGATCCGTGCCGGGGCGGGGCGCGAGGTGCAGATCGGCCTGCTCGGCGGTCCTCGTGCGGCGCGGGTCGACGACGATCAGGGTGCCGCCGTTGTCCCGCAGCTCCTGGAAGAACCGCAGCGCCGGCGGCATGGTCTCCGCGAGGTTGGAGCCGACGAGGATCACACAGCCGGTGCGCGGGATGTCCTCCAGCGGGAACGGCAGCCCCCGGTCCAGACCGAACGCCCTGATCCCGGCCGCCGCCGCCGACGACATGCAGAACCGGCCGTTGTAGTCGATCTGCGAGGTGCCGAGCACAATCCGGGCGAACTTGCCGAGGCTGTACGCCTTCTCGTTGGTCAGCCCGCCCCCGCCGAACACCGCGCACGCGTCCGGGCCGTGCTCGGCGCGGGTGCGGGCCAGCCCCTCGGCGATCCGGTCGAGGGCCTCCGGCCAGCTCGCCGGCACGAGCGCCCCGCCGGACCGCACCAGGGGTGTGGTCAGCCGGCCCCCGGGGGCCAGCACCGCCGGCGCCGTACGGCCCTTGCCGCACAGCGCGCCCCGGTTGACCGGGAAGTCCGGGCGCTCGACCACCGCGACGCCCCCGTCCTGCGAGGGCGTGAGGTTCATACCGCACTGCAGGGCGCAGTACGGGCAGTGCGTGGGCGTCGCGATGTTCGGCATGCCGTTCAGCGTGCGTCGGCCGTGTTACGTGCGCGGCGGCTCCCCGGTTACACGGGCGGCACGGTGACCTCCCCGCGCGCCCGGCGGCGCCGTGAGGCCCGCTACCGGGCCGTGGCCAGCGCGTCCGCGACCCCGGTCTCGCGCCGGCCGAGGAAGCGCGGGTCCGGTTCGACGACGGCGTCCAGCGCCGCCTTGCCCGCCGCGAACAGCTCCCGGACCCCGCCGTAGTACCAGGTGACGTCGTGCCGGGCGGCCACCCCGACGCCGTAGCTGGCGACCCCGGCCTCCTCGCACAGCGCCACCGCCCGCCGGATGTGGAAGTCCTGGCTGATCAGCACCGCCTCGTCGACCCCGAAGATCTTCTTGGCCCGGACACAGGAGTCCCAGGTGTCGAAGCCCGCGTAGTCGCTGACGATCCGGGCGTCGGGCACGCCGTGCCGGACCAGGTAGGCGCGCATCGCGTCGGGCTCGTCGTAGTCCTCGCGGCTGTTGTCCCCGGTGACGAGGACGACCTCGATCCGTCCCGCCCGGTACAGCCCGGCCGCCGCGTCCAGCCGGTGCGCGAGGTACGGCGACGGCTCGCCGTCCCACAGCCCGGCCCCGAAGACGACGGCGACGTCCGTGCGCGGCACGTCGGCGGCGGTGCGCAGCCGGCCCTCGGTGGCCAGCCGCGTCCAGGTGGCCGGCAGCAGCGCCAGCACGCCCGCGGCCATCACGGCCCGCACGAGCCGCCGGCGCCCGGCACGGGTGCGCGGCAGACGCGGCCTCCGCAGACGCATCCCGGCCCCCTTCCCGTACGGCTCCCCGTGAGCCCCCGCCTCCCAGGACGCCCCGGCGGCGGGCACGGTTCACCCGCCCCCGCGTGACGGTCTTCACCCCGCGCGGACGGAACCGCAGGTCAGACGGCCTCACACCAGCCCCCGCCCGGACCGTGAACCCGGCGTAAGAACCCGTCATTCCCGCGAAACGGCACAGCAACCTCACCCCGCCACCATCGGTCCATGACGGCGTCGAACCCCCTGCACGACGAGTCCCCGACGGCCCACCTCGACAGTACGGCGCACCTCATGAACCGGATCAGCAGCCAGCTCGCCCGCCAGCTCACCCTCGTCGGCCCCGACGGCAGACGCCGCCCCGAGCCCCCCGCGCTCGTCGTCGTCGCCCACGGCAGCCGCGACCCGCGCGCCCTGCGCACGGTGACCGCCCTGCTCGACGAGGTCCGCGCGCTGCGCCCCGGACTGCCGGTCCACCTCGGGCACATCGAGCTGAACGAGCCGCTGCTCGCGGACACGCTCGCCGCCCTTGGCGACCGCGAGGCGATCCTGGTCCCCCTGCTCCTCGGCCGCGGCTACCACATCAAGCGGGACATCCCGGGCATGGCCGCCGCTTCCCGGGTCCGCGCCCGGGTGGCCGGCGCGCTCGGCCCGCACCCGCTCCTCGCGGAGGCGCTGCACGCCCGTCTGACGGAGGCCGGCTGGCGCACGCCCGAGGACGAGGCCACCCGCCGCACGACCGCCGTCGTCCTGGCGGCGGCAGGCTCTCGCGACCCCGAGTCCAAGGTGGACACCGCACGCACGGCCCGCCTCCTCGCCGCCCGCCTGGGCGTCCCGGTCGTCCCCGCCTACGCCACGACGGCGTCCCCGACCGTCCCCGACGCCCTCGCGGCCCTCGCCGCGCGGGGCCGCACCAGGGTCGCGGTGGCGTCGTACTTCACGGCCCCCGGCCGCTTCGCGACCCAGTGCGCCGACCAGGCCCCCTGGCTCGCCTCGTCCCCCCTGGGCACCCACCCCGCGATGGCCCACCTCCTCCTCCACCGCTACGACCACACGGCGGCCCCGTCGACGGCCACCCCATCCCTGGCGACGGCCTGAACCGGGGACTCACGCCGCACCCGGGCCACGGCCCCCCACTCGCTGAGCCACGACCACGAGCACCTGGCGCTCCCCGCCCGGGCCTCGGAGGACCGCACCCACCGGTCCGCCGGCCCACCACCACGGGCCCGCCCTCGACCTGAACCTCCGTGCCGCGCCCAGGCCCCACGGGCCACCCGCGCCGCCCGCTCGCCGGCCCACCGCCACGGCCGCACCGGCCCCTCACGGCCCCGGCCTCGACTCCGGCCCGCGCCGCGAGCTGCCAAGGACCCGGCGACGGTCCGCGCTCTGCTCGACGGCGACGACCGCACGGCCGCCCCGCGACGGCGGCCCACGCACCCCGCCCACCTGAAGCCGGCTGGCGCCGCAGGCCGGTAGCGGCCCCCACCACGACCTCAGGCCGGCGCCGGCCCCGGCCGAAGTCCCCGTCGGCGGGCCGGCGGGGCACCCCGTACCCTCCCTCTCGCCGTACTGTCGACGCATGTACTACGACGAGTCGGCAGTCGAACGCTGGGCACCGGAACCCGACAAGCGCCCCGGGCGTACGGCCTTCCAGCGGGATCGGGCCCGTGTGCTGCACTCGGCCGCGTTGCGCAGGCTCGCCGGCAAGACGCAGGTCGTGACGCCCGGGACGCACAGCAACGCCTGGGACCCCAGCCCCCGTACCCGTCTCACGCACTCCCTGGAGTGCGCCCAGGTCGGCCGGGAGCTCGGCGAGGCGCTCGGGTGTGATCCCGACCTGGTGGAGGCCGCCTGCCTCTCGCACGACCTGGGGCACCCCCCGTTCGGGCACAACGGCGAGGTCGCGCTCAACGAGTTCGCCGAGGACTGCGGCGGGTTCGAGGGCAACGCCCAGTCCCTGCGCCTGCTCACCCGGATCGAGCCCAAGCGGTTCACCCCGGAGGGCTCCGTGGGACTCAACCTCACCCGCGCCACCCTCGACGCCGCCACCAAGTACCCGTGGCCCCGCGGCGCCCACCCCACCGACCCGCGGTCGCCCAAGTTCGGCGTCTACGAGGACGACCGGCCCGTCTTCGACTGGATCCGCAAGGACGCCCCCGGCACCCGCACCACCTTCGAGGCCCAGGTCATGGACTGGTCCGACGACGTGGCGTACTCCGTGCACGACGTGGAGGACGGTCTGCACGCCGGGCACATCGACCCCAACTGCCTGCACGCCGAGCCGGAGCGCGACGCCGTCTTCGCCGTCGCCGTCGGCCGGTACGTGCCCGCCGACACCGACCCCGCCGAGCTCGCCGAGGCCCTGGACCGGCTCCTCGACCAGGAGTGGTGGCCGCACGGCTACGACGGCTCGGCCGTCGCCCAGGCCCGCCTCAAGGACGCCACCAGCCAGCTCATCGGCCGGTTCTGCCTGGCCGCCGAGGGCGCGACCCGTGCCGCGTACGGCGGCGGGCGGCTCACCCGGTACGCCGCCGAACTCGTCGTGCCGCGCGCGACCCGCATGGAGTGCGCGGTCCTCAAGGCCGTCGCCGACCGGTACGTCATGCAGCGCGCCGAGCAGGAGCGGCTGCGCGCCGACCAGCGCGTCGTCGTCGCCGAGCTGGCCGAGGCGCTGACCGCCCGCGCCCCCGACGGACTGGACCCGCAGTTCCGCGCGCTGTTCGACGCGGCCGGCGACGACCGCGCCCGCAAGCGCGTCGTCGTCGACCAGATCGCCAACCTGACGGACGCCTCGGCCCGCGCCCTGCACGCCCGCCTCAGCGGCCGGTCCTGAACCCGCCCCCCGTCCCGGCGACCCGGGCACCCGAAAGTGACCCTGCGTGGCCTGATCGGGTCACCCCCCCTTCCCGCATCACGCTGGGTGCGGGACGCTCGTGGGGCGGCACCTTACGAGGAGGCATGAAGTGGTCGACGCGGATCAGACATTCGTCATCGTCGGAGGCGGGCTGGCCGGCGCCAAGGCGGCCGAGACGCTCCGCGCGGAGGGCTTCACCGGGCGGGTGATACTGATCTGCGACGAGCGTGACCACCCCTACGAGCGACCGCCCCTGTCCAAGGGGTACGTCCTCGGCAAGGAGGAGCGCGACACCGTCTTCGTGCACGAGCCCGCCTGGTACGCGCGCAACGACATCGAGCTGCACCTCGGGCAGACCGTCGACGCCATCGACCGCACCGCGAAGACGGTCCGGTTCGGCGAGGACGGCACCGTCGTCCACTACGACAAGCTGCTGCTCGCGACCGGCGCCGAGCCCCGCCGCCTGGACATCCCCGGTACCGACCTGGCCGGCGTGCACCACCTGCGCCGGCTCGCGCACGCCGAGCGCCTCAAGGGCGTCCTGACCTCCCTCGGCCGGGACAACGGGCACCTCGTGATCGCCGGCGCCGGCTGGATCGGCCTGGAGATCGCGGCGGCGGCCCGTGAGTACGGCGCCGAGGTCACCGTCGTCGAGCACGGCCCGACCCCGCTGCACGGCGTGCTCGGCCCCGAGCTCGGCGCGGTCTTCGCCGAGCTGCACCGCGAGCACGGGGTGCGGTTCCACTTCGGGCGGCGCCTGACGGAGATCGTCGGGCAGGACGGCATGGTGCTGGCCGCCCGCACCGACGACGGTGAGGAGCACCCGGCGCACGACGTCCTCGCGGCCATCGGCGCCGCCCCGCGCACCGCCCTCGCCGAGGCCGCCGGCCTGGAGATCGCCGACGCCGCGCACGGCCGCGGGGTCGTGGTCGACGAACGGCTGCGCACCTCCGACCCCGACATCTACGCGGCCGGAGACGTGGCCTCCTTCCCGCACGCCCTGTTCGACACCCGGCTGCGGGTGGAGCACTGGGCCAACGCGCTCAACGGCGGCCCCGCCGCGGCCCGCGCGATGCTCGGCCGGGACGTCACCTACGACCGCGTGCCCTACTTCTTCTCCGACCAGTACGACCTGGGCATGGAGTACAGCGGATGGGCGCCCGCGGGCTCGTACGACCAGGTCGTGATCCGCGGCGACGCCGGCAAGCGCGAGTTCATCGCCTTCTGGGTGAAGGAGGGCCGGGTGCTCGCCGGAATGAACGTGAACGTGTGGGACGTGACCGAACCCATCCAGAAACTGATCCGCTCCAAGGCCCAGGTGGACACCGAGAACCTGGCGAACCCCCACATTCCACTCGAAGACCTCATCCCTTGAGTGTCCGTCCCGCCCCGTAGAATTCACGCGTGGCAGGACGGATCAACGACGAGGACGTGAAGGCGGTACGGGACGCGGTCCCGATCGACGCCGTCGTCTCCGAGTACCTCCAGCTGCGCAACGCCGGCGGCGGGAATCTGAAGGGGCTGTGCCCCTTCCACGACGAGAAGTCGCCGTCCTTCCAGGTCAGCCCCAGCAAGGGACTCTTCCACTGCTTCGGCTGCCAGGAGGGCGGCGACACCATCACCTTCGTGATGAAGGTGGACCACCTCTCCTTCTCCGAGGCCGTCGAGCGCCTCGCCGCCCAGGCCGGCATCACCCTGCGCTACGAGGAGGGCGGCTACAACCCCTCCCACCAGCGCGGCGAGCGCATCCGCCTGGTCGAGGCCCACAAGATCGCCGCCGACTGGTACATGGAGCAGCTCGCGACCAGCCCGGAGGCCGACACCGGCCGCCAGTTCCTCGCCGAGCGCGGCTTCGACCAGGCCGCCGCCCAGCGCTTCTCCGTCGGCTACAGCCCGCAGGGCTGGGACCACCTCACCCGCTTCCTGCGCGGCAAGGGCTTCACCGACAAGGAGATCATCCTCTCCGGCCTGGCCCAGGAGGGCCGCCGCGGCCCCATCGACCGCTTCCGGGGCCGCCTGATGTGGCCGATCCGCGACATCGGCGGCGACGTCGTCGGCTTCGGCGCCCGCAAGCTCTACGAGGCGGACAACGGCCCGAAGTACCTCAACACCCCCGACACGGCGATCTACCGGAAGTCCCAGGTCCTGTACGGCATCGACCTCGCCAAGAAGGACATCGCCAAGGCGTCCCGCGCGGTTGTCGTCGAGGGCTACACCGACGTCATGGCCTGCCACCTCGCCGGGGTCACCACGGCCATCGCGACCTGCGGCACCGCCTTCGGCGGCGACCACATCAAGATCCTGCGCCGGCTCCTGATGGACAACGGCTCGGCCCGCGTGATCTTCACCTTCGACGGCGACGCCGCCGGCCAGAAGGCGGCCCTGCGCGCCTTCGAGGACGACCAGAAGTTCGCCGCCGAGACCTACATCGCGATCGCCCCCGACGGCATGGACCCCTGCGAGCTGCGCCTCGCCAAGGGCGACGACGCCGTCGCCGACCTGGTCGAACCACGCACCCCGCTCTTCGAGTTCGCGCTGCGCCAGATCGTCGTCCGCTACGACCTGGACACCCCGGCGGGCCGCGCCGCGGCCCTCGACGAGGCCGCCCCGATCGTCGCCCGCATCAAGAACAGCGGCGCCCAGCACGAGGTCGCCGTCCAGCTCGCCGGCATGCTCGGCATCCTCGACACCCAGTTCGTGGTCAAGCGGGTCGCCCAGCTCGCCCGGTGGGCCCGCGAGCGCGGCGGCCGCGGCCCGGCCCCGTCCTCCCGCGGCCCGCAGCAGCCGTACGACGCCGCGCCCCGCCCCCGCGCCACCGGCCCGGCCCTCACCCTGCGCAACCCCGTCTACGCCACCGAACGCGAGCTGCTGAAGCTCGCCCTCCAGCGCCCCGAGCTGGTCTCCCCGGCGTTCGACGCGTACGGCGTCGACGAGTTCACCGCCGCGCCCTACGCCGCCGTCCGCCAGGCGATCATGGACGCGGGCGGCGCGGAGTTCGGCATCCAGGACCCGCAGGAGTACCTGGTCCGGGTCCGGGACGCGGCCCCCGACGACCAGGTCCGCGCGATGGTCACCGAGCTCGCCGTCGAGGCGATCATGCGCAGGACCGTCGACGAGAACTACGCGGGCGAACAGCTCGTCACCGTCCGCCGCCGTGCCGTCGAGCGCCGGGTCCGCGACATCCAGAGCCAGCTGACCCGCCTCGGCGCGGGCGGCGACCCGGCGCAGCTCGCCGCCGTGCAGAACGAGCTGTGGGTCCTCCAGCAGTACGACCAGGCGCTACGCGCCCACGGGGCCGCCGCCCTCTGACCGGCCCTCGAACGTCGGCGCCACCGCCCGGACCAGCCGGTCCACGAACGCCTGCTCGTCGTCCGCGTACTGCGGATACTCGGTGACGAAGTGCCGCCACTCGACGAACCCGAGCGCCTCCACGACGTTGCCGAAGCCGACGTACTCCTGGTACGGGTAGGGCCACTCGCCCGAGAGCCGGAACACCTCGTGCAGCAGCTCGTACGGCAGCGGGTGCCGCTCGGCGAGCAGCACCGCGTCGTACAGGTCCTTGCCCTGCGCGTGCATGTCGTTGATCAGCCACATCATCTTCCAGGCCAGCGACAGCGCGGGCGTGGCCGCCCAGAGGACGGCACCCCCCGGCAGCTCCACGGGCTCGGGCGGCTCGGGCAGCCGCTCGTTGAAGACGAAGTCGAGCTGGACGTGCCCCTCCGGAAGCCCCGGCGCGCTCCACGGCAGGACCATCCGGCGGCCCGGCACCCGCTCGTAGGTCCAGATGTCCTCCACGACGGCGCCCTCGGCCGACACCCGCACGCCGTCCCCGGACGCCTCCCCGGCGGCCCGCGCGATCCCGTCGAGCATCCGCGCGGTGCGCTCCTCCTCCATCCGCCAGGTCTCCGGCACGACGACGAAGTCGAGGTCGCCGGGCTCCCGGGCGGCCTCGCCGAACCAGACGGACATCAGCACGCTGCCGCGCAGCACCAGCGCGTCGGCCCACTCCGACCCGGCGATCGCGTCGAGGACCAGGTCCAGCGCCCGGCGCCGGGCCGCCCGCCAGGCGTCCGTGCGGTCGGGGTCGGCGAACGCGGGGTCGGTGGCGCGGTACGCGTTGTAGTGCTGCTTCATGCTCGGGTCGAACACCAGGCGCTGCGACACGTCCTCGCCGGGCACCGTCCGCAGCGTCAGCGGCAGGTCCTTCGCGCGCCGCGTGGCGTCGTCCAGCTCCTCGCGGGGCATCTCGCGCCACAGGCTCCACTTCCGCCAGGACCCGCTCATCGCCGCCTCTCCCGCGTCATGACGCCCCCGGCCCGCGCGCCGGAGGTCTCCCCGGCCGGTCCGTCGATCCACCCGTCGATCCATCCGTCGTCCACGGACAGATCGCTGTCGTACAGCACGAACTCCCGCTCCACGTCCACCACGTCGAGACCTGCCAGTCCGGCCAGCAGCCCCTCCAGGGCGCGTCCGGCGCCGGCGGCGTCCACCCCGCGGCACCGCTGCGTCACGAACCGCTCGTGCCGGGCGCCGACCACCCGGCGCGGGTTCCACGACAGATGCGCGCCGTACGGCACCACCCGGTCGGCCAGGGCCCCGAGATCCGTGTCCGCGGGCAGCCGCAGCTTCACATGGTGCTCGAAGTACTGCCCGCCGCCGCACGGCCCGGCCGGCACCTCCGGAGCCCAGGGCGCCGACTCGACCTTCACACGCACCGGGCTGAACCCGCCCGCCCGCAGCCGCGCCGCCACCTCCTCGGCGCCGGCCGCCGCCGCGGCCCACGAGGGCGCACCGGTCAGCGTGAGCATCGGCTGCGACGGCACCCGGCCGCGGGCCAGTTCGATACAGGTCAGCTTCAGACCCGCGGCGGCCGCCCAGCGGCGCAGCCGCCCGGACGCGGCCGCGTCGGCGCAGGCCACCGTCACATGGGTCTCGTACAGGGATCCGGACACCGCCGCATCGTGTCAGACCCCGCCGCGCACGGGCATCCGGGTTTCCCCGCCGACATCACCCCGTGGTCACGGCCCGATCGCAAAAAGTCACCGCACGCCCCTCGTGGCGGCGATGTGTCGTACCCCACACTGGGGGGCGGTGCCTGAGTCCTCGGAGCGCGGCCGGTCCGTCCCCCACGGATCCCACACCCCCGCGGTT
Source organism: Streptomyces sp. SS1-1 (assembly GCF_008973465.1). NCBI lineage: Bacteria > Bacillati > Actinomycetota > Actinomycetes > Kitasatosporales > Streptomycetaceae > Streptomyces > Streptomyces sp. SS1-1. The sequence continues at coordinate 2,222,264 of NZ_WBXN01000004.1, read as the reverse complement.
CCGCTCATCGCGTACGGGACGGACAGCGGCGAGGCCGCCGACTCCGCCCTCGAAGCAGCGCTGCCGTACGCCTCGGCAGCGATCACCCTGGAGGTCGCCCCCGTGCAGACCCAGACCCTCGCCGAGACCGACACCCGCCCGGACGGCGCGGCGCCGGACGCGGACGACGACGTGCTCGCCGCGGTCCCCCCGCAGAGCCGCGTCGCGCACCACCCGGAGTCGGAGCCGCAGGCCCCGCCCGAGCCGCCGGACCCGCCCGCGGAGGCGCTGGACGAGGCCACCGAGCCGGTCGAGGCGCCGCTCCCGGCCCGGGTCCGCCCCGACACGGCGGGCCCCACCTCCGACCTGTTCCGCCAGTACCTGCGGGAGATCGGGCGGATCCCGCTGCTCACCGCCGCCGAGGAGGTCGAGCTGGCCCGCCGGGTCGAGGCCGGCCTGTTCGCGGAGGAGAAACTCGCCCGCACCCCCGACCTGGAGAGCCGGCTCGCCCAGGACCTGGACCGGCTCGTCGTCCTGGGCCGGATGGCCAAACGGCGGCTCATCGAGGCCAATCTGCGGCTCGTCGTGTCCGTCGCCAAACGGTACGTGGGACGCGGCCTGACCATGCTCGACCTCGTCCAGGAGGGCAACCTCGGACTGATCCGGGCCGTCGAGAAGTTCGACTACGCCCGCGGCTACAAGTTCTCCACGTACGCCACCTGGTGGATACGGCAGGCCATGTCCCGGGCCCTCGCCGACCAGGCCCGCACCATCCGCGTGCCCGTGCACGTCGTCGAGCTGATCAACCGGGTCGTCCGCGTCCAGCGCCGCATGCTCCAGGAACGCGGCTACGAGCCGACGCCGGAGGAGGTCGCCGCCCACCTCGACCTGCCGCCCGAGCGGGTCAGCGAGGTGCTGCGCCTCGCGCAGGAGCCCGTCTCCCTGCACGCCCCGGTGGGCGAGGAGGAGGACGTCGCCCTCGGCGACCTCATCGAGGACGGCGACGCCACCTCGCCGGTGGAGTCGGCGGCGTTCCTGCTGCTGCGCGAACATCTCGAGGCGGTCCTGTCGACGCTGGGGGAGCGCGAACGCAAGGTCGTGCAACTGCGGTACGGGCTCGCGGACGGCCGCCCGCGCACCCTGGAGGAGATAGGCCGCATCTTCGGCGTGACCCGCGAACGCATCCGCCAGATCGAGTCCAAGACCCTCAACAAGCTGCGCGACCACGCCTTCGCCGACCAGCTGCGCGGCTATCTCGACTGAGAAGGGGCCGCTCACACCAGGCGAGCGGCCCCCGCGACCGTTCCTCAGTCCACTTCGGCCACGGCCTGCGCGAACTGCGCCTTGTACAGGCGCGCGTAGGCCCCGTCAGCCGCCAGCAGCTCGGCGTGCGCGCCCTGTTCGACGATCGCGCCGTTCTCCATGACGAGGATGGTGTCCGCGTCCCGGATCGTCGACAGCCGGTGCGCGATGACGAACGACGTCCGCCCGTGCGCCAGTTTGGCCATCGCCTTCTGGATCAGCACCTCGGTCCGGGTGTCGACCGACGACGTCGCCTCGTCCAGCACCAGGATGACGGGGTCCGACAGGAACGCCCGCGCGATCGTGATCAGCTGCTTCTCGCCCGCGCTGACCCCCGACCCCTCGTCGTCGATCACCGTGTCGTACCCGTCGGGCAGCGTACGGATGAACCGGTCGGCGTGCGCGGCCCGCGCCGCCTCCTCGATCTCCCCCCGGGTGACGTCCCGGGCCGCCCCGTACGCGATGTTGTCCGCGATGGTGCCGCCGAACAGCCAGGTGTCCTGGAGCACCATGCCGATCCCGGACCGCAGTTCGTCCCGGGACATCCGCGCGATGTCGACGCCGTCGAGCGTGATGCGCCCCGACGACACGTCGTAGAACCGCATCAGCAGGTTGACCAGCGTCGTCTTCCCGGCGCCGGTCGGGCCGACGATGGCGACCGTGTGGCCGGGCTCCACCGTCAGCGACAGGTCCTCGATCAGCGGCTTCTCCGGCTCGTACCGGAACGACACCTTCTCCAGCGCCACCCGGCCGCGCAGCTCCTCCGGCCGCACCCCCGGCACCGGGTCCGCCGACTGCTCCTCGGCGTCCAGCAGTTCGAAGATCCGCTCGGCGGACGCCACACCGGACTGCACGAGGTTCGCCATCGACGCGACCTGCGTCAGCGGCATCGAGAACTGCCGCGAGTACTGGATGAACGCCTGCACGTCACCGATGGACAGCGCGCCCGACGCCACCCGCAGCCCGCCGACCACCGCGACCAGCACATAGTTGAGGTTCGACACGAACAGCATCAGCGGCTGCATGATCCCGCTGTTGAACTGCGCCTTGAACCCGGCCTCGTACAGCGCCTCGTTCTGCTCGGCGAACTGCCGCGCCGACTCCTCCTGCCGGCCGAACACCTTGACCAGCGTGTGCCCGGTGTACATCTCCTCGACGTGCGCGTTCAGCTTGCCGGTGGTCCGCCACTGCTGCACGAAGTGCGGCTGCGAGCGCTTGCCCACCCGGGTGGCCACGACGAACGACAGCGGCACGGTCACCAGCGCGACCAGCGCCAGCAGCCACGACACCCAGAACATCACGGCCAGCACGCCGATGATGGTCAGCACCGAGTTGATCAGCTGCCCCATCGACTGCTGGAGCGTCTGCCCGATGTTGTCGATGTCGTTGGTCGCCCGTGACAGCACCTCACCGCGCTGCCGCTTGTCGAAGTACGACAGCGGCAGCCGCGACAGCTTCGTCTGCACGTCCTCGCGCATCCGGTACATCGTCCGGTTCACGGCCCGGTTCACCAGCCGCGTCGCCACCGCCATCAGCAGACCCGCGGCGCCGAACACGGCCAGCGCGACCAGCAGCACGTTCCCCACGGCCGTGAAGTCGATGCCTTGACCCGGCGTGAAGTCGGTGCTGCGCAGCATGTCGGCGATCCGGCCGTCACCGCGCTCCCGCATCGCCGCGAGGACCTGCTCCTTGGTCATCCCGGGCTCGAACTGCCGCCCCACGATGCCCGCGAAGACCAGGTCGGTGGCCCGGCCGAGGATCTTCGGCCCGGCGACCGACAGACCGACGCTGACCACGACGCACGCCAGCAGCGTCCAGATGGTCAGCCGCTCCGGCTTGAACAGGGCGACGAGCCTGCGGCCCGACACCTTGAAGTCCAGCGACCGCTGGTCGGGACCGCCGCCGGCCATCATCCGTCCCATGGGCCCGGCCATCAGGCGGCCTCCGCTTCCGTCAGCTGGGAGAGCACGATCTCCCGGTACGTCTCGTTGTCCGCCATCAGCTCGTGGTGCCGGCCGGTGCCGACGACCTGCCCCTCGTCGAGCACGACGATCCGGTCCGCGTCCCGGATCGTCGACACCCGCTGGGCGACGATGACGACGGTCGCCTCGGCGGTCTCCCGCGACAGCGCCGAGCGCAGCGCGGCGTCCGTGGCGTAGTCGAGGGCGGAGAAGGAGTCGTCGAACAGGTAGATCTCCGGGCGCTGCACCAGCGTCCGCGCGATCGCGAGGCGCTGCCGCTGCCCGCCGGAGACGTTCGTGCCGCCCTGGGCGACCGGCGCGTCGAGCCCGCCCTCCAGGCGTTCCACGAACTCCCTGGCCTGCGCCACCTCCAGCGCGTGCCACAGCTCGTCGTCCGTGGCGTCCGGATTGCCGTAGCGCAGGTTCGTCGCCACCGTGCCCGCGAACAGGTACGGCTTCTGCGGGACCAGGCCGACGGTACGGGCGAGGAGCCGCGGGTCGATGCCGCTCACGTCCTCGCCGTCGACGAGGACCTGGCCTTCCGTGGCGTCGAACAGGCGGGGGACGAGCCCCAGCAGGGTCGACTTGCCGCTGCCGGTCGAGCCGATCACCGCGGTCACCTCACCGGGCCGGGCCACCAGGTCGATCGACTTCAGCACCGGCTCCTCGGCACCGGGATAGCGGAAGCCCGCGCCCCGGATCTCCAGATGCCCGTGCCGGCGCAGCTCGGTCACCGGCGCCTTCGGCGGGATCACGCTGGAGGAGGTGTCCAGGACCTCCTGGATGCGCTCGGCGCACACCTCGGCGCGCGGCACCATCATGAACATGAAGGTGGCCATCATCACGGACATCACGATCTGCATCAGATAGGCGAGGAACGCCGTCAGATCGCCGATCTGCATGCCACCGCTGTCGATCCGGTGGGCGCCGAACCAGACGACCGCGATGGACGACAGGTTCACCACCGTCATGACGATCGGGAACATCAGCGCGAGCAGCCGGCCCGTGCCCAGCGCCATGTCGGTGAGCTCGGTGTTGGCCTTCCGGAACCGCTGCTGCTCGTACTCGTCGCGGACGAACGCGCGGATCACCCGGTTGCCGGTGATCTGCTCGCGCAGCACCCGGTTCACCGTGTCGAGCCGCACCTGCATCGCCCGGAACAGCGGCCGCAGCCGGCGCACGATCAGCGTCACGCAGATGCCGAGCACCGGCACCACCGCGACCAGCACCCCGGACAGCGGCACGTCCAGGCCGAGCGCGAGCACGATCCCGCCGACGCACATGATGGGCGCCGAGACCATCAGCGTGAACGTCATCAGCGCCAGCATCTGCACCTGCTGGACGTCGTTCGTGGTCCGCGTGATCAGCGAGGGCGCCCCGAACTGGCCCACCTCGCGCGCCGAGAACGACTGCACCCGGTCGAAGACGGCGGCCCGCACGTCCCGCCCGAGCGCCGAGGCGGTGCGGGCGCCGTAGTACACGGCACCGACGTTGCACACGACCTGCGCCAGCGAGATGCCGATCATCAGCGCGCCGAAGGACATGATGTAGCCGGTGTCGCCGGTGACGACGCCCTTGTCGATGATGTCCGCGTTCAGGGTGGGCAGGTAGAGGGTGGCGCACGTCTGCAGGAACTGCAGCAGCACCAGCCAGCCGATGGGTTTTCGGTAGGGCCTGAGATAGGTCCGCAGGAGTCGTATGAGCACGCTGCTTCTCTCGGAGTGATCGGGTCGGCGACGGGGCGGTGGCTTGGTTGCCCCTGGCCCCTATCGTCCGACACTCCCGCGGCGTTACCTCAACCGATTAAGCCGTCGGCGGCGCTCCGTACGGCCATCCGGTGCGCCTTCCTACCGGCCTCTTACCTTCCGCTCACGTCCGGCCCTCGGGCGTCCTACGCGTCCCACGCGTTCTGCGCGTCCTACCGGAACGCCCCGGGATGCGTCTGCTCCCGCACCGACACGAACTGCTGGCGCACCGCCTGGCCCACCGCCAGCTCGTCGCCGGGCTCCAGCACCTGGCCCGCCGGTCCCTGCCAGAGCGGCGGGGTCCGCGGGTCGAGAGTGCCCTGCGTGGCACCCAGCGCCCACGCCGCCTGCCGGGCCGCGCCGATCGCCGCGTAGTCGGCGGGCTGCGGGACCACGACCTGCGTCCCGAACAGCGACGGCGCCGCCGCCTGTACGGCCGGCAGCTCGGCGGCCGCCCCCAGCAGGAAGACGCGCCGCACCTCCACGCCCCGGCCGCGCAGCACGTCCAGCGCGTCCGCGAGCCCGCACAGCATGCCCTCGAACGCCGCCCGCGCCAGATGCTCCGGCTTCATCGACTCCCGGCGCAGCCCCGACAGCGTGCCCGCGGTGTGCGGCAGGCTCGGCGTCCGCTCACCCTCCAGATAGGGGAGCAGGACGAGGCCGTGGGCGCCCGGCGTCGACTTCATCGCGAGGTCGGACAGGCTCTCCAGGTCGGGCAGCGACAGGAGTTCGGCGGTGCCGCGCAGCGTGCGCACCGCGTTGAGCGTGGTGACGACCGGCAGATGCATCCCGGTCGCGTCGGCCAGCGACGTGATGATCCCGGAGCCGTCCATGAGCGCCTCGGGGTGCACCGCCATCACGGACCCGGACGCGCCGAGCGAGACGACCGCGTCGCCCAGCCCGATGCCGAGCCCGAACGCGGCGGCCATGGTCTCGCCGGTCCCCGCGGAGATCAGCAGCCCCTCCGGCGTCGTACCGGCCGCCTGCGAGGGGCCGATCACCTCGGGCAGCATGGCCGCGTGGCCCAGCGCCAGCTCCACCAGGTCGGAACGGTAGACACCGCCCGCCGCCGACCAGTACCCGGTGCTGGAGGCCCCGCCCCGGTCCGTGGTCCGGCGCACCGGCCGGCCGAGCAGCTGCCACACCAGCCAGTCGTGCGCCTGCAGCAGGACGGCGGTGCGCGCCGCGTGCTCCGGCTCCGTCTTCGCCAGCCAGCGCAGCTTGGTGACCGGCTGCGCCGCCTGCGGCACGCACCCCACCGCCTGCGCCCACGCCTCGCGCCCGCCGAGCGCGTCGATCAGATCGGCCGCCGCGACCTGGGCACGTTTGTCGCCGCCGGTCATCGCGGGGCGCACCGTGTTGCCCTGCGCGTCCACCGGCACCAGCGCGTTCTGCTGCGCGGACACGCCGATGGCCTGCACGCCCTCCAGCAGTCCGCCGCCGGCCGCCTCACCGAGGGAGAGCAGCCACGCCTGCGGGTCGACGTCGGAGGGGCGCCCGCCGTCCGGCGACTCCACCGGGTGCGGGGCATACCCCTGCCTGAGCACGGCACCCGTGTCCGTGTCACAGACGACGATGCGAGTGAAATCGGGCGAACTGTCCAGCCCGGCGACTATCCCCATGGCCCAGATTGTGCCGCAGTATCGCGCCGGGCCGGGCCGGGGGCCGCTCAGGTGTTGCTGGTGCCCCAGTCGTCCTCGCCGCCTCCGTTGTGCGCGCTGCGTTCACGGAGGTTGCGGACGCGATCGGCGACTGACGCGGGAACGCGGTCCCCGACCTTGTCGCTGACCGTGTGGTACGCCTTGCCCGCGAAGACCCGGCCCTGCTGGGCCGCCGTCTCGGCGGTGTTGCGCACCGCGGGGTTGTGGGAGATCTCCCTGGCCGTCTTCTTCAGCTGCTCGTAGCGCTCGCGTCCGGCGCGAGTGCCGAGCACGTAACCGACGGCGAGTCCGACGACGAACGTGAGCCGGTAGCGCATGGCGGCCACCCTTCCCTTGCCTAGGTCCCTGATGCGGCGTCGGCGCCCCGGGGGGAACCGATTGGCGGAGCACCCCCCTGCTTGCGCTAATGTATGTGTCGCAGCGAGCGCACGCCCCCTGGCGAATACCCAGGTAGGTACGTTCGATGCAACGAGGCATTCCTCCGTAGCTCAATTGGCAGAGCAGCCGGCTGTTAACCGGCAGGTTACTGGTTCGAGTCCAGTCGGGGGAGCTCGGTCCTCCGTAGCTCAATTGGCAGAGCAGCCGGCTGTTAACCGGCAGGTTACTGGTTCGAGTCCAGTCGGGGGAGCATGCTGAACGAGGACCCCCGAAGGGGTCCTTTTTCATGCCGCCCCTCCTGCGGAGGGAACCGCGCAGGTCGGAGCGGTGTCCTTCAGGGCATGCGAAGTCGACCATACGAAGCAGGAGATCGTATGAGCGGCTATGCTGCGGCAGACGGCGCGCACACATGTACGCGACACGCCGCTATGGGGCGGTAGCTCAGCCGGTTAGAGCAGCGGACTCATAATCCGTCGGCCGTGGGTTCGAGTCCCACCCGCCCCACTCGGCACTTCTCTCAGAGAAACGTTTCTACCTGCGGAGCAGTGGAACGAGGGCTGCCCCTCCAGGGGCGGCCCCGTGCGTTCGTCCAGTTCAAGATCCGGGGACCTGCCGGGGGACACGCGACGGCTCAGGGCACGGCGCGCTCCGGTGGTGCACGCGGAGGGTCGGCAGGCCGGACAGCCCCACCAGAAGCGTCGGACCACCAGTGAGACGCGGGCCGCCGCCTGCGCCGCGTGGGACTCCGGACCGGGTGGGTGCGCGCGGCGGTCCGTGCCGTACGCGGCAAGACACGACTTAGGGGGCGACCGGGCCGGGTGTCCTGTCGGGTGGGGAGGGGGCGGGGGAAGGCGACGCGGTGCTGCTCGGGCTGGCCGGAGGCGGGGTGTCGGCGGGTAGTGCCGGATCACCTTGTGAGAGGAGGCGCGGCAGTATGAGGAGCATGGTGGCGAGTACGGCGGCCAGTGCGGCCAAGGCGGCCTTGCGCAAGCCGGGGCCGATGACCACCTGCCCGTGAGCCGGTGCAGGGGCAGATGGGCGCAGAGCGGTGATCTGCTCGGCCCGGGCCTGCAGTGCGGCGCGCAGGCGATCTTCGACTTCTGTCATGAGGCCTCCTCCAGTCTTCTGGCCAGGGCTGCGATCGCCCGGCTGGCGGTGGACTTCACGGCGCCGCGGGAGAGACCGAGCGTGGTGGCGATGTCCGCTTCGGTCATGTTGGACCAGTACCTGAGAACGAGGACCTCTCGCTGGCGCAGGGTGAGCTGCCGCAATGCGCGCAGCACTTCCTGGTGCTCCTCTTTGAGGAGGACCTCGTCTTCGGGTGGGGGCGCTGGAAGGACGCGCGGAGGGATGAAGGCGCGCACGGTACGGCGCCTGCGCAGCACGTCCCGGGAGGTGTTGACGACGCTGCGCCGTACGTAGGCCTCGGGGTCGGCGATGCTGTCAAGCGCGTCGCCGTGCCGGCGGTAGAGCCCTGCAAAGGCTTCCTGGACGACGTCCTCGGCGGTGGGGATGTCATCGACGAGGAGGACAGCCAGGCGCACAAGGTCGAGTCTGCGGTGGCGATAGAGCATGCCGATCTCTTCGGACGCCGTATCGGCGGGTCGTCCCTTTGAGCCGGGGTCTATTCGGCCCTGGGAGATGCGTGCGAGCAGCCACCTCCACCGGCTGTGGGGGAAGGAGCCTTCACAGGCCAACGCGGCAGCCATCGGCGCCCTTTCCCGTGGACGGCGCGGCGGCCTCCAGACGACGAGTGCTGGGTCCGGAGTGCGGAGGGAGCGCCGGGCGGGCGCCGCAGCCGGTGCTCCGGCAGAGGACTTCTGGCATGAGGGTCGAACCTGTCGGGTGATGCGAATAGGGGCAGGGCTCTGGGAGGGCGCCCTTTATTGAAAGGACGTATGGGGGCCCCTCAGGTTGCAGCCTGCCGTACGGAACGGGCGGGCATCGGCACGCGGACGGGTCGGCACCTTCCGAAGATTGATCGGGCCGCCACCCGCAACCTCGGTCGCCCCCGTACGTCTGTCAGGGCGTAGGAGGCAGGTTCCGGCTTGGCTCCGGGGTAGAGACGTCCGCTTCGGACCGTGCGCCGAGGCCACCGGATGAGATCCGAGGAACAGTGTGCTGAAAGTCAGAAGTGCCGCCGCGGCGCTGGCCTGTGCGGCCATGGTGTCGGGATGCGCGGGCCCGATCGGCGAGCGGTCTCGCGGCGCGGAGGCGTCCACCGCGCCCACCGCACGAGTACCGTCCGTGGTGGGGAGCAGCGCTCCAGCCGCGCCACGCGATCATGAACCGGTGGCGTACACACCGAGCTGGCCCGACCGGACGGTGCGCACGGGACGGGGGCATTTCGTCAATACGTGTGTGCCGAAGAGCTTGAGGAGCAAGGCCACCACCCTGACGACCAGTGATGGTGTGCACTTGTCGGCGCTGGTCCTGGGAGAGGGGCCTGACGGCGTGCTGCTGGACCATGAGCAGGGCTACAACATCTGCTCGTTCGTCGACATCGGACGCGAACTGGCACAGCGTGGCTATCACGTGGTGATTCCCGAGTACCGCAATCACGGGGCGTCCGAGAAGTCGGCCGACAACGAGCACATCGACCGTGACGCCCGGGCAGGGCTGGCTGAACTGCGCCGTGTCGGTGCCACGCGGGTCTTCCTGGCCGGGGCGTCGTGCGGAGGGACGACGGCGGCGATCGCCGGCGCGGACACGCCCCTTCGAGTGACGGGCCTTTTGATGATGTCCTCGCCCGCTCGATGCGGTGGGCTGGACGCCGTCGCCGCGGTGAGGAAGTACAAGCTGCGTGTTCCGACCATGCTCGTGGTGTCTCCCGGTGACATGGAAGGCGCGGTGGAGAAGCAGGTCCGTGAGGTGTACGCCGCCTCTTCCGCCCGCAACAAGGAGCTCGTCATCGACAAGAGCGGGTTCCACGGAACGGACATGATCAAGCGGACCGGAGCCGCAGGGACAGCGCTGCACAACCGGGTCATCACGTTCGTGACGGACTCCTACGCCGCTTCCCGCTGACACGAGTGGTGCCACGTTCGCCCGGGCCGAAAGGCAGCCCGGGGGCGTGTTGCGTACAGATGGAGTCATGGGTGAACAAGCACAAGCGTTTCAAGACTTCGGTCCGCCTGCTGACCGGGTCGGTGGCGGGACTGACCCTCGCGGCAGCCGCCTTGACGTACACGGCGACGGCGGATGCCACGGGGGCGGGCGGGGCGTACGGATCCTCTGCGGACGCGCCCGGGGGCACGAGGACGGTCCGCTATGACCTGGGTGATGAGGCCTGGCATCTGCCGCAGACGGGCGAGCCGGTCGAATTGAGCGGTGTGGTGCACTATCCCGCCGACCTGGGTGAGGGGCGGCATCCGCTGATCGTCATGCTCCACGGCTGGCACGAGAGCTGCGCCGACCGGCAGGCCGAGGCCGTACGCACGGCCGCGGAGGACAGTGGCGACGATGCCGCGTACGCGGCTGCCAGTGCCAGACTGTTCGCCTGGCCCTGTGCAAAGGGAACGCCCGCCCTGCCCAGCGAGGACGGGTACGACTACCTCGCCCGCGCGCTGGCCGCGGAGGGGTTCGTCGTGGTCTCGGCCGGCGCGAACGGCATCAACGCCTCCTCCGTGTCGGGCGACGAGAACGCCGCAGCGCGGGCCGATCTCATCAACCGGCACCTGCGCATGTGGCAGAAGCTCAGCACCAGCGGAAAAGGAGAACTGGCCGGGAAGTTCACGGATCCGGTGACCGGCGCGGCACGAAGCGTTGGATTCGTCCACCACCTGGACCTGGGCAAGGTGGGAGTCATGGGGCACTCTCGGGCGGGAGCCGGGGTCACCTGGCAGGCTGCGGACAGCCATCGGGGGCAGTGGCCCCGGGGCGTGAAGGTCAAGGCGGTGGCGGCGCTGGCACCCGCCTACAACGTGATGACGGAGAACATGTCCGACTACACGATCACCAGGACGCCCTTCGCGGTCGTCAGGGGAACGTGTGACGGACAGGTGGGCGGTGAGGCGTTCGCGTTCGCGGCCGACGCGGCCAAGGGGAATCGCAGCGGCTTCCACCGGTTCGCGGTCCGCGGGGCCAACCACAACTACTTCAACACGCAATGGTCGCCCCGGAGCGGCCAGGTCGCGGCCTCCGACGACGCCACGCCGGTCGAAGGGCATCCCGGGCAGTGCACCGACCACGAGGGTTCGACGCCGACCACACACCTGACCGAACCGCAGCAACGCCATGTCGCCATCACCTACCTCGGTGCCTTCTTCCACCGGTACCTCGACACCGACACGACGCAGGACCCCGTGCTGACGGGCGCCCGGCACCCCGTTGCAGCCATCACTGAAGTGGATGTGACAGCCTCCACGCCCTGAACGGCAGCCACACGTCCGGACGGGTCATCGCCACCGTGCCAGCCGGCCGTCCAGGGACGATCGACCAGGCCGTTGCCGGGAACTCACTCGCAGACGATCTCGTCCCGCGGGTCGTAGTGCGTGCGGAACGGCTCCCGCTTCACGACCCGTCCGTCCTGGACGAAGACCCGCTGCACGGTGACGTCGAATCCCTCCAGTGGGGTCTGCGGGACGCACTGGTCGCCGCTCAGGACCTTGCGCTCCGGCTGCTTCAGGTTGGTGCGCGGGCCCTTCTCCGAGCCGATCTCGTCGTACTTGCGGGTGCCGAGGAACGAGATCGTCACCGAGTGGTCGGTGGACTCGGCCTGGATGTACAGGGCGTGGCCGGAGTCGTTGGTGAAGCGCAGGTCCAGGCTGCCCCAGGCGACCGTGGCCTCCCGGCCCTCCGGGTAGCGCTCGATGTAGAACGAGTGGGCGCCGTGCTCGACCGGCTTGACGCCCGCGAACCACAGCGCGTTGTAGATGGTCGTGGCGACGGCGGAGACCCCGCCGCCGGGCGCCTTACGGAACTCGTCGTCGTAGATCATGATGCCGTCGACGAAGCCGTTCTCCGGGGTGCGTTCGCCGACCCTGCGGTTGAAGCTCCACGTCTCGCCCGGCATCACGACCGAGCCGTTGATCAGCTCCACCGCGCGGCCGATGTTGCGGGTGCGGTAGGGCGCCGGCTCGAAGTTCACCGTGAACGACGACATCCGCTCGCGCAGGCCCAGCCGCTCGACGTTGGCGCGGGTCACCTGAGGCTCGCTCACGCGCGTCGCGATCTCCCCGCTGCGCGCGGCGCCCCGCCGGGTCAGCAGCGGCAGTACGGCCTTGCCGAGCGCCTTGTCGGTGACCACATGGCCCGCGTGGCCGTCCTCGGCGACCCCGACCCGGTCACCGACCAGGCGCAGCTCGGCGTTGGCGGCCCGGGTGGGCAGGGCGGACAGCGGCCGGGCCACCGCCGGGTCGGCGCGCAGCCCCGCCGCGTCCAGCTTCGGTTCGAGCCGGCCCTCGGCGTCCGGGCGCATCGTCAGATACCGGCCGAGGACGGGCTGCTCGACGGTGAAGCGGTGCCCGGCGGCGGTGAGGGTGACGGGCGCCGACATGGCGGGACGGGCGAACTCGCGCACCGCCCGGTCCAGCTCGCGCTCCGTCACCTTCGGCGCGGTCGCGCGGGCCGGGAGCGCGGTGACGGCACGGGCGTCGCCGCGCTGGAAGGCGTCGCGCAGCGGGTCGAGGGCGGCGTCCGTGTCCAGGGCGTACCCCGGGTGCGGTGCGACGGTGCGGACCTCGCCGTTCTCGAACGAGACGGCGCCCTCGCGGACCTTCTGGTCGGCGTCCCGTGCGACCTTCCTCAGCTCGGCGCGGGCCTTGTCCTCGTCGACGCTCACCGACGGCTCGACCGGCCCGCCCGAGCGGAACAGGCCGCCGATCACGGTGAACGGGTCGAGGGCGCCGCTGCGGCTCGCCCGGTCGACGGTCCGCTCGTGGTCGAAGGCGAGGCCCAGCCGGCGGGGGTCGACGGTGCCCTCGCGGTCGCCGACCGTCACCCGGAGCTTGCGGGCGGCGGCCGGGGCGAGGCGGTCGTCCAGCTTGTGCACGGCCTCGGCGCGGCTGAGCCCGCCGATGTCCACGCCCCGCACGGTCGTCCCGTCCTCTATGTCCCCGCCGGCCGCGAGGAGCCCCGCGAGATACAGGCCGCCGAGGCCCACGGCCAGGGTGCCGCCGGTCAGGACGTAGGGGCGGGCGGAGGCCGCGCGGGACGACGGGCCCGTTCGCGGCGATGAGGGGGCGCGGCGCAGGCGCATGGGTCTCCCGGGCGGACGAGTGCTGGACGGAGCGCCGCGAGGCGCGGCGCTGTGCGCGAAGGCAAACACATCCAGCTAGCCATAAGCGGATGAAAACGCCTATGTCGAACACCACGTATGGTCCGGATCACGCGTGCGAAGCAGCCGCACGGCCCCGCGAACACGCCCTCACGCCCGCTGCGGGGTGATATGTCTCACGTGCCCGTCCGGGCCTCCTCGGACCGCTCCGGGTCCTCGTCCCCGGCGGCCGCGAGCGCCCGGTTGCGGCGCACGGACGCCAGGAAGGACGAGGCGATCAGGACCACGCCGACCAGGCCCGTGATCACCTCGTTGATCTCGTAGCGGATGGTGACCAGCAGGATCACCGCGAGGGCGCCGATGGCGTAGTGGGCGCCGTGCTCCAGGTAGACGTAGTCGTCGAGGGTGCCCTGGCGGACCAGGTAGACCGTGAGGGACCGGACGTACAGGGCGCCGATGCCCAGGCCGAGCGCCATCCAGAAGATGTGGTTGGTGATGGCGAAGGCGCCGATCACCCCGTCGAAGGAGAACGACGCGTCCAGGACCTCCAGGTAGAGGAAGAGGAAGAACGCCGCCTTGCCGGCGAGGGCGGCGACCGGACGTCCGCCCCCGGTTCGGGCCCGCTGCTCCTCCTCCTCGTGCTCGCGTTCCTCCTCCGCCTCCAGACGGCTCTCGAAGTGCGAGGACAGACCGCCCACGGCGAGATAGGTGATCAGCCCCGCGACCCCGGCGAGCAGGACCGTGGCCGCCTTGTCCGCGTGGCCACCGCTGACGTGCGCGTGCCCGGCGACCGTCGTGGCCGCGACCAGCAGCACGATCAGCGCCACGCAGGGCGCCAGCAGGTCGATCCGCCCGAGCCGCGCCAGCGGGCGCTCCAGCCGGGACAGCCAGGTGATCTCCCGTTCCTCCAGGATGAACTCCAGGAAGATCATCAGCAGGAACATGCCGCCGAACGCGGCGATCGCCGGATGCGCGTCGGTGACGAGGGCCTCGTAGCGGTCCGGGTCGTCCAGCGCCAGCCGTACGGCCTCGGCGGGCCCGACCCGGGCGCTGATGGCGACGATCACGACCGGGAACACCAGCCGCATGCCGAACACGGCGATCAGCACGCCGACGGTCTGGAAGATCCGCTGCCAGAAGGCGTTCATCCGCTTCAGGATCCCGGCGTTGACGACCGCGTTGTCGAAGGACAGCGAGATCTCCAGCACGGACAGGATCAGTACGACCCCGAACGCCTCCCAGCCCCACAGCCACGCCGCGAGGACGAGACCGATCACCGTGACGCCCATCGACCAGCCGAAGGTCCTCAGCAGCATCGCTCTCCAGGGGGTCGGGCGGCGCTCGGCGCGCGCGGCGGACGGACGACGGCCCCACCAGTACCAGGGGGATCACGGTGTAAACCGGGCCGGCGTCGCTCAGGGGCGTTCCCAGGCGCCCTGCGGCGCGCGGTCGGCCGGGCCGGCCAGCGCGACGATGTGGTCGGAGGCGACGTCGTGCAGCCGCAGCGCCAGGTCCTCCAGGGCGCGGCAGGCGGCCAGCTCGTCGCCGACCTCGGGGACGCTGCGGTCGACGGGGTTGCGGTGGGCCGTGCCCCGGCCCGTGACGGTCGACGTGTCCGGGGTCGTCAGCACGGCTTCGGCGAGGGTGTCGTCGCCGTCCTCGGTGATGTGGATGCGGACGGTCCAGTTCTTGTCATCCATCGCGATCACTTCCATGGGAAGAGGTCCCTACGCACGAGCGTGCGCCTGTTCCCCCGGCCGGGTCCACCCCGCCTTCCCCGAGGGGCCGTCTCCTCCCACGGGAGCACGTCCGCTTCCAACCGCTCCCACCGCGGAGGCATGACAACTGCCTCCGTGGGCACGATGTGCCGAAAGGTTGCGAAGAGAAGACTGGTCGCAACGGACCCGACGGACCAGGAGGGCGCCATGAAGGGCCAGACGTACGTACGCGTTCGGGTCACCCGCCGGCCGGCCGCTCCCCGTGACACACGGGGCGAGATCGACCGGCGCACTCCCTCGGGCCGGATCCTTCCCTACTGACCTGACCTGACCTGACCTGAACGGGCTCAGGTCGCCGGGTCCAGCTCCAGCGGCTCGATCCGGCCCTCCAGCATCGTGCCGAGACCCTGTACGGCGCAGACGTCGGGCCGTTCGGCGATGTGCACCGGCATGCTGGTGGCCTGCCGCAGCATCTCGTCGAAACCGGGGAGCAGGGCGCTGCCGCCGACCATCATGATCCCGCGGTCGGCGAGGTCGGCGACCAGGTCGGGCGGGCAGTCCCGCAGCACCTTGCCGATGCTGTCGAGGACGGCGGTGAGCGGCGTCTGGATGGCGTCCCGCACGGCCGCCGTGTCGACCCGCACGGACCGGGCGAGCCCGGTGCAGACGTCCCGGCCGTGGATCTCCGTGGACGCGGGGCCCTGCGCGGTGAGCCCGTTGCCGGACAGCGCGAGCTGGAGCGGCCGTACGTTCTGGCTGGGCAGCATCAGTTCGTGCTGGTGCCGCAGGTGCTGCACGATCGCGTGGTCCACGGCCTCGCCGCCGACCCGGATCCGCTCGGCCGTCACGATGTTGCCCAGCGACAGCACGGCCACCTCGGTCGCGGCGGCCCCGCACACCATGATCATGCTGGCCTCGGGCTGCTCCACGGGCAGTCCGCAGCCGACGGCGGCGGCGATCAGGGTGTCCACCAGCTCCACCCGGCGGGCGCCGAGGCCGACCAGCGTCTCGATGGCGGCGCGCTGGGCGAGCGGATCGGCGTCGTGCGGGGTGCAGACGGCGGCCCGCAGGAAGGGCCTGCGGCGCAGACCGCGGCGCATCTTGTCGCCCAGGAGGTGCCGCAGCATGCGCTGCGCCATCTCGATGTCGACGACCGTGCCTCCCGAGACGGGCCGGACGACGCGGATGTAGTCCGGGGTGCGGCCGGTCATCCGCTCCGCGAACTCGCCGACCGCGATGAGCGCGCCCGTGCGGGTGTTGACGGCGGCGGCGGACGGCTGGTCGACGACGAGCCCCGCGCCCTTCACATAGACGCGGGTCCTGGCCGCTCCCAGATCGACGGCGAAGTGGCAGCGTCGCAGCTGCTCCAGCGTGGCGGTCATGGTGGTCCTCCCGAGAGCGCAGACCATGGGTCCGCCGGGTGGGTGGCGGGCCTCGCGTGGGGTGCGTGGTCGTGGTGTCGCGAGACCGTGCGTGGGGCGGCCTCCCTCGCATCGTGCGCGCCGCCGGGTGCCGGTCGCCTTCTGGAGGGGGCCGGGCGGGGTGCCGCTGAATGGGGGGTTCTGTCCCTGAGGGGGCGTCAGACGGCGTGTCGGAGCGCGGGGAGCGGGGCCGGTTCGGCTAGGCCACCGCCTCCCTAGCCTTCGACGACGCCCCGGATCAGCCCCGCCTCGACGAGGTCCTGCGGGCGCAGGCGCAGCTGGTCCGCCGTCGCGTCCACCTCGTCCGGGCCGCGCTTGAGGATGGCCGCCGCGAGTTCCGGGGCGATCACCGAGAAGTAGCTGTCCGGGGTGGCCCAGGTGTTGCCCGGTGCCGCGAGGGCGAGCGCGCCGCCGGAGCCGCCCTCGCCGATCAGCAGGGTCGTCACCGGGGTGCGGACCGACGCCAGCACCGTGAAGAGGTCCGCGATGGCCGCACCGACGCCCGCGCGCTCCGCCTCCGCGTCGTTCGCGGCGCCCGGCGTGTCCACCAGCGTGAGCACCGGGATGCCGAGCCGGTCGGCGAGCCGGATCAGCCGGGCGGCGGTGCGGTACCCGGCGGGCCGGGTCGCCGTCCCCGTCTGCGCGGCGTACGCGACCGTACGGCCCTCGTGCTCGCCGAAGCCGCACAGCATGCCCTCCGGGTCCGCGCCGCCGCACCGGTCGCCGGTCAGGGCGACGCGGTGGGTGAAGTAGGCGTCCAGATAGCGTGCCGCGCGCGGGCGTTCGGGCGCTCGGGCGCGCCGCACCGCGTCCCGGCCCGAGACCGGCGCCCCGGTGGCGCCGCCGAGCGCGCGCGGCGGGGGTGCGGCCTCGCCGGACGGTGCCGTCAGCAGCCGCAGCCAGCGGCCGAGTTCGTGACGCAGCCGGCCGGGGCGGACCAGCGCGTCCACCGCGCCGGACGCCAGCTGGGCCTCGGCCGTATAGGCGGACGGGTCCGCGTCCGGCGGGCGGACCCGGGAACCGGCGAAGCCGACCTGGGCGCCGGGCAGCGCGAGCGTCACGTCGGCGCCCGCGCCGAGCGTCGCCCAGCCGCCGCCGGTCGTCGGGTCCCGCAGCACCGCGATCTGCGCCAGCCCGGCCTCCCGGGTGAGCGCCGACTGCCGTGCCACCCGCTGGAGCTGGGTGAGGGCGAGCATGCCCTCCTGCATCCGGCTGCCGCCCGTCGCCACCAGCGGCACCACCGGCAGACGGTGGGCGCGGGCATGGGTGTACGCCGCCTCCAGCCGGTCCCCGGTGCGCACGCCGAGCGAGCCGCCGAGATAGCCGAACTCGAAGGCGATCAGCATCGCGCGGGTGCCCTCGACGCTGCCGGTGCCGCACACCACGGACTCCCGCTCGCCGGTGCGGGCGGCGGCCAGGGCGCGGGCGTCGCCGTAACCCCGCCAGTCCAGCGGGCCGTCGGGGCGGTCGCCGGGCGGGACACCCACAGGGGGGAGTTCGGTGAAGTCCTCGGCCACCAGCGAGATGACCTGGCGGGCCGTCAGGCGTTGCGTCATGCGCCCAGCGCCCGCTTCATGATCTTCCCCATGTCGTTGCGGGGCAGGACGTCGAGGTAGCGCACCCGGCGCGGGCGCTTGTGCGGGGCAAGCCGCCCGGCGACATGGCCGGCGAGTTCCTCCGCCGACGGGGGCTCCCGCGGGTCCGCCGGGACGACCCAGGCCACGATCCGCTCGCCGAGGTCCGGGTCAGGCTCCCCGGTGACGGCCGCCTCCCGCACCCCGGGGTGCTCCAGCAGGGCGTTCTCGATCTCCCCGGCGCCGATCTTGTACCCGCCGCTCTTGATCAGGTCGGTGGCCTTGCGGCCGACGATACGGACGTAGCCGTCGGGGTCGCGCACCGCCATGTCGCCGGTGCGGAACCAGCCGTCCGCCGTGAAGGCGTCCCGCGTGGCGTCGGGCCGGTTCAGGTACTCCGTGAACAGGTTCGGGCCGCGCACCTGGATCTCGCCGACGCTCTCGCCGTCGTACGACGTCAGCGGGGTGCCGTCCTCCTCGACCAGCCGCAGCTCCACGCCGGGCAGCGGGACGCCGACCGTGCCGGCGCGGCGCTCGCCGTCGGCGCGGACGCTGGTGTTCATCAGCGTCTCCGTCATGCCGTACCGCTCGACGACCCGCTGCCCGGTCGCGGCGGTGATCCGCTCGTGGTCGTGGACGGGGAGGGCCGCCGAACCGGAGACGAGCAGGCGGGCCTTGCCCAGCGCCTGGGCCAGGCCCGGATCGTCCGGCAGCGCCCGCGCGATCCGGTGGTACATCGTCGGCACCCCGAACAGCATGGTCGCCCCGTCGTGCAGCTCCCGCGCGACCCCGTCGGTGCCGAACCGGCCGAGGTGGCGCAGCGATCCGCCGCGGCGCAGCGGACCGAGTACGCCGAGGACGAGTCCGTGCACGTGGAACAGCGGCAGCCCGTGCACGAGGACGTCCTCGCCGGTCCACGCCCAGGCGTCCGCGAGCGCGTCCAGGGTGTGGACGACGGCCCGGCGGGGGATCACGGCGCCCTTGGGCGGGCCGGTGGTGCCGGACGTGTAGACGACCAGCGCCGCCGCCTCGCCGGGCACCTCGGTGCCGGGGAGCGGGCCGTAGGCGCGTACGTCCACGTCGATGCGCTCCAGGTCGGCCAGTGGGGCGGGCAGTTCGTCGCCCGGGGCGGCGAGCACCGCCGAGGGCGCGCTGTCGGACAGGATGTGCCCGAGCTCCCGCTCCCCGGACCTCGGGTTGAGCGGGACGGCGGCGACCCCCGCCTCCAGCGCGGCCACCACCGCGACGGCGGTCTCCAGCGCGGGCGTCGCCCAGACCGCGACGCGGTCCGCGCCGCCGATCCGCGCGGCGAGGGCACCGGCCACGGCACCCAGCTCGCCGTAGGTCAGGGCGCGGTCGCCGAACCGCAGGGCGGGCCGCCCCGCCGGGGCGTCCACGAGGGCCGGGAAGAGAGAGGACACGCGTCGTACTCCTTGACTGCTCGACAGGGACGGCCGATCGACCGTCCGACGGACACCTCGGGCACCACGCTTCCTCCGTACACCATCCGCCGCCGGAAGAAACGCCCCCGGTCCACGCCGGGCGCGGCGGCCGGAAGGGGGCCCCGGCACGCCGACGTGCGTCAGCCCCGGTCCCGGCGCCGCACCCCCACCAGCGCCGCCAGGTCCCCGGCGAGCGGCAGTTCCACCGTGTCCAGCGCCGGGTGCCGCAGCCAGTGCATCCGGGGCCGGTCCACCTCACCGCCGTACCGCGGGGGCCAGCCGGTGGCCGGGGTGAAGTCGTCGACGACGACCCGGCCGCCCGGCACGAGCAGCCGGACCGGGTCGGCCACGCCGTCCCCGCCCTTGGCGGCACCGCCCCCGTCCAGCACCAGCAGGTCGTACGGCCCCCGCTCCGCGATCCGCCGCCAGTCGCCGTGCAGGATCTCCACCTCGGGCCGCTCGGCGAACACCTCGGCGGCGAGCCGCGCCCGTTCGGCGTCCCGCTCCACGCTGACCAGCCGCACCCCCGGCCGGGCGCCCTCCGCGAGCCAGGCCAGGCCCACCCCGCAGCCCGTGCCCGTCTCACCGATCAGCCGCCCTGCGCCGCCCGCGAGGGCGTACAGCAGCCGGCCCTGCTCCGGGCGGCAGGAGTGGACGAACCCATGGGCGCGGGCCACGGCGAGGGCGCGCTCCACGAGCGGCGGAAGCCGAACTTCCGTGGCGTGGGCGTCCGTTCCGGCGAGCGACATGGCCCCGATCCTGCCGTACCGGCCGCCCGCCGGGGGCGTGATCAAGCCGCGCGGCCGACCACGTCCGCCACCACACAGCTGACGTTGTCCGGGCCGCCGGCCTGCATCGCCGCCTCGATCAGGGCCCGTACGGTGTCGTCCGGGTCCCCGGCGGAGGCGAGCAGTTCACGGACGCGGGCGTCGGGGACGGCGGTGGTCAGGCCGTCCGAGCAGAGCAGGTAGCGGTCGCCGGGCCGGGCGTCCTGGAGCCGCAGATCGGGCCGGGCACCGGAGGACAGGGCCTTCACCAGCAGCGATCGCTGCGGGTGCGTGACGGCCTCCTCCGGGGTCAGCCGGCCCTCGTCGATCAGCGACTGCACCATCGTGTGGTCCTCGGTGATGCGGAACAGGGCGCCGTCGCGCAGCACATAGGCGCGGCTGTCCCCGATGTGCACCAGCGCCAGCCGCGACCCCGTCCACAGCAGGGCCGTCAGCGTCGTCCCCGCCTCATCGCCGCCGTCGGCCGCGTCCCGGACCGCCTCCGTGGCACCCCGGACCGCGTCCTCCAGCACGTTCAGCACGTTGCCCGCCGGGAGTTCGTCCGTGTCCAGGAAGCGCAGCGCCTCCACGGCGGCGGCGCTCGCGGGCGCGCCCGCCGGGCCGAAGCCGTCGGCCACCGCGAGCAGTCGGCCGCCCGCGTAGGCGGTGTCCTGGTTGGCGGGGCGGACCAGGCCCCGGTCCGAGCGAGCGCTGTAGCGCAGTTCCAGCATGGTGTCGTCCTTCCTCGGTTCCGTCAGCAGCTGTCCGACGAGGAACCCGGCGAGATCGCGCCGCGCGGCCGTGTCCGCCTCGACCCGCGCCCAGTAGGCGCGGATCTCCCGGGCGGCGGCGGCCGGAGGCAGCGCGCACACCTCGCGGATGAGGGCCAGCGGCATCCCCAGCCGGCGCAGCCACGCCACCAGCCGGGCCCGCTCCAACTGGCCCACCGCGTAGTAGCGGTAGCCGGTGTCCGGGTCGACCCGGTGCGGCCGCAGCAGCCGCAGCTCGTCGTAGAGCCGCAGGGCCTTGGGCGACAGCCGGCAGGCCCGCGCGAAGGCCCCGATCGTCAGCTCGTCCTCACGCATCCGGTTCCCCCTCGTCCGTTCGCACCGATGCTGTGGCTTCCCCGAAGGGGAAGGTCAAGCGGCCCGTACCGGTTCCCTCCGGCGCGCTTGTTAGCCTGCGCATCGCAACGCCCCCCAGCCCGGAGGAACCGTCGTGCCGCCCCGCATAGCCCTGGTCACCTGCCGTCCCCGGCCCGACGTCAGCGAGGACCGGGACCTGCCGGTGCTGGTGCGGGCCCTGCGCGAGGCGGGCGCCGGCGCCGACGCCGTGTTCTGGGACGACGATGGCGTCGACTGGGGCGCCTACGACCTCGCGGTGATCCGCTCCACGTGGGACTACAGCTGGCGGGCCGCCGAGTTCCTGGACTGGGCCGGGCGGTGCGGCGCGGCGACCCGGCTCGCCAACCCGGCGGCCGTGGTCCGCTGGAACGCCGACAAGCGCTACCTCGGCGACCTCGCGGCGGCCGGCGTCCCCGTCGTCCCCACCCGGTACGTGACCCCCGGTGACACCCCCGGCCTGCCCGGCGGGCACGAGTTCGTCGTGAAGCCCACGTCCGGCGCGGGCGCCCGGTTCGCCGCCCGGTACGCGCCGCACGAGCACGGCACCGCGCTGCGGCAGCTCGCCCGGATGCACGCCGACGGCCTCACCGCGATGGTCCAGCCCTACGTCCGCGCCATCGACACCGGCGGCGAGCGGGCCCTGCAGTTCTACGGCGGGCGCCTGCTGCACGCCAGCCGCAAGGGCGCCGTCCTCACCTCCGGCACCCCCTACGACCAGCGCAAGGTCGCCCACCCCGGCCTCGAGCCCTGGACGCCCACCCCGGCCGAACTCTCGGTCGCCGAGCGCGCCCTGGCGGCCGTACCGGACGCGGCCGGGCTGCTGTACGCGCGCGTGGACCTCGTCGACGGGGACGACGGGCTGCCTCAGGTGATGGAACTCGAACTCGTGGAGCCGAACCTCTTCCTG
The DNA here is from genome assembly GCF_008973465.1 of Streptomyces sp. SS1-1. Classification (NCBI taxonomy): domain Bacteria; kingdom Bacillati; phylum Actinomycetota; class Actinomycetes; order Kitasatosporales; family Streptomycetaceae; genus Streptomyces; species Streptomyces sp. SS1-1. Next base: position 2,200,068 of record NZ_WBXN01000004.1, on the reverse strand, counting down.
TCCGTGCATCCCGGCTCGGTGGCCCCGGTGACCGAAGCGATCCTGGCCGCCGCGGGCACGGCCTAAGGCGTGTTTCGCCCTAGTCGGCGACCGCCACCCGCTGCAACAGCCCCCACGTGAACTCGGCGGTCACCTGCCGCCGCGCCCCCGAGCCGTCCGGTGCCGTGAACGCCAGGCCCCAGCGGGTCGGGGCGCTGCCCTCCAGCGGGCGGGCCGGCGCGAAGGCGCGGGCCGCCTCGTCGACCGTGCACGACCAGGGCGTCAGGTCGTCCAGGGTGCGCAGCACCGGCGCCGGGGCGTCCGGGGCGCGCACCAGCCACTCGTTCCACACCGCCCCGCCCGGTGCGAGCAGCACCTCGAAGCGCAGCGTCGGCCACAGCGGCACCGGCCACCGCCACGCCTCGCAGTCCAGGTCGCCGACCCTGCGGGACACCACCGACTCGGGCGCGCCCAGCACCGAGCGGTAGCGGGCGGCGGAGCCGCGTGCCCGGGGCGAGCGGACCATCGCCTGCCAGCGCTTGTTCGCCTCGCGCATCTCGGCGAGGGACACCCCCAGCTCACGGCGTGCGTCCTCGACGAGACCGGGGTTGTGGTCGGCCATCCGGCGCAGCAGGACGAGCTGGAAGTGCAGGGGGGTGAACGGACCGGCGGCGTGCGGTCCGCCGGCGGGGCGCTTTCCGGAGGGCATGGGACCCATGGTCGCGCACCGGTCCGCCGGGACGGCGGCCGTCGGGCCGGAACAGCACCGAGTTGACGTGGCGGGGCCCGCGGAACGGCGGCACCCGGCGCGGCAGGCCCAGCGCGACGACGTACGAGCGCCGGAGGCGGCGGCTCGGCTCCGTGGAACCGGCGTTTCGAACCCGAACCGGGCCCGCGCGCCCGGCGGTTGACGGGCGTCCTGGGCAAGACGCCCCGACAGCGGCCCGTCAGGCGTCCTGGCGGACCCGCCGGCCCGCGCCGGACCGGGCGCGGGACGCCTCCTCGCGCTGCCGGCGTCCGCGCCGGGTCAGGCCCCAGGGCTTCAGTACCGAGATCACCGTCATGAAGACGTACGCGGACAGCGACACCACCGGGCCCATCAGGACGTCCTGCGTGTCCGGCAGCGGCCCGCCCGCGGCGACCCCCGCGACGGCGTCGTTCACGGCGGGCCGCAGGACGAGGGCGGTGGCCGCGGTGGTGGCCAGCGTCAGCCAGAACTTCGTGTACACCCAGCGGTGCCGGGCCAGCCCCCAGTGCGTGCCCAGCGACAGCACGAGCCCGCTGACCAGGGTGAGCAGGGCGAGCGGCAGCAGCAGCCAGTCGGCGAACAGCTTCATGGCCCGCACGGACGCCTCCACGGCCGCCGCGGACCCGGTGGTCGCCGCGGTGGTCCCGAGCGCCAGCAGTCCGAGCGTGAGCCCGAGCCAGCCGGCGGAGGCGATGACATGGACGACGAGGAGGCCCCGGCGGGCCGGGCGGCTCAGCCTCGTGGCGGTGGGGGAAGCGGTGGACGACATGGGCACCACGCTGCCGCGGAACAGCCCCGGAGGCGTCTGACGGCGGGAGTAACCCGGCGTACTGGCGAGGGAGTAGGCGCGCGGCCATTGCCGGGCGGTAGGGCTCCGACTAGCCTGTGTTCGTCATTCCGATCGGCTGTTGAAATATCGAACGCAGCCTCTTCGACACCAAGGAGGAGGCCGGACGTGGGACGCCTCGTACCTGCCGTGACCCGGGCTCTGGACATCCTCGAGCTCTTCCTCGACGGGGACGGCACGCTCTCCGCCCCCGACATCGTGCGCCGGCTCCAGCTGCCGCGCACCACCGTGCACGAGCTCGTCACCACCCTCGCCGCCCGGTCGTACATCGTGCAGGTGCCGGGCCAGCCGGGCCGGTACCGGCTGGGCGTACGGCCGTACCAGCTCGGCAGCCGGTACGCCGAGCAGCTCGACCTCGCCGCCGAGGGCCAGCAGGTCGCCCGGTCCGTCGCCGAGACCTGCGACGAGACCGTGCACGTGGCCATCCTGGAGGGCACCGACGTCATCTACATCGCCAAGGTCGACTCGACGCACGCCGTGCGCATGGTGTCCGCCGCCGGGCGCCGGCTGCCCGCCCACTGCACGTCGGTCGGCAAGATGCTGCTCGCCTCCCTCCCCGAGGCGGAGCTCGCCTCCCGCCTCCCCGACGGCGCCGCACTCGCCGCGATGACACCGAACAGCATCACCGACCCGGCCGTGCTGCGAGAGGCCCTCGCCGGGATCCGCGAGCGGCAGATCGCCGTCGAGAACCGCGAGTCCAACCCGGACGTCTCCTGCGTGGCGGCGCCCGTACGGGACCGCACCGGGCAGGTCGTCGCCGCCCTGTCCATCTCCGTCCCCATGATCCGCTGGAGCGAGGAGCGCCGCGCCGAGCTGGAGCAGCTCGCCGTGAAGGGTGCCGCCGAGCTGTCGGAGCGCCTCGGCCACCGGGGTGCGGCATGAGCGCGGCGTACGAGGTGGCGGTGCGGGCCGAGGCCGAGCTGGGCGAGGGCCCGACCTGGGACCCCGCGGCCGGTCACCTGCTGTGGATCGACATCCTCAACTCCCGTGTGCACACCTACGACCCCGCCTCCGGGCACCGCTCCGTGCGGACCGCCCCGCAGCACGTCGGCGCCGTCAAGCCCCGCGCGGGCGGCGGACTCGTGCTGAACCTGCGGGACGGCGTGGGCCTGCTGGACCCGGACGGCGGCTTCCGCTGGCTGCACCACGAGCCGGTGCCCGGCCGCCGCGCCAACGACGCCGCCGTCGCCCCCGACGGCTCGCTGTGGGCCGGCACCATGCGCTACGACGAGGCGCCCGGCGGCGGCACCCTGTCCCGGATCACCGGCGACGGCACGGCGGAGGTCGTCCTCGACGACGTGACGGTGAGCAACGGCACCGGCTGGAGCCCCGACGGACGCCTCATGTACTACATCGACACGCCGACCCGCCGGGTGGACGTCTTCGACCACGACGGCGGCCGGGTGACGAACCGGCGGCCCTTCGCCGGGATCGAGGACGGCGCCGGCTTCCCGGACGGGCTGACCGTCGACGCCGAGGGCGCCGTCTGGGTGGCCCTGTGGGACGGCTCCGCGGTACGCCGGTACACCCCTGACGGGACGCTGGACCGGGTGATCACCTTCCCGGTGCCCCGCGTGACGGCGTGCGCGTTCGGCGGACCCGGCCTGACCGACCTGTACGTCACCACGGCCCGGGTCGGCCTGGACGCGCCCCCGCCCCTGGCCGGCTCCCTGTTCGTGGTGCCGGGCGCGGGCAAGGGGCAGGCGCAGCCGGCCTTCGCGGGATAGCGCCGAGGGCGTGTTCCGCAAGTGGCGTCGTGCGCCCGGAGGGCGTGGCGAGCCAGGCGGGACTTCGCGGACACGTCCTACGGGACAGCCCTTAGGAGAGGCCCGCGTTCTTCCTCTCCTCGGCCGTCAGCGGCGGCCCGGTGAGCCGGGGCTTCAACGGCCCCACCGCCGCCGCCAGCAGCACCGACGGGCTCAGCAGCACCTCCGCCCGCCGCTCCAGCGACGTCACATCGGTGACGCGGCGGGCGATGCGCCCGTTGCCCGTGGCCGTGTGCATCAGCCGGTCCACGTACCCCGCCACCAGCCGGTCCCGCAGGGTCGGCCCGGTCTCCGTGGCGCCCGGGTAGAACACGTCCTGGCCGATCGCCAGGTCCCAGGCCGCCCCGACCGGCCGCGCCACGGCCTTCTGGATCCGCCGGGCCAGCCCCGCCGCGCCCCAGCCGTGCCGCCGGACCGTCTCGCGCAGGATCAGCGCGCTCTGCGCCCCGACCGCCATCCCGTGCCCGTACACCGGGTTGTACGCGGCCAGCGCGTCGCCGAGGACGGTGAAGTTCTCCGGCCAGGCCGGCATCCGCTCGTAGTAGTGGCGGCGGTTGGCCGTGGTCCGTGTGAAGGAGACGCCGGAGAGCGGTTCGGCCCGCGCGAGCAGGTCGCCGATGACCGGGTGCCGCAGCTCCTCGCGGGCGAACCGCGCGAAGTCGTCGTCGGAGGAGCCCGGTTCGCCGCCCCGGGTGCCGCTGAGCGTGACGAGCCAGCGGCCGTGCTCGATGGGCAGCAGCACCCCCGCCCGGCCGGGGCCGCCCGCGCGCGGGTCGGCCTGCACGTTGACCACCGGGAAGCCGTCCCGGGCCGGCTCGGGCGCGAGGTGCAGCCGGCTGGCGTACGCGAGCCCGGAGTCGACCTCGCGCCGCACCGGCGCGGGAAGCCCGAGCGCGGCCAGCCAGCGCGGCGCCGCCGAACCCCGGCCGGTGGCGTCCACGACCAGCCCTGCCTCCAGGGTGCTCTCCCGCCCGTCGCGCCCCCGCAGCCGTACGCCCGTGACCGCCCGCGCGTCGCCGAGGAGGTCCACGACCTCCGTGCCGTCGCGCAGTTCGATCCGCTCGTCGGCCAGGACGAGCGAGCGGACCGTCGCGTCGAGCAGGTCCCGCCCGGCCAGGACGATGTGGTGCGACTCGGGCCAGCGCCGGAACCAGCCGCGCGGCGACAGCGCGACCATGTCCGTGGTGATCGGCGCCCGGCGGGCCCCGGCCGCGCGCAGCGCCTCGCCGACGCCCGGCAGCAGCTCCTCCATCGCCAGCACCCCGCCCGACCACAGCAGATGCACATGGCGGGACTGCGGCAGGCCCTTGCGCGGGTCGGGTCCGGCGGGCAGCACGTCGCGCTCCACCACGACCACCCGGTCGGCGGACCCGGCCAGGGCCCGCGCCGCGAGCATGCCGGTATGCGATCCCCCGAGGACCACGGCGACTCTGGCGGGGGAGGGACGTTCACTCATGCGCGGACATGCTCTCTGCCGGGACGGCCGCGCGGGCGCGGACCGCCTTGATCTCGTCGGGCCTGCGCAGGACGCCGGAGACGGCGTGGATCTCGCGCAGCAGATAGGTGGTGTCGGGCTCGGCGGCGCCGTCGCCGTCCGGGACCCGGCGGCCGCTCTCGACGGCGTCGAGGATCGTCACGGCGACGGCCAGCGCCTGGGCCCGGTCCGGACCGGCGCCGAGTGCGAGGGCGGCGGCGTGGGCGCGCCGGCGCAGATCGTCGTCGAGATGGCGGGAGAGCTGGAGCAGCGCGTCCCGGATGTAGGTCTCGCGGCGGATCAGCCGGATCTCCGGCGCGGCCCGCAGCACGAACGGCTCGTGCCGGCCGGCGACCGGCCGCAGCAGCCGGGCCAGCGGTCCCAGCGCACGGCGCCGGCGCCGGACCAGCAGCCGCTCCTGGAGGTACTGTCCGGCGTGCGGGACGATCACGCCGACGGCGACCATCGTGGCGCCGATACAGGCGGCGGACGGGGCGACGTTGGTGTTCAGCCAGTCCAGGTCGTGCCCGGTCCAGCGGGCGATGATCGCGGTGAACTTGGCCGCGCTGAACGCCAGGTTGGTGACATAGCCGACGCTGAGGAACCGCAGCCCCCAGCGCAGCCAGCCGTCCAGGCCCTCGGTGCGGATCCAGGTCCAGATCAGCCGGGCGGTGATGAGACAGGCCACCGTGTGCACGATCAGGTAGAGGAGGATCTCCTCGCGCATGAACGGCGTGGACGCGTAGTAGGTGTCCAGGTCCTCGATCTGCTCCACGGGGACGTCGGCGAGCGCGAACAGCACCCACAGCGCGACCACGACGGTCGCGTACACGGAGACCACCCAGCGGGTCGCGCGCCGGGTCCGCTCCCGGCGGTCGGTGTGGCCGCCGCCGCGCCAGTGCACCACGAGCAGCAGCCAGGACGCGGACAGCGCGGTGATCAGGGAGTACACCCAGGGCGCGGCGATGTTGGGGACGCCGACGACCCGGTTGGTCCAGGCGATGGTGCCGGGGGCCGCGAAGACGAACACCATGCAGGCGAGCAGCAGCAGACCGCCCACGGCCCGCAGCAGCGGATCGCGCCACAGCTTCACGATGCTGGGCAGCTTGATCGCCAGGGCCGCGCCGAGGACGAGACCGGGGAGCCAGAAGGAGATGTAGAGGCCGGAGAGGAACTCGACCGGGCTCTCCGCCAGTTGCGGGTGGTTCACCGCGTCCTGCCTCCGCGTCCGCGATAGCCGAGCGAGCGGTGGACCGGGTCGGCCGAGGCGCCCTGTCCCTCGCCGGCCACCAGGGTCCGTACGGCGGCGGCCAGCCGGTGCCCAAAGTCGTCGGCCTCCGCCTCGTCGGTCTGCCGGGAGCCGTCGCGCGCGGCCACGGTGAGGGCCACGTCGTCCCAGCCGGGCCGCCCGGCGAGGGCGTGCGCGGCGGCGGTGCCGACGCCGTGGTGGTGGTGCCGGTGCCCGGCGTGCAGATGCCACAACTCGTGGCCCAGGATCACCAGTTGCTGGACCGATTCGGCGCGCTCCTCGACGATGACGAGGTCGAAGTCCTGGAACTCCACCCAGAGTCCGGTCACCTCGATCTCGTCGGGGAAGCGCTCGAAGCGCAGTTCGACGGGCCGGCCGCCGCGCCGGGCGCTCATCCGCGCGCACAGCGCGTGGCACACCTCGCGTACTCCGGCCGGGGCGCGGTCCCCGGAGCGGACGGCGGCGCTCAGGTCGCGGATCAGGTGCCGCATCGCGACGCCGGTGTGGGCACGCCGCAGCCGTAGCGCCGAAGCGACCCGGGCCGCCGTCGTGCGCGCGCCCGCGATGTCCATCGCACCCCCTGTTCCCCCCCCGCCGCCTCGACGGGCTGTTCGAGCCTACGCGGCCCCCGGTGTCCCCGTCATGCGGTCCGGCGACCGTCGTTCAACGGCGAACGACCGCCGCTCCGGGATCCTTTCCAGGGCATTGACGGGCAAGCGCTTGCACCTTACGGTCCCGTCCGAAGTCACGCACGCAGTTCGGTATTTCGTACAGACGGCAGCCCGCCCGCATCCCGAGAGGCGCCCATGACCACCGCCCGCTTCACCCTCGACCCCGCCTTCACCGTCGGCGACGTCGACCCCCGGCTCTTCGGCTCCTTCGTCGAGCACCTCGGCCGCTGCGTCTACACCGGCGTCTTCGAGCCGGACCACCCCACCGCCGACGAGCGGGGGCTGCGCCAGGACGTCCTCGACCTCGTCCGGGAGCTCGGCGTCACCGTCGTGCGCTACCCCGGCGGCAACTTCGTCTCCGGCTACCGCTGGGAGGACTCCGTGGGCCCCGTGCACGAGCGCCCCCGCCGTCTCGACCTGGCCTGGCACTCCATCGAGACGAACCGTTTCGGCCTCTCCGAGTACCAGGACTTCCTGCGCAAGACGGGCGCCGAGCCCATGATGGCGGTCAACCTCGGCACGCGGGGCGTCGCCGAGGCGCTGGAGCTCCAGGAGTACGCGAACCACCCCGGGGGCACCGCCCTGTCGGACCTGCGGATCGCGCACGGCGACAAGGACCCCTTCGGCATCCGGCTGTGGTGCCTCGGCAACGAGATGGACGGCCCCTGGCAGACCGGGCACAAGACGGCCCGCGAGTACGGCCGGATCGCGGCGGAGACGGCCCGCGCCATGCGCCAGTTCGACGGCGGCACCGAACTCGTCGTCTGCGGCTCCTCCAGCCGGTCCATGCCGACCTTCGCCGCGTGGGAGGCGACCGTCCTGGAGGAGACGTACGAGCTGATCGACCACATCTCGCTGCACGCCTACTACTGGCCCGAGGACGGCGACGTCGACTCCTTCCTCGCCTCCGCCGTCGACATGGAGTCCTTCATCGAGGAGGTCGTCGCCACCGCCGACCACGTGGGCGCGCGGCTGAAGTCGAGCAAGCGGATCACGCTGTCCTTCGACGAGTGGAACGTCTGGTACCTGCCCGAGTGGGTGGCCCGCTCGAAGACCTTCCCGCAGGACGAGTGGCCCGAGGCCCCGCGCCGGCTGGAGGACAGCTACAGCGTCACGGACGCCGTCGTCCTCGGCTCGCTGCTCATCGCCCTGCTGCGGCACGCCGACCGGGTCGCCGTCGCCTGCCTCGCGCAGCTCGTGAACGTGATCGCGCCGATCATGACCGAGCCGGGCGGCCCGGCGTGGCGCCAGACGACGTTCTTCCCCTTCGCGCAGGCCGCGCGGTACGGCCGCGGTCAGGTGCTGGTCGTCCGCGTGGACACGCCGACGTACACGACGCGCAAGTACGGCGAGGTCGGCCTGCTGCACGCCACCGCGGTCCGCGCCGAGGACGGCTCGGTCACCGTCTTCGCGGTCAACCGCGGCCGGAGCGGGCCGCTTCCGCTGGAGGTGGACCTGCGCGGCCTCGACGTGACCCGGGTGGTGGAGCACAGCGCCCTCGCGGACGCGGACCCGGACGCCCGCAACACCCTGGACGACCCCGAGCGGGTCCTGCCGCACGCCGTCGAGGGCGCGGCGGTGCGGGACGGCCGGCTCACGGCGGTGCTGGAACCGCTCTCCTGGAACGTGATCCGGCTGGCCTGAGCCGGGCCGGGGGGCGACGGCTGCACACTACAGTCGATTTACCTTCAACTACCATATAAATGGCCGGAGTTGGCCCCTGTGGAGGGCGCTTTCCGCCCCCTACGATGCGTACGCCTCCGGCCTTCACAGAAACCCCACCTTTTCTTCAAGGGTTCAACCAGGGTGGGCCGGGCCGGGGGCGCAGCCACCCCCCATCCCGAGGAGAGATCCATGGCACGTGGACTCCTGAGACTGCTGCTGAGCGGAGGCGCGCTGACCGCCCTGCTCACCGCGGCCCTGCCCGCCCACGCGGACCCGGCGTTCGAGGACCCGCCGCCGGACAAGATCGTCATCAAGGTCGCCACCGTGAACGGCTCCGGCTGTCCCCAGGGCACCACGGCGGTCGCCGTGTCCGAGGACAACACCGCCTTCACCGTGACCTACAGCGACTACCTCGCCCAGGTCGGCGGCAACTCCGACCCGACGGCGTTCCGCAAGAACTGCCAGCTCAGCCTGGTCGTGCACGTCCCCGGCGGGTTCACGTACGCCATCGCCAGCGCCGACTACCGGGGCTTCGCCGCCCTCCAGCCCGGCGCCAACGCCATGCAGCGGGCCTCGTACTACTTCCAGGGCTCCCCGAGCACCCAGTTCCGCAACCACCCCTTCAACGGCCCGCTCAACGACAACTGGCAGGCCACCGACGAGACCGACTGGGCGCAACTGGTCTGGGCGCCCTGCGGAGTCCAGCGCAACTTCAACATCAACACCGAGCTGCGCGTCAACCTCGGCTCGTCCTCCCCGAACAAGGTCAGCTTCATGACCATGGACTCCACCGACGGCGACATCAGCACGGTCTACCACCTGGCCTGGAAGGAGTGCCCGAAGAAGTAGCCCCCGCCCCGCACGGACACGGCCGGCCCCGCCACCTCCCGCCGGGGCCGGCCTTCACACGGACGGAGGCTTCCCGCCGCCACCGCCGGCGGGCCGCCGGACGTCCAGCTCCCAGTCGATCTCCCACAGTCGTACGACCTGGTCGGCACCCCCGGAGACGGCGAAGCGCCCGTCGGCGCTCAGGACGGCCGCGGCGACCTCACCCGTGTGTCCTCTGAGGGTCTGCAGGCAGGAGCCGTCGGTCACGTCCCACAACCGCACGGAGCCGTCCCAGCTCCCCGAGAGCGCGTAGCGGCCGTCGGCGCTCCAGCACACCGCGTGGACCGCGCCGGTGTGCCCGGCGAAGGAGCGCACACACAGCCCCGAGGGAAGAGCCCAGAGCCGCATGACGTGATCCGCGCCGCCGGTGAGCACGAACGCGCCGTCCGCGCTCAGCGCCGCCGCGCCCGGCGAGGACGGCGTCTCCAGCCGGTGCAGGTCGAGACCCGTCTCCACGTCCCAGACCCGCACGGTGCCGCCCCGGCCGAGCGTCAGTGCCAGCCTTCCGTCCGCGCTCAGCCCACCGGGACCGCCGCTCACCCTCCCCTCCAGGGTGTGCAGCACGTGCCCGGTCTCCAGCTCCCACACCACCGTCGTCGCGGCGTCTCCGCCTCCCCGGCCGACGAGGGCCAGCCGGTCCCCGGCACCCATCGACACCGAGCCGTGGACCCCCGGGGGTGTCTCCAGACGGTGCAGGACCCGGCCGCTCTCCGCCTCGCTCAGGTGCACGACGCCGTCGTCGGACCGGATGAGCGCGAGCCGGCCGTCGGCGCCGAGACCACTCGCGTCCTGTCCGTTGCGGCCCTCGAACACCCGCAGACAGCGGCCGGTCGACGCCTCCCAGAGCCGGACGGTGCCGTCCCAGCCGCCCGACAGCACCAGCCGCCCGTCGGCGCTCGCCGACACGGAGTGCACCCGGTCGGTGTGCCCCTCCAGTGCCCTGGCCTGCCAGACCGCCCGTACTCCCACCCGCACCGAGGAGAGCGAGAGGGCGTGCCAGGCGTCCAGCGCCCGCGGATGGCGCTCGTGACGCGGGGAGGACCGGGCCTTCTCCACCTGCCGACGGGCCGCGGCCCACTGTCCGGCGGCGAGGTGGCGCTCGGCGGAGTCGAGCAGGCGTTCCACGCGCAGGTCCAGTCCGGCCAGCTCGGCGTGCGAGCGCGGCCGGCTCGGCCGGAGCGGGGCCACGTGGCGGTCGTCCCCCCGTGTCCCCCACACCCGGACGTCACCGTTCTCACCGGCGGAGAGCACCCGGCGACCGTCCGCGCTGACGGCGACCGCGCGCACGGCACCGGTGTGCCCGTCGAACGTGCGCAGACACCGGCCGGTGGTCACGTCCCACAGCCGTACGGTGGTGTCCCGCCCCCCGGAGACGACCGTCCGGGAGTCGGCGCTCAGCCGGACCGCCGCCACCGAGTCCGTGTGCCCGGACAGGACGCGCAGGCAGCGGCCCGTGGCGACCTCCCACACCCGGACGGTGCCGTCATCGGAGCCCGAAACGGCCACAGTGCCGTCCTCGCTCATGCACACCGCGCCGACGGACCGGTCGTGACCTTCGAACGTGCGCAGACAGCGGCCGCTCGCCGCCTCCCAGAGCCCGAGCACGCCGTCCAGCCTCGCGGACAGCACCGCCCGCCCGTCGGCGCTCGGCCAGACGGGATGCACGTCGAGTGTGAACAGCGCGGAGGAGTCGCCGAGAGCGCACCAGTTGCCTTCCGAGTCCCACATGCGGACCATCGGGCCGCCGGTGCCGAACACGAGCAGCTGGTCCTCGGCGCTCAACCGGACGGAATGCACGGTCGTGTCGCTCACGTGCTCCCAGACGCACGCGCCCGCCTCCGTGTCCCACAGGCGCACCGTGTGATGCCGGCCGCCGTACACCTGCTCCACCCCCGCCGAGAGGATCAGCGTTCCGTCGCCGCCGAGACAGAGCGAGAACACGTCGCCGCTGTGGGCGGGGAACATCTCGAGAGGCTCGCCGGTCTCCGCGTCGAACAGCCGGATCAGTCCCTCCCCGTCCCCGGTCGCTGCCAGGCGCCCGTCCGGACTCAGATCGCAGGTGGCCGTCCCGGTGTGACCGAACCTGTGCAGCGGGCCGGCGGTCGCCAGGCCGTCGGAGCGGGCGTGCTCCAGGGCCGCCCGTACCTCCGCGTTCTCCGGCTCGTCGCGGGCCGCCTCCTCCAGCAGGGGCAGCGCGTCCTCCAGGGAGCCGCGTTCCAGGTGCACCTCGGCGAGCAGATGCCGCTTCACCCGGGCGACGGCCTCCGTCGCGGCGGGCACACTCTCGAGGCCGTGCACGAGCGCGTCGTCGGTCAGCCGCCCCGCCCGCCACCGCAGCAGACCGAAGTCGTACGTGGCCTCAAGGTGCCGCGGGTCCGTCGCGAGGGCCTCGGTGAACGCCGCCTCGGCCTCCTCGAACCGCCCGAGGTCCACCAGCGACAGCCCGCGGTTGTTCAGCTCGTCGGCCCGCAGCCGGACCGATTCGGGAGCCGGACGCCGATAGGAACGGCCCACCCGCGACGCGTGGACGTCGAGGAGCCGGGCGGTGATCTCGTCCATGCCGCGCGGCCGTTCGGCCGGATCCTCCAGCAGACACTGCGCCAGCACCTCGGCCAGCGGCTCCGGCATCGCGAGCCGGCCGCCGTACGCACGGCCCCACCGGCGGAGATCCGCGAGCACCGCCGCGGCGGACGGGCCGGCGAACCAGGTGATCCGGCCGAGGAACATCTCCAGCACGGTGACCGCGAAGCTCCACACGTCGCTGCGCCGGTCCAGCGGCCGGCCCGCCACCTGCTCGGGCGAGGCGTAGGCGGGGGTCATGCCGCCCACGGTGACCAGGACCGTGGCGTCGGGCGGCGATCCCGGTCCGGTCGTGCCGCCCCGCCCCCGCGCCGTCCGCGCCAGGCCGAAGTCGGTGACGCGTGCCGTGCCCCCGGAGTCCAGGACGATGTTCGCCGGCTTGACGTCCTGGTGGATCACACCGCGCTCGTGCGCGTGCCGCAGGCCCCAGGCCGTCTGGATCGCGATGTCGAGCACCCGGGCCAGCACCCTGCGGGAGCCGCCGCGGTACAGCCTGCCGTCGTCGATCCAGTCGCGCAGACTGCCGCCGTCCAGGTACTCGGCGAAGACGCGGGGGACGCCGCCCAGCGAGCGCACGTAGTGGCAGGTGCAGACGTGCGGGTGCAGCCCCAGCGACACCCAGGTCTCGGCCTCCCGGACGAAGCTCTCCCGGTCCTCGCGGTGCGCGAGCACGTCGGCGAGCGGTGTCTTGACGGCGAGGTCGGTGTTCCAGGCCAGATGACGGACCCGGTGGACCACCCCTGTCATCCCCTGCCCGAGGACGTCCCCCACCTCGTACAGACCGTCGACGGTGTCGCCCGGGGACCACACGGCGCCGGTGGTGTCCGCCGATCCGCCCGTTCCGTCCGCACGGAGGGACGCCGGCACCGTCGCACGGGGATCGACGCGCCCGCCCGGGGCGCGCCCCGCCGCGTCACTCGTCCGTCTGCGCCACATAGAGCGGTGTGCCCACGACGACGTTCAGCTCCTGTCCCTGATCGTCGGTGATCAGCCCCGACAGCAGCCGGCGTGCGAGGAACTCGGAGGGCTCGCCCGGCCCGCGCAGGGCCCGGTCGAGCCGTGCGACCTCGCGCAGCGTCCCCTCCTTGCTCCGGGCCGACTCGCCACGAGGAGGTCCCGCTGGGGCCGTCGCCGGCCGGTCGGCGGCGCCCTCCTGCAGCAGCCGGAACAGGGACGGGAGCATCGAGTGACCCATGAGACCGGACTCCGGAGGCACGCGCCGCCCGACGAGGTGGTGCGCCGAGCCGATGAGCGCGACGACCGTCCCGGCCTCCCGGCCCATCATGAGGAGCGGCCCGTCGGGGGCCGGGCCGAACCCGGACGTCCGCAGCTCGCACTCCCCGCGGAACCACGCCGACGGCTCGGACATCCACGAGATGTCGTGGTCGCGGTCGAGGTACGCCTCGACGATGTCCAGCCGGCCATACAGACCCGCCTGGGCGGGGCCCTTCTGGACCGTCAGGCCGACGACCTGAAGATCGACCTTCAGCTCGGTCGCCAGACCGGACAGCAGTCTGGGCGGGATCTGCCCGAACAGCATGTCCACTTTCGCCTCGGACACATACGCGTAGTAGCGCACGATCCCCCCGGTCGTCGTCCTGTCCCACACGGGCCACCCGGCATGACTGCCATGAGCAGGTTAACCATAGGACGCGCCACCGCCGCTCGAGTTGAGCGGGCGGCCGCTACCCGGTCTGCCCCATCCCCGCCGCGTTCGGCCAGCTCTGGGCCTGGGGCCAGCCGGTGGCCGGGGCCGGGGCGAGGCCCGGGACCGGGCCCGTGGTGCCGCGGACCTGGGCCGCGGTGAGGCCGCCGCGCGCGGGCACGCCGGGCGGGGTCGGGCCGGGCGGCACCATCGTCGCGGCCGGCGCCACCGGGGACGGGAACGGCATCGGGGTCGGGGTGGGCTGCGGAGCCGGGGCAGGCGCGGGGGCCGCGGCCGCCGCGGCCGGTACCGGGGCGGGCGCCGGCATGGGAGCGGGTGCGGGAGCCACCGGCGCGGGCGCGGGTGCGGGCGCGGGAGCCACCGGCATCGGGGCCGGCATGGGGGCGCCGCCGCCCTGCGGGACCGGCTGGGGCGCCGGCTGCGGCTGGGGCACGGCCGTGAAGCCCGCCCCGTTGGTGGAGCCCACCAGGCGGTCCACGGCCGCCGTACCCGAGCTGTAGCTGGTCCCGTTGCTCAGCTCCGGTACGGCGGCTCCCCTCCTGGACCCGTAGAGCACCTGCTCCAGGCCGGACACCAGGCGACGCACGTCCACCTGGGGGCGCACCACGAGTCGCAGGAAGCGGCTGGACGAACCGATCTTGTTGCCGCACTCACGGACCAGGATCCGGTGCTCGGTGAGCAGCCGGTCGCGGACCACGGTGCCCTCGGCGCCGACGGGGAGGCGCACGAAGAGGAAGTTGCCCTGGGACGGGTACACCGTCAGACCGGGCAGCGCCGAGAGGGCCCCCGCCATCTCCAGCCGGTCCTTGCGCACCTGCTGGAGGCTCTGCGCGTACTCGGCGCCATGGTCCTTCAGCATGAACACCACGTGCTCGGCGAAGGAGTTGAGGTTCCACTTCGGCAACATCGAGCGGACCATCCGGGCGAGCGCCGGGTTGGCCACCAGGTAGCCGAAGCGGATGCCGTGCAGGCCGAAGTTCTTGCCGAGGCTGCGCAGCACGATGACGTTGGGCCGCAGCATGGCCTCCTGGACGACCGACGGCTCCTGCTCGGCGTCCGCGAACTCCAGGAAGCTCTCGTCCACGACGATCAGGTCCAGATCGGCCATGGCGTCCATGAACTGCACGATGGCGTGCTTGTGCAGGAAGCCGCCGTCGGGGTTGTTCGGGTTGCAGATCACCGCGACCCGCGTCCCCCTGGCCCGGATGAACTCGGCGTACTGCGCGAGGTCCAGGGCGAACCCGCTGGACTCCTGGAGCGGGAACATGTCGACCCGCTTGCCCGTCTCCATCGGCTGGTCGGTCCAGCGGCCGAACGTGGGGACGGGTATGGCCAGGGACTCCCGGACCATCAGATGGTCGATCCAGGTGATCAGCTCGGTGGAGCCGTTGCCCATCGCCACGCACTGCGGCGGAAGCTGGAGCAGGCTGCACAGCTCGGCCGTGATGGTGTCGGCGCTGCTCGGGTAGTACGTGATGATGTCCCGCAGCTTCCCCGCCATGTCCTCGAACATCTCGGGCGTCGGGAAGTACGGGTTGCAGGGGATGCAGAAGTCGACCGGGCCGGCCCCGTCGCCGCCCTCGCGTGTCAGCGCCGCCATCGACGGGCTGTGTGCCGCGGTGCTGCGGAACAGCGAGGTGACGTTGTCGGCCATGGAACCTCCGTATGGGGCGGGCCCGGCGGGGACGACCGGGCCCGTCGTGCTTGGGTGGCCCGCGCGGGGGAGCACGGGCCGCCCCTACATACGGAGGTTCGGATGACGCCGTTCAATCACCGCTGAATCAGCGGGTGAACGAGTGCACCGTCGTGGATCGGTAGGTCTGGCCCGGTCGCAGCACCGTCGACGGGAACGACGGACGGTTCGGCGAGTCCGGGAAGTGCTGGGTCTCCAGGCACAGTCCGTCGCCCTGCCGGTAGACGCGGCCGCCCGTGCCGACCAGGGTGCCGTCGAGGAAGTTCCCCGAGTAGAACTGGAGCCCCGGCTCGGTCGTCGCGATGCGCAGGGTGCGCCCCGAGGACGGGTCCTTGAGCGTGGCGACCCACTCCGGGCGCGGCGAGATCCCCTTGTCGAGCACCCAGTTGTGGTCGATGCCCTGGCCGTACAGGAGCTGCTGGTGGGGCTCGCGCAGGTCCTCGCCGACCGCCTTGGAACGGCGGAAGTCGAAGGGGGTGCCGGCGACGCGCGCCAGTTCGCCGGTCGGGATGAGGCCCGAGTCGACGGGGGTGTAGCGGGAGCCGTCGATCTTCAGCTCGTGGTTCTCGATCGTGCCGCTGCCCTCGCCGGCGAGGTTCCAGTAGACATGGCTGGTCAGGTTGACGACGGTCGCCCTGTCGGTGGTGGCCGCGTAGTCGATGCGCCAGTCGCCGTACTTGGTGAGGGTGTACGTCACCTTCACGCGCAGGGTGCCTGGGTAGCCCATCTCGCCGTCGAGGGACGTGTAGTACAGGTGCAGGCCGACGTCGGTGCCCTTGGTGAACGGCTCGACGTCCCACACCCGCTTGTCGAACCCCTTGGCGCCGCCGTGCAGGCTGTTCTCGCCGTCGTTGACGTCGACCTGGTACGTCCTGCCGTCGAGCGTGAAGCGGCCCTTGCCGATCCGGTTGCCGTACCGGCCGATCAGCGCGCCGAAGTACGGGCTCGACGCGACGTAGTCGTCGAGGGAGCGGAAGCCGAGGGAGACGTTGGCGTACCGGCCCCGGCGGTCGGGGACCTCCAGGGACTGCACCACGCCGCCGTAGGAGAGGACCTTCATCCGGGTGCCGCCGTTGGCGAGCGACCAGCTGTGGACCTTCGTGCCGTCGGAGAGGGTGCCGAAGAGGGACCGGACCGGGGCCCGGCCTCCCGTGCCGTGCGCGTGCGCGTCGCCGAGGGTCGCGGCGGTGATGCCCGCCGCCGCGGCACCGGCGATGACCGTGCGTCTGCTCATGTCCATGTGCGGCTCCTGTTCAGGAAGGCGGGCCCCGCCGGAGCGGCGGGGCCCGTGCGTGGACCTACGAACCGACCTTGCGCTTG
The DNA here is from genome assembly GCF_008973465.1 of Streptomyces sp. SS1-1. Lineage (NCBI taxonomy): Bacteria > Bacillati > Actinomycetota > Actinomycetes > Kitasatosporales > Streptomycetaceae > Streptomyces > Streptomyces sp. SS1-1. The sequence continues at coordinate 2,183,522 of NZ_WBXN01000004.1, read as the reverse complement.
TTCCACACGTCGAAGCCGACCGCCGCCAGCAGCACCAGGCCCTTGATGACCTGCTGCCAGTCGGTGCCGATGCCGACGAGGTTCATGCCGTTGTTCAGCACACCCAGGACCAGACCGCCGATGATCGCGCCGAGGACGGTGCCGACACCGCCGCTCATCGACGCGCCGCCGATGAACGAGGCCGCGATCGCCTCCAGCTCGAAGTTCAGGCCGGCCTTGGGGGAGGCCGCGTTGAAGCGGGCGGCGAAGACCAGACCCGCCAGGGCCGCGAGCATGCCCATGTTCAGGAAGACCAGGAAGGTGACCTTCTTGTCCTTCACACCCGACAGCTTGGCCGCGGGCAGGTTGCCGCCGATGGCGTAGATGTGGCGGCCGATGATCGCGTTGCGCATGACGTAGCCGAACCCGACGAGCAGCACCCCGAGGATGAGCAGCACGATCGGGGCGCCCTTGTAGCTGGCGAGCAGCATCGTCAGCGTCAGGATGGCGGCGGAAAGCGCCACCAGCTTCAGCAGGAACAGGTTGAACGGCGGGACGTCCAGCGAGAACTCCTGCTGCCGGCGGCGGTCCCGGAACTCCTGGAAGACCACGACCGCGATCATCGCGAAGCCGAGCAGCAGCGTGAGGTTGTGGTAGTTGGTGTCCGGGCCGACCGTGGGCAGGAAGCCGTTGGCGACCTTCTGCAGCCCCTCGGGGAACGGGCCGAGGGTCTGGCCCTCCAGGAAGATCTCCGTCAGACCGCGGAAGATCAGCATGCCCGCCAGGGTCACGATGAACGACGGTATGCCGCCGTACGCGATGAAGAAGCCCTGCGCCGCGCCCGCGAGCGCGCCGACCGCCAGGCACAGCAGCACCGCGAGCGGCCAGGGCATGTCGTGCTTGACCATGAACACGGCGGCCATGGAGCCGACGAACGCCGTCAGCGATCCCACCGACAGGTCGATGTGGCCGGCGATGATGACCAGCATCATGCCGATCGCGAGGATCAGGATGTAGCTGTTCTGCAGCACCAGGTTGGAGACGTTGCGCGGCAGCAGCAGGTCGCCGTCGGTCCACACGGCGAACAGCACCACGATCAGGCCGAGCGCGATCAGCATGCCGTACTGGCGCATGTTGCGGCGCAGGCCCTCCAGCACCAGCTGGAGCAGTCCGTCGCCGCCGTCCCGCGCGCTCTTCCCCGGCGGCGCGGGGGCCGGGCTCTTGGCGGTCACATCCGTGCTCATCGGGTTACCTCTTTGTCCTTCGTCATCTGACGCATCAGCGATTCCTGCGAGGCCTCTTCGCGGGAGAACTCGCCGGTCAGCCGGCCCGCGGCCATCGTGTAGATGCGGTCGCACATGCCGAGCAGCTCGGGCAGCTCGGAGGAGATGAAGACGACCGCCTTGCCCTGGGCGGCCAGCTGGTCGATGACCGTGTAGATCTCGTACTTGGCGCCGACGTCGATCCCGCGCGTGGGCTCGTCCAGGATCAGCACATCGGGCCCCGCGAAGATCCACTTGCTGAGGACGACCTTCTGCTGGTTGCCGCCGGACAGCTTGCCCACCGGCTCGAAGACGGTCGGCGCCTTGATGTTCATGGACTTGCGGAAGCCCTCGGCGACCTGCCGCTCGCCGTGCTCGTCGACCACGCCCCGCTTGGCGACCTTGCCCAGCGCGCTGAGCGAGATGTTGCGGTTGATGGTGTCGATGAGGTTCAGGCCGTAGTGCTTGCGGTCCTCGGTGACGTACGCGATGCCGTGCTTCACCGCCTCCGGGACGGACTTGGTGCGGATCTCCTTGCCGTCCTTGAGGACCGTGCCGCCGTGGTAGCGGCCGTAGGTGCGCCCGAAGACGCTCATCGCCAGCTCGGTGCGGCCGGCGCCCATCAGCCCCGCGATGCCCACGATCTCGCCGCGCCGCACCTGGATCGACACGTCGTCGACGACCTTGCGCTGCTGGTCGATCGGGTGGTGCACGGTCCAGTTGCGGATCTCCAGGGCGGGGGCGGCGCCCTCCTCCGGCTCGTGCGGGGTGCGCTCGGGGAAGCGGTGCTCCAGGTCCCGGCCGACCATCCCGCTGATGATCCGGTCCTCGGTGGTCTCCGGGGCCTTCACGTCGAGCGTCTCGATGGTCCGCCCGTCCCGCAGGATCGTCACCGAGTCGGCGACCCTGCGGATCTCGTTGAGCTTGTGGGAGATGATGATCGAGGTGATGCCCTGCTTCTTCAGCTCCAGGATCAGGTCCAGGAGCTTGCCGCTGTCCTCGTCGTTGAGGGCCGCGGTCGGCTCGTCGAGGATGAGCAGCTTCACCTTCTTCGACAGCGCCTTCGCGATCTCCACGAGCTGCTGCTTGCCCACGCCGATGTCGGCGACGCGGGTGTCGGGGTGGTCGGACAGCCCCACCCGGCGCAGCAGTTCGGTGGCGTGCCGCAGCGTCTCCCGCCAGTCGATGAAGCCGCCCCGGGCGTGCTCGTTGCCGAGGAAGATGTTCTCCGCGAGGGAGAGGAACGGCGACAGCGCCAGCTCCTGGTGGATGATGACGATGCCGCGCTGCTCGCTCGCCCGGATGTCCTTGAACTCGCAGACCTCGCCCTCGAAGAGGATGTCCCCCTCGTAGGTGCCGTGCGGGTGGACTCCGGAGAGGACCTTCATCAGCGTGGACTTGCCGGCGCCGTTCTCCCCGCAGATGGCGTGGACCTCGCCCTGCCGGACGGTCAGGGTGACGTCCGACAGCGCCTTGACGCCGGGAAAGGTCTTGACGATCGAGCGCATTTCCAGGACGGGTCCCGCCATGGTCGTGCCTTCCAATCAGAGTGGGCCGGCGGTTAGTTGAGGTCGCTCGCCTTGATGTAGCCGGAGTCCACGACTTCCTTCTGGTAGTTGGTCTTGTCCACGGCGACCGGCTCCAGCAGGTAGGCCGGGACGACCTTCGAGCCGTTGTCGTAGGTCTTGGTGTCGTTGACCTCGGGCTTCTTCTTGTTGAGCAGGGAGTCGACCATGTTCACGGCCACCTTGGCGAGTTCGCGGGTGTCCTTGTAGACGGTCATCGACTGCTCGTCGGCGATGATCGACTTCACCGAGGCGACCTCGGCGTCCTGACCGGTGACGACCGGCAGCGGCTTGCTCTTGGAGCCGTAGTCGTCCGACTTCAGGGCGGAGAGGATGCCGATGGAGATGCCGTCGTACGGCGAGAGCACCGCGTCGACGCGCTCGCTCTTGTACGCCGAGGTGAGGATGTCGTCCATGCGCTTCTGCGCGGTGCCGCCGTCCCAGCGCAGGGTGGTGACCTGGTTGAGGGCGGTCTGCTTGGAGCGGACGACGAGCTGCTTCTTGTCGATGTAGGGCTGGAGCACCTTCATCGCGCCGCCGAAGAAGTAGCGGGTGTTGTTGTCGTCGTTGGAGCCGGCGAACAGCTCGATGTTGAACGGGCCCTTCTTGCCGTCCTCCAGGCCCAGCTTGTCGACGATGTAGCTGGCCTGGAGCTGGCCGACCTTCTCGTTGTCGAAGGAGGCGTAGTAGTCGACGTTCGGGGTGCCGAGGATCAGCCGGTCGTAGGAGATGACCGGGATGTTCGCGTCCTTGGCCTGCTGGAGGACGTTGTTCATCGACTTGTTGTCGATGGCCGCCACGATCAGCGCCTTGACGCCCTGGGTGATCAGGTTCTCGATCTGCGAGACCTGCTGGTCGGGGTCGTCCTCGCCGTAGACCAGCTTGGTCTTGTAGCCCTTGGACTCGAGGTTCTTCACGACGTTGTTGCCGTCGGCGATCCAGCGCTCGGAGGACTTGGTGGGCATCGCGATGCCGATCGTCGCCCCCTTCGTGCTGGCGTTGTCGTCCTTGCTGCCGCCCTCGCTGTCCTGGCCGCAGGCGGTCAGGGTCAGCGCGAGGGAGGCGACGGAGGCCATGGCGGCGAGTGCGGCTCTGCGACTACGCATGATCATCATCCTTGATGTGAGTGGAGCGGGGCTCGGTCGTGCTCGGGTCCGGTCGGTCCGGGTGCCGCGTGGGCGAATGCGAGGACGTGTCCGGGGCTGTTCGGGTCGGCTGGTCCGTCGCCCGAGGGTGTGTGGGATTGTGTTCGCCTGCGTCCGCTTCTGTGAAGGGGGTTTCGCCGGAACGTTATGCGCGTGTGTCGAAACGCGTCAGCGTTCCGGGCAGCCGTGAGCCGAGGGGCGCCATCGCGCCGTCGGCCCCGTGCCGCGCGAGCAGGTCCAGGGCCAGCCGTCCGCGCCGGACGCGTTCCCGGGCGGTGGCCAGCGTGAGCTCTCTCATGTGGTGGCCGTAGGGGTAGATGCCGGGGGCCTTGGAGAGCCCGAACTTCAGGTACAGCGGGGCGCCGCGCCGGATCAGCTCGGCGACCTCGTACATGCGCACATAGCCGCCGAGGTCGTCGGGGGCCTCGATGTACATGTCCATGGGGGCGGCGGAGACCCGCCGGATCTCCGTGAGGTGATCCAGCGTCAGGTCGCTCGGCACGTTCACCGAGTCGGCGCCCAGCCGCTCGTACACCGCGTACGCGGCCGGGTTGACCGGGCCGATCAGGGCGCTGACCTTCAGGGTGGTGTCGGCCGGGATGAGGCCCGTGACGCGCGCCCGGTGCAGCGTCCACAGCACGCCCTCGTCGGCGACCAGCAGGCACTTCACGCCCAGTTCGGTGGCGCGCACGGCGTCCTCGACACAGCCGGCCACCGCGTCGTGGCCGCGGGCGCGCAGCCCGGCCCCGCGGGAGTCGGTGCGGGTGGAGCCGCCGATGTCCCAGGTGCCGCGCGGGCCGGTGAACAGGCAGAGCTCGATGTCCCGTTCGGCCGTCGCCTCGACCATCTCGGTGATCTCGGCGTCGGTCAGCATCCACACACCGCTGCCCTGGCTGATCCGGTGGATCGGCACGTCCAGCCGCGAGGCTTCCTTCAGGACGACGGCCAGCGCCTCGGGGCCCTCGCACGAGGGGATCTCGGTGCGCCAGCGGCCTCCGCCGGGGAAGGTGTGGGGCGAGGCGTCGGCGGGGGAGGGGTCGGGCGCGCCCAGGCCGAGGGCGGCGAGTGCCTGCTCGCCGGGTCGTCGGGCTGCGGAGGCGTCGGTCACGGGATGTCCTTAGTGTTCGGTATTTCGGACGAGGTTCGCGTCTTCGGGTGTGCGGGACCTCGGTGGTACGCCGGCACGGGGACCGTCAGGGCGCCCCCGTCCCGGCGTACGGCCAAGGCCGCTCAGGGCCGGAGGAGAACCTTGCCCACCTTCGGGTCGCCGGAGCCCACGAGCTCGATCGCCTGCGGGAACTCCGTCAGCGGCAGTTCGTGCGTGACCAGTGGCAGCGGGTCGAGGAGACCGGCGGAGAACACCCGCACCGCGTGCGCCCAGGCGTCCGGCGGCGCCCCGAAGACGGTGTGCACCTCCAGCTGGCGTACGACGAGATCGGTCGGGTCGAGCCCGTGCGCGCCCGGCGCCGGGATGCCGGTGAGCACCAGGCGCCCGCCCCGCCGCAGCAGCGCGGCCGCGGTGCGCGCGGCGTCGGCGGACCCGGCGGTCTCCACGACGACGTCGTAACCGCCCGGCAGTTCCTCGTCCTTGGTGCGGAAGCCGGTGGCCCCGTACGCCCGCGACAGCTCCTCCCGGTCCCGGCGCGTCCCCACCACCAGCAGCTCGCCGGGCGAGTTCGCCGCCAGGAACTGCACGGCGAACATCCCGAGCGTCCCGGTGCCGACCACGGCCACCCGCTCGCCCGGCCGGGCGCCCGCCTTCAGCGCGGCCGCCGCGATACAGGCGGCCGGCTCCAGCAGGGCGGCGGCGGTCAGGTCGCAGTCGTCCGGCAGGACGTGCAGCAGCCGGGCCGGGAGCGTGAGCGTGGCCGCCATGGCCCCGGGCTGGGTGAACCCGGTCTCCTCGTACCCCGCCTCGCACAGCGTCGTCTCACCGGCGTGACAGCGGTCGCAGACCTGGCAGTTGCGGAACCCCTCGCCGACGACCTTCCGGCCGACGAGCCCCTCCGGCACCCCGGCACCGACGGCGGCGACGGTCCCGGACCACTCGTGGCCCGGCGTCAGCGGGTAACGGACGTACCCCTCGGGCCGGTTGCCCTGGTACAGCTCGCGGTCGCTGCCGCAGATGCCGGCCGCGTGCACCCGCACCAGCGCCTCGCCGGGACCGGGGTCACGCGGCGTGTGGGCGGCGAGCCGGTGCCGGCCGGGCGCCTCGACGACGACGGCGGTGCTCATCGCGTCCCCTTCGGCTTGCGCTGCTCCCAGCCCTCGGCCCACAGGTCGAACCGGGCCTGCTGCTGCGGGAACTCGGCGGCCGCGTCGGCGTCGAACTCCACGCCGAGCCCGGGGGCGTCGGAGAGGTGGAAGTAGCCGTCCACGACCTGCGGCGCGCCCTTGACCACCTTCTTGATCTCCGCGTCGGCGAAGTCGTTGAAGTGCTCCAGGATCTTGAAGTTGGGGGAGGTGAACCCGACCTGGAGGGAGGCCGCGGTGAGCACCGAACCGCCGACGTTGTGCGGGGCGACGAGCGTGTAGTGCGTCTCGGCGGTCGCGGCGAGCTTGCGGGTCTCCCAGATGCCGCCGATGTGGCCGACGTCGGGCTGGATGATGTCGGCGGCCTGGCTCTCGAACAGCTCCCGGAACTCGATCCGGTCGTGGATGCGCTCACCGGTGGCGACCGGGATGTCGACCTTGGCGGCGACCTTCTCCAGCGCCTTCAGGTTCTCCGGCGGGCAGGGCTCCTCCAGCCAGGCCGGCTTGAACGGCGCCAGCTCGTGCGCGAGACGGACGGCGGTGGCGGGGGAGAAGCGGCCGTGCATCTCCAGCATCAGCTCGGCGTCGGGGCCGATGGCGTCCCGTACGGCCTCGATGAGGGAGACGGCGTACAGGGTCTGCTGGTGGTCGAGCTCGAAGTGGCCGGTGCCGAAGGGGTCGATCTTCAGCGCCCGGTAGCCGCGCTCCATCACCGCGCGGGCGGCCTTGTGGTACGCCTCGGGCGTGCGCTCGGTGGTGTACCAGCCGTTCGCGTACGCCTTCACCTTGTCGGTGACCTTGCCGCCGAGGAGCTGCCACACGGGCACCCCGAGCGCCTTGCCCTTGATGTCCCAGCAGGCCATCTCGATCACGGCGATGCCGGACATCACGATCTCGCCCGCGCGGCCGTAGTCGCCGTACTTCATGCGGCGCACCAGGTCCTCGACGGCGAACGGGTCGGAGCCGAGGATGTGGTTGGCCTCGGCCTCGCGCAGATAGCCGATCAGCGCGTCGGTGTGGCCCAGCATCCGGGTCTCGCCGACTCCGGTCAGCCCCTCGTCGGTGTGCACCTGGACGTAGGTCAGATTGCGCCAAGGCGTCCCGACCACGTGTGTGCTGATTCCGGTGATACGCACGGCAGTTGCCCCTTGCTGCGTCGTCGGCCCATTCGGTTGTGCACCCGGCGATGTTCGATATTTCGTCACACGTTCGAAATGCTGACGTGACAGTAGGGAGGGGGCGACGGGGGTGTCAATGGGTCGCGCGCATAACGGTTTCGACACTGCTCGCGGTCCCCGATGCGGCCCCTTCGTCGCGGAGCGTGCGGGGCGTGTCTGGCGTGTCCTGGCATATCCGCCAACTGGTCATGCCTCTGCGCATTGTTGTCCACAAAACTTTCACAGGGGTGACTAGGAACGGTACGCGTCCGGAACCTAGTCTTCCCGCGTCATGGACTACTGCCACCCGTGCCGACGGCACCTGAACGGCGCACTCGCCTGTCCGGGGTGCGGCGCCACGACCGAACAGCCGCATGTGTACGCGGACGCCCTGGCCGGCGCCGCGTACCCGCCGCCGGCCGAGCGGTCCCCGGGCGCGCCCGCGGCGTACGCGGGGCAGTACACCGGCACGGAACCGGACGCTCCCGAGGGCGCGGACGCCCCCGCTGACACCGGCGGGCTCGCGGAGGCGGCACCGGTGGCCGGCCGGGCCGCGCGCCGGGCGGCGCAGCGACGCGGCCGCAGCCGCCGGCGCGCCCGCGACGAGCGGGACGCCCCCGCCGTCCCGGAGGACGGGCACACCGGCCCGGACGGCTACGACGACTCCGAGGAGTACGACGACCCGGAGGCGTACGACGACGAGGACGGCGACGAGGACGAGGCCGGGGCCGGCACGAGCCGCCGGGACCGCAAGGCCGCCGCGCACCGCCGCAGACGGCGCCGGACGCTGCTGATCGCGGCGGGCTTCGTCCTGGCCGCCGGCGGTCTGAGCCTCGCCGAACTCGGCATGGACGCCCCCGATGACACCCCTCCGACGGCCGCGGCCGGCGACTCCTCGGCGGACGGCGGCGCAGAGGGTGAGGTCGAGGCGTCGCCCGGCGCCACCGGCGCCACCGTCCGCACCGGGGCGGGCGCGGCCTCGGGCGGCCCGTCCGCGTCCCCCTCCGCCTCCGCGTCCGGCAAGGACGAGGACGAGGACAAGGACGACGAGGACGGGAAGAAGGACGAGGACGCGGACGGGGACGGCACCCCGGACCCGGAGTCCTCGTCGGAGGAGACGGCGGGCACCGGCGCCGGTACGCCGCCCCCGGCCCCCGACCCCACGCCGACCTCGGGCGGCGGCGGCGACCCCGACCCGACGGAGGACCCGGCCACCTCGGAGCCGACGCCCGACCCCAAGCCGACGGAGTGCAAGCGTTTCCTCTGGTGGTGCACGTAGTCGCTCGCCGGGGGAGCGGGCGTCAGTCCGCCAGCATCCGGCGCAGCAGATCGCGCAGCGCCAGCCGCTCGTCCTCCGACAGGCCCGCCAGCGGCTCCCGGGCGAACCGCAGGGACTCCCGCAGGTTCCGGGCCACCTGACGGCCCTCCCCGGTCGCGGCGGCCAGCTTCACCCGCCGGTCCGCCGGGTCCGGCCGGCGCTCCACCAGGCCCCGTGACTCCAGCCGGTCCACGATGCCGGTCACGTTCGACGGCTCGCAGCGCAGCCGCTGGGCCAGCTTGCGCATCGGCAGCGGCTCCAGCGAGAGCAGGCTCAGCAGCCGGGCCTGGGCGCCGGTGAGCGCGTGCTCCGCGGCCGCCTCCTCGTACTCCGCGTGATAGCGGGCCACGACCGCGCCGATGAGGTCGACGACCTCGAAGGTCAGCTCGTCCGGGCGGTTCGTCCTGGGTGGAGTGGTCACTCGTCCAGGGTAACGGGTTACTTGACATCCTGAAATATTCAGGCGCATGGTTGTTTCAGGTACTGAAGTATTTTGATGGAAGGGCACCCTGTGATCAACCGCGAATGGCACCTCGTCTCCCGTCCCGTCGGCTGGCCCAAGCCCGAGGACTTCGCCCTGGTCGAGACCGAGGTGCCCACCCCCCGCGACGGCCAGGTGCTCGTCCGCAACACGTACGTCTCGGTCGACCCGTACATGCGGGGCCGCATGTCGGCCGCCAAGTCGTACGCCGACCCCTACGAGCTCGGCAAGGTCATGCAGGGCGGCGCGGTCGGCGAGGTCGTCGCGTCGAACGCCGAGGGCATCGCGGTCGGCGACCACGTCCTGCACTTCTTCGGCTGGCGCGAGTACGCGGCCCTGGACGCGCGGCACGCCGTCAAGGTCGACCCCGAGGCCGCGCCCCTGTCCACGTACCTCGGCGTCCTCGGCATGACCGGTCTCACCGCCTACGCCGGACTGCTGCGCACCGCCGCCTTCAAGGAGGGTGACGCGGTGTTCGTCTCCGGCGCGGCCGGTGCCGTCGGCAGCCAGGTCGGCCAGCTCGCACGGCTCAAGGGCGCCTCGCGCGTCATCGGCTCCGCAGGCTCCGACGAGAAGGTGAAGCTCCTGGTCGAGGAGTACGGCTTCGACGCCGCCTTCAACTACAGGAACGGCCCCGTGCGCGAGCAGCTGCGCGCCGCCGCCCCGGACGGCGTCGACGTGTACTTCGACAACGTCGGCGGCGAGCACCTGGAGGCGGCCATCGGCTCCCTCAACCTGAACGGCCGGATCGCCGTCTGCGGCATGATCTCCGTCTACAACGACACCGAGCCCGCCCCCGGCCCGCGCAACCTCGCCCGGCTGATCCAGACCCGCGGCCGTATCGAGGGCTTCCTGGTCGGCGACCACTACGACCTGCGGCCGCAGTTCGTCCAGGAGGTCGGCCCCTGGGTCGCCTCGGGCGAGCTGAAGTACCGCGAGACCGTCGTCGAGGGCATCGAGAACAACCTGGAGGCGTTCTTCGGCGTCCTGCGCGGCGACAACATCGGCAAGATGATCGTCAAGCTCTGACGGTCCGGCCCGCGAAGAGGCCGCGCCCCACGCAGGGGGCGCGGCCTCTCCGCGTTCCCGGTCAGACGGCCAGCGCCGCGGTGTGCACCGCCCGCACCAGCCGGTCGTTCTCCACGGCCGCACCGCCCGGGTAGGCGTAGCGGCGCCGCGTGTAGCCGTACGCCAGACCGCTGCGCGGGTCGGCGAACGCCTGCGAGCCGCTCGCCCCGGCGTGCCCGAACGCACCGGCGCCCAGGAACGGGTACCAGGGGTCCGACACCGCCTGGAAGCCGAGCCCGAACGACTTGTACGTCCGGGACACCAGGTCCTGGCCGGTGGAGTGGATCTGGCCGACCTCGGCGACCGTGTCCGGCTTCAGCAGCGGCGGGCGCCCGCCCAGCCCGCTCACGGCCGCCGCGTACATCCCCGCGAGACCCCGCGCGGAGGCCACACCGCCCGCCGAGGCGGGCCCGTTCGCCCGCACCGCACGGGAGTTGGGGTAGTCCGCGAGCTGCCCCGGCATCGGCACATGCGTGTTGAAGGCGATCGAGGCCAGCGTGTGCGGTCCGGCCGGCACGGCGTCCAGCTCCGCCTGCTGCTGCGGCGTCGGCTCCATCGGCTGCACCGAGCGGTAGCGGTCCTCCAGCGCCTCGGGCAGCCCGAGGAAGAAGCCCAGGTCGTGCGGGGCGCGGACGCGCTCCTCGTAGACCTCCTGGAGGGTGCGGCCGGTGGCGCGCCGCACGACCTCGCCGGTGAGCGCGGCGACGCTGAGCGCGTGGTAGCCGAACGCCGTGCCCGGCCGCCAGAACGGCCGCTGCCCGGCGAGGCGTTCGGCGATCGCCCGGTCGTCGGCCAGCTCGTCCAGCGTGAACCCGGCGTCGAGTCCGACCACCCCGGCGCGGTGCGCGATCAGCTCGCGCAGCGTGATCCCGGCCTTGCCCTCGGCCGCGAACTCGGGCCAGTACGAGGCGACTTCACGGTCGAGGTCCAGTACCCCGTCCTGGACGAACAGTGCCACCACCAGATGGGCCGCGCCCTTGGACGACGAGAACACCCCGTAGAGGGAGTCGGCCCCGGCGCCCGGGCCCGCCCACAGGTCGACCACCCGTTCGCCGTGCACGTACGCGGCGACCTGGCCCTCGTAGTCCGGCCGTTCCGTGGCCACGAACGCCGCGAACTCCTCCCGTACCGCCTCGAAGCCGTCCGCGACCGTGCCGTGGATCTCCGGTGCCATCCGCTCTCCTCACCTGGCCCCTGATGTCTGCCGTGCTCACAACACCCGCCCCGGCCCGGCCCATTCCCCGCGATGGGGACGCCGTGACCGGGCACCGAAGCCGCCGTGACGGCGGTGTGACACACCCCGTCTACAGTGATCCGCATGCGCGATCTCGGTGCCGGTTTCAGGTTTCTCCTCAAGGGCCAGCGATGGGTGGCCCGGCACGGCAGGCAGTACGGCTTCGGGCTGATCCCGGGCCTGATCACCCTGGTGCTGTACGCGGCCACGCTGGTGGCCCTCGCGCTGTGGGGCCAGGACCTCGTGGGCTGGTCCACCCCGTTCGCCGACGGCTGGGCGAGCCCATGGCGGGGCCTGTTCCGCGGGTTGCTCACCGCCGTCCTGTTCGCCCTGGCCCTGCTGCTGTCCGTGGTCACCTTCACCGCCGTGACCCTGCTGATCGGCCAGCCCTTCTACGAGAGCCTCTCGGAGCGCGTCGACCGGGACGTCTCGCCCGACGGCACCGCGCCCGAGTCCGGGCTGCCGTTCTGGCGGGATCTGTGGATCTCCGGCCGCGACAGCCTGCGGATCGTCGTGCGCGCCGCCGTGTGGGGCGTGCTGCTGTTCGCGGCCGGCTTCATCCCGGTCGTCGGGCAGACGGTCGTCCCGGTCCTCGGTGTGGTCGTCACCGGCTTCTTCCTCACCGAGGAGCTGACGGCGGTCGCCCTCCAGCGCCGCCGCGTCGAGCTGCGCGAGCGCCTGACGCTCCTGCGCTCGCGCAAGATGCTCGTCTGGGGCTTCGGCACTCCGCTCGCCGCCGCCTTCCTGGTGCCGTTCGCCGCCGTGTTCCTGATGCCCGGCGCGGTCGCGGGCGCCACGCTGATGGCCCGGGAGCTGGCGGGAGAGGAGACGCGGGAGGACGAGCCGGGCGAGCCCGCGGGCGAGAAGGTCACCCGGTGACCGGACTGCCGGCCGCCACCGTCAGGATCGTGCGCACCTGGGCGATGATGTCCAGCCGGTTGCGGACGAACTCCGGGTCCGTCACCGCCCCCGACGCCGGGTCGGTGTTGCCCGCCCCGAACTGCAGCACCGGCGTGTGCACATGCCCGCCCGGCAGCACGTCGTGCAGCCCCAGGCGGTCGCGCAGCAGCGTCGCCCGGTAGGCGATCTCGTTGGACAGGTAGTCCCCGCCGCCGCCGGCCCGGGCGCTCGACCCGGGCGTCGGCCCGTCCGGCCGGACGACGGCCTCCGTGCCGCCCGCCGGGATCTCGGTGACGCTCGTGTTGTCGTACACGGGGAACCGGCCGGTGGGCGCGGCGACGATCGCCGCGTACGGCAGGGTGGTCGTCGTCCACTGCGGCTGCGAACCAGGGTCGGCGACCGGGGCCAGGCCGGTGCTGGAGGCGTTCTCGTTGTCCGGGAACCCGCCCCGCCAGGCCCCGTTGGTCCGCTCCACGTCGAACCGCCCGACCCGGCCCTGGCTCACGGTCATGAACAGGTCGACCCGCCCCAGGTGCGGCCGCAGCGCCCGCTCCACGGTCCCCTCGGCGAAGTCCCGCCAGCGCACCGGGAAGACGGCGGTCTCCACCCGCGCCGGACCGGCCGCCGTCCGCACGACCGTGCCGTCCAGCGCCAGCGCGGCCGCCCCCGACGGGTTGGAGATCCGGATGTCCCGGTCCAGCGTGAACGGGTCGAACCCGGTGACCAGGATGCGCCGGACGCCCTTCTCCCGCGGCAGCCGGAGGTCGCCCTGCCCGCGCGAGGTCCGCTCCAGCGCGTCCAGCAGTGCGGCCCGCCGCCCCTCGTCCAGGGCGAAGCCCGGCTCCCAGGTGCGCAGTTCCCGTGTCATCGTCAGCCGGGCCCAGTACAGCGGCCGGTCGTCGTCCCGGCTCAGATCGCCGCCCGCCGGACCCCGCCCCTGCGCCCGGTCGACGGCCCGCCGCCACAGCGCCGTCCCGTGCCGCTCGACGGCCCGGCGGGCCGCCGCGTAGCCGTGCGCGCCGTCCAGGGCGCGGGAGAAGGCGGCGGTGGCGGCGCCGAACCCGGAGCGGCGCAGGATCTCCTGGGGGGCCGCCTGGGTGAGCCGCCGCTCCTCGACGGTGGGGGCGGCGGCGGTCCTGGGGGTGGCGGCGGCGGTGCCGGTGGCGGGCGCCGCGAGGCCGGTCAGCAGGGCCAGGGCGAGCACTCCGGTCCGAACACGGGGGGATATCACGGCAGTTCGGGTCCTTCCGTCACGGTGGGGGTCGTGCGGGACGCCGGAAGTATCGCGTGACGGGAGAGGTCCACGCCATGGTGCGTGCGCCCGTCCGTCCGCCGCCGTCAGCTCCGCGGCTCGCCGAGCAGCCGCAGGAAGTCCCGGAACGCGCCCGGCATGTCCACCGACGCGGGGTCCAGCAGCCACTGGTACTGCAGCCCGTCCATGACGGCGACCAGCAGCGGGGCGGTGCGCTCGGGCGTCAGCCCGTTCGGCAGCCGGTCGCCGTACTCGGCGCGCAGCATCTCCGCCATGCTCGCCCGCACCCGCGTGTACCGCTCGGAGAAGTACGCCCGCGCCGGATGCCCGTCCGTCACGCTCTCACCGAGCAGCGCCGAGAAGGTCTGCACGATGCCCGGCCGCATCGCGTTGTACTCGACCAGCGCGGCCAGCAGATCGACCCGCCACCGGCTGTCCGGCACGGCGTCCCACCGGTCCCGCTCCTGGAGCACGGCGACGAGCAGCGCGTCCTTGGTCGGGAAGTGGTGCATCAGGCCCTGCTGGGTGAGCCCCACCCGTTCGGCGACCGCGGCCAGGCTCGCGCCCCGGTAGCCGCGCTCGGCGATGACCTCCAGCGCCGCCCGGACGATCTCGGCGCGGCGCTCCTCGCCCCTGACCCTCGCGTTCATGGCGTCACCGTACGGGATGCGCCCGCCCCTCATGTAACACGCGGATAACGAAACCTACCGGTCGACAGGTGACCGATGCAGGATGGTGCCCACAGCCCGGACTCGACGAGGAGGCACCGCGATGGCGGGAACGCGCACCCAGGCCGATGCAGCACGTGAGGCGGTCGTGGAGGCGGCCCTCGCCCGGCTCGACCTCGACGCGAAGACACGGCTGCTCTCCGGCCAGGACATGTGGACCCTGCCCGCCCTGCCCGAGATCGGCCTGCCCTCCCTCGTGATGTCGGACGGCCCGATCGGCGTCCGCGGGGTGCGCTGGACCGCCGACGACCCGTCCGTCGCCCTGCCCTCCCCGACCGCCCTGGCCGCCGCCTGGGACCCGGACCTCGCCCACCGCGCCGGCGTCCTCCTCGCCCAGGAGGCCCGCCGCAAGGGCGTCCACGTCCTGCTCGCCCCCACCGTCAACCTGCACCGCTCCCCGCTCGGCGGACGCCACTTCGAGGCGTACAGCGAGGACCCGTACCTCACCGGGGTCATCGGCGCGGGCTATGTCTCGGGCGTCCAGTCCGGCGGCGTCGGCACCACCGTGAAACACTTCGTCGCCAACGACGCCGAGACCGAGCGCTTCACCGTGAACAACGTCGTCGGCGAACGCGCCCTGCGCGAGCTGTACCTGGCGCCCTTCGAGCACATCGTGGAACACGCCAGCCCCTGGGGCGTGATGACCGCGTACAACACGGTCAACGGCACGACCATGACCGAGCACCGGCGCCTCGTCGAGGAGGTGCTGCGCGGCGAGTGGGGCTTCGACGGCGTCAACGTCTCCGACTGGGCGGCCGCCCGCGACACCGCCGCCGCCCTCGACGGCGGCCTCGACATCGCCATGCCCGGCCCCCGGACCGTCTACGGCGAGGCCCTCGCCCGGGCCGTGCGCGCCGGGGAGGTCCCCGAGGCCCGGGTCGACGACGCCGTGCGCAACGTCCTGCGGCTGGCCGCCCGCGTCGGCATCCTCCCCGGCGCCGAACCGGCCGTCACCGCCCTCCCGCCCGAGACCGACGGCCCCGCCCTCGCCCGCGAGATCGCCCGCCGCTCCTTCGTCCTCGTCCGCAACGAGAACGCCCTGCCGCTGCCGCCCGGCGGCACCGTCGCCCTGATCGGCGGCGCCGCCCGCGACGCCCGCGTCCTGGGCGGCGGCTCCGCGACCGTCTTCCCGGCCCGCACCGTCTCCCCGCTCGACGGCCTCACCGCCGCCCTCCCCGAAGGCGCCCTCACCTACGCCGTCGGCGCCGACCCCAGCACCGAACTCGGCGTGGCCGACAAGGGGTTCACCCTGCGGGCCGTGTGCCGGGACGCGTCGGGGAACGTCCTCGGCACCGGCTCCGCGCCCAGCGGGCACATCCAGTGGATGGGCTCCGACCTCCCCGACGGCGTCACCCACGAGACCCTGCACAGCGTCGAGCTGACCGGCACGTTCACCCCGCGCGTCACCGGCGCCCACACCTTCGGCGTCAAGGGCATCGGCGCCTTCACGCTCGTCATCGACGGCACCACGTACTACGACGACGTCCAGCGCCCCACCAAGGACGACCCGTTCATCAGCTTCTTCGGCGCCCCCGTCCCGCGCGCCCAGCCCGAACTCACCGAAGGCGCCCCCGTCGAGGTCTCCCTCACCTACGTCGTCGAGCACCCCGAGGACGCCCCGCTCAGGGTCGTCGGCTTCACGCTGGCCCACCAGGAGCCGCTGCGCGACCCCGACGAGCTCATCGCCGAGGCCGCCGAGGCCGCGCGCGCCGCCGACACCGCCGTCGTGGTGGTCGCCACCACCGAACGCGTCGAGTCGGAGGGCTTCGACCGCATCGACCTGCGGCTCCCCGGCCGCCAGGACGACCTGGTCCGCGCCGTCGCCGCCGCCAACCCCCGCACGGTCGTCGTCGTCAACTCCGGGTCCCCGGTGGAACTGCCGTGGCGCGACGAGGTCGCCGCCGTGCTGCTCGGCTGGTTCCCGGGCCAGGAGGGCGGCGCCGCCCTCGCCGACGTGCTCACCGGCGCCGAGGAGCCCGGCGGACGGCTGCCCACCACCTGGGGCTCGCTGGCGGACGCCCCGGTCACCGAGGTCGTCCCCACCGACGGCGAACTCGCCTACACCGAGGGCGTCTTCATCGGCTACCGCGCCTGGGAGAAGGCGGGCCGCGCCCCGGCGTACCCGTTCGGGCACGGCCTCGGCTACACCACCTGGGCGTACGAGTCCGCCGAGGTCAAGGGCGCCACGGTCCGGGTGCGGGTGCGCAACACCGGAGAGCGGCCGGGCCGCGAGGTCGTCCAGGTCTATCTGTCGCCCGCGGAGCCGGACGCCGGACGGCCCGCGCGGTGGCTCGCCGGGTTCGCCGGCGTCTCCGCCGAGCCGGGGGAGAGCGGCGAGGCCGTGATCGAGTTGACCCGCCGGGCTTTCGAGGTGTGGGACGAGACGACCGAGGCGTGGACCTTTGTGAAGGGTTCGTACGAGATTCAGCTCGGACGCTCGATCTCCGACCGCAGGCTGACCGCGACGATTAACGTCTGATCCGGGAGAAGTACCCAGGAACAGCCCCGGTCCGGGCCCTGACACCGGGACCGGGGCTCGGGCCTTCCCCCGCCCGTCAGCGCGCCGAGAAGGCGTACACCGTCTCCGACCGGTACACCTCGCCGGGCCGCAGCACCGTGCTCGGGAAGTCCGGCCGGTTCGGGGAGTCCGGGAAGTGCTGGGTCTCCAGCGCGATGCCGTCGCCGGGGGAGAAGGGCGCGTCCAGCTTGTCGGCCGTGTACAGCTGCAGGCCGGGCTCGGTCGTGGCCACCGTCAGCACCCGCCCGGTCGAGGGGTCGTACAGCTCGGCGACCTCCCGCGCGTCCTCCGTGACACCCTTGTCCAGCACGAAGTTGTGGTCGTACCCGGAGCCGACCTTGCGCGTCCGGCGGAAGTCGAAGCGGGAGCCCGTGACGTCCTCCAGGACGCCGGTCGGGATGAGGTCCGCGTCCACCGGGGTGAACCGGGAGGCGTCCAGCCGCAGTTCATGACCGCCCGCGTCACCGGCGTCCGCGCCCGCGAGGTTGAAGTAGCTGTGGTTGGTCAGATTCACCACGGTCGGCGCGTCCGTCACCGCCTCGTACACGAACCGCAGCGCCCCGTCGGCCTCCAGGGTGTACGTCGCCGTCACCTCCAGGCGCCCCGGGAAGCCCTCCTCGCCGTGCGGGCTGACCCTCGTCAGCCGCAGCCCGTGCTCGACGGGCGTCACGTCCCACACGCGCTTGTCGAAGCCCCGGGCGCCGCCGTGCAGCGAGTTCGGCGGGGTGTTGGGGTCGAGCGCGTAGGTGACCCCGTCCAGCGGGAAACGGCCGCCCGCGATCCGGTTGGCGTACCGCCCGATCAGCGCGCCGAGATACGGCCCGGTGTGCGTCACGTACCCGTCGAGATCGGCGAACCCGAGGACCACGTCGGCCGTCCGGCCGTCCCGGTCGGGCACCTCCAGTGACTGCACGATCCCGCCGTACGACAGGACTCGCGCCCGAACGCCCGCGCGCTCCAGGGTCCAGCGATGGACCTCCGTGCCGTCGGAAAGTGTGCCGAAGTGTTCGCTCATGAGCGGAACACTAGTTCGTGACCGTCCGGTAGGCGATCTCCGCCAGCCGCGCCTGCCCGTCGACGCTCGGATGGAAGAAGTCCCACTGGCTCAACTGCGCCTGCCCGAAACGGAAGTCATGCACCGCGCCGCCGTCGAACCGGCAGCGGCGGTCCTTCGCGCAGACGTCCCTCAGCACCGCGTTGTACGCCTCGACCCGGTCCTGCACGGTCGCCCGGCGCTCGTTCGCCTCCGCCGTCAGGGACTCCGCGTCCCCCAGCATCGACGGGCAGATCCCCAGCTTCCACACCTGACGGCCCATCGGGCTCGTCCGGCCCTGCTCCCACAGCCGCATCAGATTCGGCACGCTCGCCACGTACACCTGCGACTTCGGCAGCGACCGGCGCAGCGTGCGCAGCGCCTCCTCGAAGCTCGCGCGGAACTCGGCCACCGGCGTCATCGAGCCGACCGACCTGCGGCAGGCGTCGTTGGCGCCCGCCATCACCGTGACCAGCTGCGGCCGATGCGTCACGGCCCGCGCCATCTGGCCGGGAACATCACCCATCCGGGCCCCCGTCACCGCGAGGTTCCAGCTGCGCTCCGCCGCCTTCTGCCGGCCCAGCAGCCGTACCGCCAGGCTGTCGACCGCCGGACGGGTGCCGGTCGCCCAGGACACCTCGGGGCAGTCCGACAGGACCGCGCAGGCGTCGAAGCCGGTGGTGATCGAGTCGCCGACCGCCGCGACCGAGGCGGGGCTGCGGTCCCACACCGGCGTCGGCCTCGGCGAGGGCCGCGCGCCCCGCGCCGCCGTCCCCGACGGGGCGGGGCCGGCGCCGCCCACGGCATCACAGCCGGACGCGCCCAGCACGGCCGCGGTCACGGCGGCGAGGACCACGCGTGGGACAAGCCGTCGCATCCGCATACCCGTCCATCCCCTCGTCGGACCCGTCGAACTGTCCAACCCATGAGACCTCACCCGGGTTCCCGGGCCGCGCATGCAACGGCTCACACCCGTACAAGCGTCCTGCCGGGTGAATGGCGGGCGTTTCACGGCCCCGGGACCGACGGTACGTCACACTCCTCGCCCCGCCGCACGGTAGCCTCGCCATCGAACGTGGTCCCCGGCCACGCCCGCCCGATCGCAAGATGTCCGCTCAGCCCGGAGGTCCCGGTGACGACACGTGGAGTTCTGTACGTGCACTCCGCGCCGCGCGCGATGTGCCCGCACGTCGAGTGGGCCGTCGCCGGGGTGCTCGGCACGCGCGTCAACCTCGACTGGATCCGGCAGCCCGCCGCGCCCAGCACCTGGCGCTCGGAGTTCTCCTGGCAGGGCGAGGCCGGCACGGCGTCCAAGCTGGCGTCCGCCCTGCGCGGATGGCAGATGCTGCGCTTCGAGGTGACCGCCGAACCCTGCCCCACCGCCGAGGGCGAGCGCTACAGCTGCACCCCCGACCTCGGCATCTTCCACGCCGTCACCGGCATGCACGGCGACATCCTGATCCCCGAGGACCGGCTGCGCGCCGCCCTGACCCGCGCCCAGCGCGAGGAGGCGGACCTGGAGGCCGAGATCGCCAAGCTGCTGGGCAAGCCCTGGGACGACGAGCTGGAACCCTTCCGGTACGCGGGCGAGGGCGCGCCGGTGCGCTGGCTGCACCAGGTGGTCTGACCGCCGGCCTGACGGCCGCTCACCCCCGGGCACACGAAAGGGCCCCCGCCTCGAAGGCGGGGGCCCTTCCCATGCGTACGGGGGTCGCTCAGACCGTCCGGAACGCCAGGACCACGTTGTGCCCGCCGAAGCCGAACGAGTCGTTCAGCGCGGCGATACGGCCCTCCACGGGCAGCTTGCGGGCCTCGCCGCGGACCACGTCGGCGTTCGCCTCGGCCTCCGGGTCGAGGTTCTCCACGTTGATGGTCGGCGGGGCCACCCGGTGGTAGAGCGCGAGCACGGTCGCGACGCTCTCGACACCGCCGGCGCCGCCCAGCAGGTGACCGGTCATCGACTTGGTGGCGGAGACGGCCATGTGGTCGGCGTCGTCGCCGAAGACCTTGCGCAGCGCCTTCAGTTCGGCGATGTCACCGGCCGGCGTCGACGTGGCGTGCGCGTTCACGTGCACGATCTCCGCCGGGTCCAGGTCGGTGCGGTCCAGCAGGTTCTGCAGGGCGTGCGAGATGCCGCGGCCCTCCGGCTCCGGCTGCACGATGTCGTGCGCGTCGGCGGAGATGCCCTGCCCGACCGCCTCGGCGTACACCCGGGCACCGCGCTTCGCGGCGTGCTCGGCGGACTCCAGGACGATCACGCCGGCGCCCTCGCCGAGGACGAAGCCGTCGCGGGCGACGTCGTAGGGACGCGACGCGCCCTGCGGGTCGTCGTTGTTCTTGGACATCGCCATCATGTTGCCGAACGCGGCGATCGGCAGCGGGTGGATGGCCGCCTCCGTGCCGCCCGCGATCACCACGTCGGCACGGCCGGTGCGGATCATCTCGATGGCGTAGCCGATGGCCTCGGCGCCCGAGGCGCACGCCGACACCGGCGTGTGCACGCCCGCGCGGGCACCCACGGCCAGACCGACGTTGGCGGAGGGGCCGTTCGGCATCAGCATGGGGACGGTGTGCGGGGAGACGCGGCGGACGCCCTTCTCCTTCAGCACGTCGTACTGGTCGAGCAGCGTCGTCACACCGCCGATGCCGGAGGCGATGACCGCGCCCAGCCGGTCGGGGTCGACGTTCGGGTCCTCACCGGCCCTGGCCTCGAACCCGGCGTCCTTCCACGCCTCCTGGGCGGCGACCAGCGCGAACTGCGCCGAGCGGTCCAGACGGCGGGCCTGCGGCCGCGGGATGACCTCGGTCGGCTCCACGGCGATGGTCGCCGCGATACGGACCGCCTGGTCGGCGGCCCAGTCCTGCTCCAGGGGCTTGACGCCGGAACGTCCGGCGACCAGGCCCTCCCAGGTAGAGGCTGCGTCGCCACCCAGCGGTGTGGTTGCGCCGATACCGGTGACGACCACGGTGCGATTGGTCGGGCTCACGGGAATTCTTTCTCCAACGGATACGAGGATTCAGCGGCGCCACCGCCGGGTGGCGGGGCAGTCGGCCCAGAGGCCGGATCGGCGGATCAGCCCTGGTGCTTGAGGATGTAGTCGGTCGCGTCGCCGACGGTCTTGAGGTTCTTGACGTCCTCGTCGGGGATCTTCACGTCGAAGCGCTCCTCGGCGGCGACGACGACCTCGACCATGGACAGCGAGTCGACGTCCAGGTCGTCGGTGAAGGACTTGTCCAGCTGGACGTCCTCGACCGGGATGCCGGCGATCTCGTTCACGATGTCGGCGAGACCGGCGACGATCTCTTCCTGAGTGGCGGCCATGGTGGCGCTCCTTCGTTGTTGTTCAGGTTCTTCAGAGGGTTGGGCGCCCGCCGCACAGGCGGCAGGTGGTGCGCGTCCCGTGCCGGTTCACATGATCCGGCACGGAGTGCCTAGGGGAGAGTAACGACCGTGGCGGCGTAGACGAGACCCGCCCCGAATCCGATGACGAGCGCGGTGTCGCCGCTCTTCGCCTCGCCGGTCGCCAGGAGCCGCTCCATCGCGAGCGGGATCGAGGCGGCCGAGGTGTTGCCGGTGGTGCGCACGTCACGGGCGACCGTCACGTGCTCCGGCAGCTTGAGAGTCTTCACCATCGAGTCGATGATCCGCTCGTTGGCCTGGTGCGGGATGAAGACGTCCAGGTCGTCCGGGGCGATGCCGGCCGCGTCCAGCGCCTGCTGGGCGACCTTCGCCATCTCGAACACGGCCCAGCGGAAGACCGCCTGGCCCTCCTGCGTGATCGCGGGGAACTTGTCCGTGGAGCTGTCGTACTCGTTCCACGGCACGGTCTGCTTGATCGTCTCGGACTTGTCGCCCTCGGAACCCCACACCGTGGGGCCGATCGCCGGCTCCTGGGAGGGGCCGACCACGACCGCGCCGGCGCCGTCGCCGAACAGGAAGGCCGTGGCACGGTCCTCCAGGTCGGTCAGGTCGCTCAGCCGCTCCACGCCGATGACGAGGACGTACTCCGCCGAGCCCTCGACGATCATGCCCTTGGCGAGGGTGAGGCCGTAGCCGAAGCCCGCGCAGCCGGCCGAGATGTCGAAGGCGGCGGCCTTGTTCGTGCCGAGCTTGTCGGCGATCTCGGTCGCGACGGCCGGGGTCTGCTTGAAGTGCGAGACGGTCGAGACGATCACGCCGCCGATCTGCTCGGCCACGATGCCGGCGTCGGCGATCGCCTTGCCGGACGCCTCGATCGACATCGCGGCGACCGTCTCCTCGTCGTTCGCCCAGTGCCGGGTCTGGATGCCGGAGCGCGAACGGATCCACTCGTCGGACGAGTCGATCTTCTCCAGGATCACCTCGTTGGGCACCACCCGCGTGGGCCGGTACCCGCCCACACCGAGGATGCGTGCGTACGGGGCGCCCTTGCTGGGCTTCAGCTTCGCCATGCTCCGGGGCTCCTTGTCAGGCGTGCTCTGCGACGAGCTCGCGAGCAGCGTCGAGATCGTCGGGGGTCTTCAGCGCCAGGGTCTTCACACCCGGCAGCGCGCGCTTGGCCAGACCGGTCAGCGTGCCACCGGGGCACGCCTCGATGAGGGCCGTCACGCCGAGCTCCTTGAAGGTCTCCATGCACAGGTCCCAGCGGACCGGGTTGGCGACCTGGCCGACGAGGCGCTCCAGCACCTCGGTGCCGGTGGTGACCGCGCGGCCGTCCTTGTTGGAGACGTAGGCGACCTTCGGGTCGGCGGGGACGAGCTCCTTGGCGGCCTCGGCCAGCTTGTCCACGGCCGGGCCCATGTGGTGCGTGTGGAACGCGCCGGCGACCTTCAGCGGGACGACCTTGCGCACGCCCTCGGGCTTGTCCTCGCCCAGCGCGGCCAGCTGCTCCATGGTGCCGGCGGCCACGATCTGCCCGGCGCCGTTCATGTTCGCCGGGGTCAGGCCCAGCTTCTCCAGGTGCGCGACGCTGACCTCGGGGTCGCCGCCGAGCAGCGCGGACATGCCGGTCTCGGTGATCGCGGCGGCCTCGGCCATCGCCAGGCCCCGCTTGCGCACGAGGGTCAGCGCGGCGGTGTCGTCGAGGACACCCGCGTAGGCGGCCGCGGTGATCTCGCCGACGCTGTGGCCGGCGACGGCGCCGGGGACGATGTCACCCAGTGCCGCGGCGGACAGCAGGCCGGCCGCGACCAGCAGCGGCTGGGCCACCGCGGTGTCCCGGATGGCGTCGGCGTCGGCCTGCGTCCCGTAGTGGGCGAGGTCCAGTCCGATGGCGTCCGACCAGGCGCCGAGGCGGTCGGCGGCACCGGGCAGTTCGAGCCAGGGGGTCAGGAAGCCGGGCGTCTGGGCGCCCTGGCCGGGAGCGACGAGTACGAGCACTCTCACACTCTCTCTTGGGGACGGCCGACGCCGCCCGTGGGGACAAGGACGAAGAACACGAGGGGGTTTTGTGGACCCCCGACAAAAGACTAGAGCTGAAGATCGCCGTCGGCCAGACGCCCCAGGATCAGCGCGATCCGCAGCGTGAACGCGGAGCGTACATCGGACGGTGACCAGCCGGTGACGTCAGTCACACGTCGGAGCCGGTAGCGCACGGTGTTGGGATGGACGAACAGCATCCGCGCGGCGCCCTCCAGACTGCTCGCCTGTTCGAGATAGACGGACAGCGTCTCCAGCAGCGCCGACCCCGCCTCCTCCAGCGGTCTGTAGATCTCCTCCACCAACTGCTCGCGCGCGCTGGGATCTCCGGCGATGGCGCGCTCCGGGAGGAGGTCGTCCGCGAGGACCGGGCGCGGCGCGTCCTGCCAGGCCGTGCACGCCTTCAGCCCGGCGGCCGCCGCCTGCGCGGACCGCGTGGCGGCCAGCAGGTCCGGCACGACGGGCCCGGCGACCACCGGGCCGGCCGCGTACGGGCCGATCAGCGACTTGGCCACCGCCAGCGGGTTGTCGCTGCCGCCCGCGATCACCACCAGCCGGTCCCCGAGGACGCCCGTCAGCACCTGGAGCTTGGCGTGCCGGGCGGCCCTGCGGATCGCCTCCACGGTCAGCTCGCTGTCGCCGTCGGGCGCGGTGCCGAGCACCACGCAGACGTTGTCCGGGGAGTTCCAGCCGAGCGCGGCCGCACGGGAGACGGCGCCCTCGTCGGCCTCCCCGCTGAGCACGGCGTTCACCACGAGGGACTCGAGACGGGCGTCCCAGGCACCGCGTGCCTCGGCGGCCTGGGCGTAGACCTGCGCGGTGGCGAAGGCGATCTCCCGGGCGTACACCAGCAGCGCCTCGCGCAGCACCCTCTCGTCGCCGGGCGCCGCGACCTCGTCGATCGCCGACTCCATGACCTCGATGGTGGTGCGCACCATCTCCACGGTCTGCCGCAGCGTGATGGCCCGGGTCAGCTCGCGCGGCGCGGTGCCGAAGACGTCGGTGGAGATCGCCTGGGGCGCGTCGGGATGCCGGAACCACTCCGTGAACGCGGCGATGCCGGCCTGGGCGACGAGACCGATCCAGGAACGGTTCTCCGGGGGCATGGCCCGGTACCACGGCAGCGTCTCGTCCATGCGCGCGATGGCCTGCGCGGCGAGCGAACCGGAGGACTTCTCCAGGCGCTTCAGGGTCGCGGCGTGGGCGTGGACGTCGTGCGCGGCGGCTTCGGACTTTCGGGTTACGGGTTCGGGCACGGGGACAAGACTGCCTTATCGGGACGCCCGAGCGTGCCGGAGGGTCGCCCGCGGACTCCCCGGTGGGTCTACGGTGGTCCCCGTGATGGACGTACGGCGCGCCGGAGAGCGCTATCCGGGAGGGGATCCGGCCGCGGGCATCACCTCCCGCCACGCCTTCTCCTTCGGCCCGCACTACGACCCGGACAACCTCCGGTTCGGCGCGGTCATCGCCTGCAACGAGGAGCGGCTCGCGCCCGGCGCCGGATTCGACGAGCACCCGCACAGCCACACCGAGATCGTGACCTGGGTCGTCGAGGGCGAGCTGACCCACCGCGACTCCACGGGCCACGCCACCGTGGTGCGCCCCGGCGACGTGCAGCGCCTCAGCTCGGCGGGCGGCGTCCGGCACGTCGAACGCAACGACGCCGACGTGCCCCTCACCTTCGTGCAGACATGGCTGGCGCCGCTGGCCCCGGGCGGCGACCCGGCGTACGAGATCGTCCGCGGCATCGCCGACTCCACCCCGTACGCCGTCCCCGAGGCCGGCGCGATGCTGCATGTGCGGCGGCTCGGGGCGGGGGAGCGGACGGCCGTACCGGACGCGGCGTACCTGTACGTGCACGTGGCGCGCGGCGAGGTGCGGCTGGCCGGACAGGAGCTGGGTCCGGGCGACGCGGCCCGCGTCACCGGCGCCGCGGACCTGGAGGCGGTCGCGCTCACCCCGGCCGAGCTGCTGGTCTGGGAGATGGCCGGCTGACCCGCGTCAGCCGAACGGCCCACGCGGGCCCCGGCAGCGGATGCCGGGATGATCCACCCGGCGTCCAATGAGGGGGTCAGTGACCGCTCGGCAGAGAAGAGCCGGGGCATGGCCAGACGCAACACCGCTGGGGACCGGGGCGACGACGTTCCGGTGGGGGGACTGCGACGGCTCGGCCAGTGGTGCGCGCGCCACTTCGTGATCGTGATCGCCGCCTGGGTCGTCGCCCTCGGCGTGCTCCAGGCCCTCAACCACCTCCACGGCGGCGAGTACTCCGACAACTTCGCCCTGTCCGACGTGCAGTCCGAGAAGGGCCTGGACGTCCTCAAGGCGCACGACCCGCAGGCCGGCGGCTACAGCAGCCAGATCGTCCTGCACGACGCGGACAAGCCCCTCAGCGCGGCCGGCTCGCAGCTGTCGACCGCCGTCGCCGACCTGCAGAAGCTCCCGCACGTCCTGAGCGTGCAGAACCCGCTGGAGGCCACCTCCACCAAGGTCGGGCCGGTGTCCTCGGACGGGAGGACGGGCTACATCACCATCCGCTTCGACGAGCAGCCCTCCCTCCTCGGCGACAGCTATCTGGACGGCGTCGACAGCGCGGTGGAACCGCTCAGAAAGGCCGGCGTCGACGTCGAGTACGGCGGCTCGCTCGGCGAGCTGGAGCGGCCCGCCGGCAACGACCGGACCAGCGAGGCGATCGGGTTCGGCGTCGCCGTCGTCGTCCTGCTGATCGGCTTCGGCAGCGTCGCCGCCGCCGTCCTGCCGCTGGTCTCCGCCCTGATCGCCGTGGTCGGCGGACTGGCCTGCCTCGGGCTGCTCGCCCTCGCGTTCACCTTCGCCACCGTCTCGCCCACGCTGGCCACGATGATCGGCCTCGGCGTCGGCATCGACTACGCCCTCTTCCTGCTCACCCGGCACCGGCAGAACCTCATGGACGGCGCCGACCCGGTGCGCGCCGCCGGGCACGCCGCCGCCACCAGCGGACGCGCGGTCCTGGTCTCCGGCACCACGGTGATCGTCGCCCTGATGGGCCTGTGGGTGTCCGGCGTGACCTTCATCGGCCTGCTCGGCGTCGCCGCGGCCGTCACGGTCGTCTCCGCCGTCCTCGGCGCCCTCACCCTGGTCCCGGCCCTGCTCGGGCTGGTCGGCCGCGGGATCGACCGCTGGCACGTGCGCCGGCCCATCGCCGAGACCGAGGCGGGCGGCGACACGGCCCAGGGCACCTGGCACCGGTACGCGAAGCGGGTGGAGCACCATCCGTGGCGGTACCTGTCGGCCGGTGTGGTCACCGTCGCGGTGCTCGCCATCCCGGTCTTCTCGATCCAGCTCGGGCACATCGGCGACGGCGCCGACCCCACGTCCTTCACCGACCGGCGGGCCTTCGACCTGATGACGGACGCGTTCGGCGCGGGCTCCAACGGGCCCCTCACCGTCGTCGTCGACCAGAGCGACGTACCGGACTCGCAGCGCTCCGACCTGGCCTCGAAGACCCAGCAGGCCCTGGACGACGCGTCCGGCACCTCCTACGTCAGCCCGCTCCAGCCGACGCAGGACGGCGACGTGCTGGTCGGCACGGTCTACTCGGCGGTGTCCCCGCAGAACAAGGACACCACGAACCTCGTCAACCGCCTCTACGACCACACGCTCCCCGACGCGGCCTCCGGCACCGCAGCCAAGGGCTACGTCACCGGGACGACCGCCGCCCAGGTCGACTTCCGGGACATCGTCGCGGAGCGGCTGCCCTGGATCATCCTCGTGGTGGTCGGCCTGGCCTTCCTGATCGTCCTCGCGGTCTTCCGCGGCCTGCTGGTCGCCGTCAAGGCCGCCGTCCTCAACGTCCTGTCGATCGCGGCCTCGTACGGCGTCGTCGTCGCCGTCTTCCAGTGGGGCTGGGGCGGGCCCGCGCTGGGCGTGCACGGCAAGGTGCCCATCGAGTCCTATGTGCCGATGATGATGTTCGCGATCATCTTCGGCCTGAGCATGGACTACGAGATCTTCCTGCTGTCCCGGGTGCACGAGGCGTGGAAGCGCACCGGGGACGCCAAGGACTCCGTCGCCCACGCGCTGGAGATCACGGCACGCGTCATCACCTGCGCGGCGCTGATCATGGTGAGCGTCTTCGCCGCCTTCATCATCAGCGACAACATCGTCGTGAAGATGCTGGGGCTGGGGCTCGCCGTCAGCGTGCTCATCGACGCCACCGTGGTCCGCCTGCTGATGGTGCCGGCCGTGATGACGCTGCTCGGCGAGCACGCCTGGTGGACGCCCCGGTGGCTGGACCGGATCCTCCCGCACATCGACACCGAGGGCACCGGCGAGAAGCCGGCCCGCTGACCGGGGCTACACCTCGGCGAGCACCGCGTCCGTGAAGGGCGGCCACACCTCGGCCGCCCACGGCCCGAACGCCCGGTCCGCGAGCGCCACACAGGCCACGCCCGCGTCCGGGTCGACCCACAGGAACGTCCCGGACTGGCCGAAGTGCCCGAAGGTTCGCGGCGAGGACGTGGCGCCCGTCCAGTGCGGCGCCTTGCCGTCCCGGATCTCGAAGCCCAGCCCCCAGTCGTTGGGGTTCTGGTGCCCGTACCCCGGCAGGACGCCCTTGGTGCCCGGGTACTGCACGGTCATCGCCTCCGCGACCGTCCGCGGGTCCAGCAGCCGGGGCGCCTGCACCTCCGCCGCGAACCGCAGCAGGTCCCCGACCGTGGACACACCGTCCTTCGCCGGGGAGCCGTCCAGTGTCGTGTCCGCCATGCCGAGCGGCTCCAGCACCGCCTGGCGCAGATACTCCGCGAACGGGATGTCGGTCGCCTTGGCGATGTGGTCCCCGAGCTGCTCGAACCCGGCGTTGGAGTACAGCCGCCGCTCCCCGGGCGGGGCCGTCACCCGGTGCTCGTCGAACGCCAGCCCCGAGGTGTGCGCGAGCAGATGCCGCACCGTCGAGCCCTCGGGCCCGGCCGGCTCGTCCAGCTCGACCGCGCCCTCCTCGTAGGCGACCAGCGCCGCGTACGCGGCCAGCGGCTTGGTCACCGACGCCAGGGGGAAGCGGTGCCCGACGGGGCCGTGGGTACCGAGGACCGTGCCGTCGGCGCGGACGACCCCGGCGGCGGCGGTGGGAACAGGCCAGTTCTCGATCAGTGCGAGGCTGCTCAGCGACATGCCGTCGAGCTTAGGGGGTGACGCCCGCACCTCCGTCGGGCAGGAGGGCCATGGGCTTCAGGCCATGTCCCCCGCGTTTCTCACCGTTTCCGCTTGCTTGGAGCGCACTCCAAGGCCATAGCGTGGACGGTATGACGGTGATGGAGACCACGAGCACCGACAGCTGCGCCGCCCCGCGCCCCGACCGGCGCCCCCAGGGCCAGGACAGCTACACGATCAGCGAGGTCGTCGCGTTCACCGGCCTGACGGCCCACACCCTGCGCTGGTACGAGCGCATCGGCCTCATGCCGCACATCGACCGCTCGCACACCGGCCAGCGCCGCTACAGCAACCGGGACCTGGACTGGCTCGACCTCGTCGGGAAGCTCCGGCTCACCGGCATGCCGGTCGCCGACATGGTCCGCTACGCCGAGCTGGTGCGCGCGGGCGACCACACCTTCGGCGAGCGCTTCGAGCTGCTGGAGACGACCCGCCGGGACGTCCTCGCCCGGATCGCCGAACTGCAGGACACCCTGGCGGTGCTCGACCGGAAGATCGACTTCTACGCCGGCGCCGGCCGCCGCTTCGAACAGGAGAAGTACATGCACGAGACGACGGAGCAGGCCGGATGAGCGACGGCAGGATAGCCACCGCGCGCCTCGGCGCCGACGGACCCGAGGTGGGCGTCCAGGGCCTCGGCTGCATGGGCATGAGCTTCGCGTACGGCCCCTCCGACGCGGACGCCTCCCGGGCCACCCTGGAGCGCGCGCTGGAACTCGGCGTCACGCTGTACGACACGGCGGACGCGTACGGCGGCGGCGAGAACGAGCGGTTCCTGGCGCCGTTCTTCAAGGCCCACCGCGACGAGGTGGTGATCGCCACCAAGTTCGGCCTGGCGATCCACCCCGACGACCCCACGAAGCGGATCATCCGCAACGACGAGCCCTACATCCGCCGGTGCGTCGAGGCGAGCCTGAAGCGGCTCGACGTCGACGTCATCGACCTCTACTACCTGCACCGCCGCCAGGTGGAGGTGCCGTTCGAGGAGACCGTCGGCGTGATGGCGGACCTGGTCCGCGAGGGCAAGGTGCGCCGGCTGGGCCTGAGCGAGGTCACCGCCGGCGAACTGCGCCAGGCGCAGGCGGTGCACCCCATCGCGGCCGTCCAGTCCGAGTGGTCCCTGTTCAGCCGGGACATCGAGTCCGCCGTCGTCCCGGCCGCCCGCGAGCTGGGCGTGACCCTGGTGCCGTACTCCCCGCTGGGCCGGGGCTTCCTCACCGGGTCCTTCGCCCGCGCCGAGGAGCTGAGCGCCGACGACTTCCGCCGCCAGCAGCCCCGGTACACGGGCGAGAACGCCTCCGCCAACGCCGCCCTGCTCGAGCCGATCCGCGCCCTCGCGCAGGCCCGGGGCGCGACGCCCGGCCAGATCGCCCTGGCCTGGGTCCAGCAGCGCGCGGCGGTGCACGGCCTGCCCGTGATCCCGATCCCCGGCACCCGCAGGCCCTCCCGGGTGGAGGAGAACACGGCGGCGACCCGTATCGAGCTGGACGCGGCGGAACTGGCCCTGCTGGAGCCGCTGGCGCGGCGGGTGGCCGGCACCCGCTACGCCGACATGTCCTTCACGTCCGCCGGCCGGGAGTAGGACCCGGCGCGGCCGGAGCCGTCACAGCTCGGCGAGCAGCTCCGCCTTCTTGCCGGCGAACTCCTCGTCCGTCACCAGCCCCGCCTGGTGCAGCTCGCCGAGATGACGGATCCGCTCGGCGATGTCGGCCGGGTCGCGCCGCGGCGCCCCGGCCGGCGGCACGGCCACCGGTTCCGCCCGGCGGACCGCCGCGAGGACGGCCGCGGCGAACGGCAGCGACTCGTGCACCGGCCCGTACCCGAGTCCGAAGACGACGGCGGCCGGGTCCTGGTCGGCCTGCGCGGGCTGCTGCGAGGAGTCCCGGCGCAGCAGGCGCAGATGCCCCTCGAAGACCTCGGGCGAGCGCCACTCGACACCGCTCAGCTCGGCCACCGGGAAACTCTGGTCGCCCGCCTTCCACTTCGCCGAGGACGCACCCGTCCAGAACCACCTGAAATGGACGATTTTCCCGTCGAACGAGGCTTTTCCGTCATATGCCTTGAACTGCAACGGCACGTCGGGCGCGCCCACCAGGAAGTCCTCGGCCGAACCGGAGTCGGTCAGCCGCTCCCGCACCTCGTCGCGGTAGTACTCGGCGAGCGTCTCGCGCTCGGCCGGCAGCACCAGCCGGTACGGATCGCCGCCCTCCTTCAGCTGTCCCGCGGCCGCCGCCAGCAACGGATCGGCGCCCGGGCGCAGTTCGAGCCGCAGCACCACGGTCCCGCGTCTGCCCGGCGTCAGCGTCGCGTCGGCGATCGCCCGGTAGGGGACGCGGCGCTCCCCGAGGGCCTGGAACAGCTTCGGTGTCCGAAGGCCCCGTTCATAGCGGATGAGCACGGAGTCGGACTCGAACTCCCAGGCGGCATGAAATCCGGCCAGTACGTCACCCATGCGGCTCATCGTATGCGGCACGTGTTCCTCCGTCCCCACCCCGCGCACACCGCAGTTCCTCTCGTCTCTACGCGCGTCCGGCCGGCGCGGCGTCGGACAGGCCCGCACGGCACCCGACGGTGCCGTCGGCGCACCGCACCGACTCGTACGCGCCGACCCCGATCTCCGCGAAGTTCGTCACACTCTCCGTGCCGGGCTCGAAGTAGCCGCTGTGGCCCTTCGCGTCCCGGGCCGACAGCACCCGCGCGCCGAACGCCGAGGACACCGGGTCCTCGCCGTGCCCGAGGCCGCCGAGTTCCAGATACGGCACGTCCTGCACCCAGTCGTCGGCGTCCCGCATCGCCCACACGTGCGCGGTGGTGCGCAGCTGCGAGGCCCGCTCCACCCGCATGCCGGGGCTGCCCGCGACCGCTATGTCGGTGACCCGGCCCGGCAGTTCCCGCGCGGCCAGACCGCACAGCACCGAGCCGTAGCTGTGGCAGAACAGCGAGACGGGCGAGCGGCCCGGCAGCGCCCGCACCAGCGCGTTCAGCCGGACGGCCCCGTCGGCGGCGCGCGTCGCGGTCGCCGAGTCGAGGCCGAGCCCGCCGGGCGTCGTGTAGTCGGCCCAGGCGATGACGGCCGTACGCGTCGACGGCGCGGCCGCGCGCTCGGCGTCGTACAGCGAGCGGGCCATGCCGACCGGCGCCGAGTACTTGCGGTGCGTGCGCTGGAAGGTGAGCACGTCGGTGTCGACGCCGGGGACCACGACCGAGACCCGCTCGGCCCGGTCCAGGTCGCCGAAGACCTCCGCGGCCCGTCCGCCGCCGGCCGGGTCGAAGGCGAGGATCTGGCGGTCCGAGCGCAGCAGGGACCCGAAGCGCTCCTCGCGCTGGGCCGCGGCGCGCTGCCCGTCCGGTGTGAGACCGCTGTCGTGCACGCGCTTGTGCTCGACCTCACGCGCCTCGCGGAGCGCGACACGGTTGGCGCGGTAGCGCAGTTCGGCCGGGGCGCCGTTCATGTTGCCGACCGCGAGCGGATAGCGGCGCACGAGATGCGACCGCTGCTGCTCCGTGAGGGAGGTGAAGAACGAGGCGAGCCGGGTGGGGGAGGAGTCCGCCGCCGGAAGCCGGTGACCGGCGAGACTGCCGTGTTCCCAGGCGCTGAGCGAGGCCTCGAGCGGGGCGGCGCCGCGATGGTGCCGCAGTGCGGTCCAGCCCGTCGTCGCCAGCATCACGAACACGACGGCCAGTGCGAGCAGAGCGCGCCAGACGTTCAGTTGCGGGGTGGTGTCGAAGGAAGTCACTGGGAGGACACACTAGGAGAACCAGCGGGTCTCGCGTGAATCAAGTGACACGGATCACGTTTTGATCAAGGTTGTGTGAACGGGCCACCTTTCTCAGTGCGTTCGCCAGCTCCCGGTGAGCGCAGGACCGACCTGTTCCAGGTGCTGCACCGCCAACGCCCGTATGGCGTCCAGGCTTGTGTCGCCGCCCGTGGACCAGCACCGTTCCGTGAGCCGCATCACCCCGCCGAACACGGCCACCGCCAGCCGCGGCCGCGGGTCGGCGTCGACGTCCACGCCCTCGCGCTCGGCCAGCACCCGCGCGATCGCCTCCTCGATCTCCAGCGAGCGCCGCAGATGGGCGGCGAGCAGGACCGGCGTCGACTCGATCACCTGGTACATGCGCAGGAAGACCTCGACCGGCGCCACCGACTCGACCACCTCGCTGAGCGAGTCCCAGCTGTCCAGGACGGCCTGCCGCAGCGCCTCCATCGGCGCCTCGTGCGGCGGCCGGTCGCGCACCGCCCGCAGGAAGTGCGTCTCCGTCATCTCCTGCAGTGCGAGGGCGGCCTCCTCCTTGCCCGCGAAGTACCGGAAGAACGTGCGCTGCGACACGTCGACCGCGCCGGCGATGTCGTCGACGGTGGTGTCCTCGTACCCCCGTGTCGTGAAGAGCTCCAGCGCGGTACGCAGCAGTGCTTCCCGGGTGCGCTGCTTCTTGCGTTCGCGCAACGTTTCCATACGTGTCAGTTACCGACTTGTGAATTGGTTTGTCAATTGTCAGTGACTGTCACTAGCCTCGAACACATGACTAGTCAGACCACCATCGACACGACGGGGTCGGGGGGCGACGCGCCGGCGGTCCCCTCGGACGCGACGTCGGCCAAGGGGATGCGCGGACACCCCTGGCTCACGCTCATCACCGTCGCAGTGGGGGTCATGATGGTGGCCCTCGACGGCACCATCGTGGCCATCGCGAACCCCGCCATCGGCGAGGACCTGAAAGCCAGCTGGTCCGATCTGCAGTGGATCACCAACGCGTACTTCCTCGCGCTGGCCGTCTCCCTGATCACCGCCGGCAAGCTCGGCGACCGCTTCGGGCACCGCCAGACCTTCCTCATCGGCGTGGCGGGCTTCGCCGCCTCCTCCGCCGCCATCGGGCTCTCCCAGGGCATCACGATGGTCATCGTCTTCCGTGTCTTCCAGGGCCTGTTCGGCGCCCTGCTGATGCCGGCCGCGCTCGGCCTGCTGCGCGCGACCTTCCCGGCCGAGAAGCTCAACATGGCCATCGGCATCTGGGGCATGGTCATCGGCGCCTCCACCGCCGGCGGCCCGATCCTCGGCGGTGTCCTCGTCGAGCACGTCAACTGGCAGTCGGTGTTCTTCGTCAACGTGCCGGTCGGCGTCCTCGCCGTCGCGCTCGGCGTGTGGATCCTGCTCGACCACCGCGCGGAGAACGCGCCGCGCTCCTTCGACCTGCTCGGCATCGCCCTGCTGTCCGCCGCCGTGTTCTGCCTCGTCTGGGCCATCATCAAGGCCCCCGAGTGGGGCTGGGGCGACACCGGCGTCTGGGCGTTCATCATCGCCTCGCTCGCCAGCTTCGGCTTCTTCGCCTACTGGGAGACGAAGGTCAAGGAGCCGCTGATCCCGCT
The DNA here is from genome assembly GCF_008973465.1 of Streptomyces sp. SS1-1. NCBI lineage: Bacteria > Bacillati > Actinomycetota > Actinomycetes > Kitasatosporales > Streptomycetaceae > Streptomyces > Streptomyces sp. SS1-1. The sequence continues at coordinate 2,149,673 of NZ_WBXN01000004.1, read as the reverse complement.
GGGCCTCTTCCGCTCCGTCCCGCTGTCCGCGGGTGTGGTGCTGATGGTCCTGATGGCCATCTCCTTCATGGGCGGCCTGTTCTTCGTCACCTTCTACCTGCAGGGTGTGCGGGGCCTGGGCCCGGTCGACGCCGGTCTGCGCCTGCTGCCCCTGACCGGCATGATGATCGTCGGCTCCCCGCTCGCGGGCGCCATGATCACGAAGGTCGGCCCGCGCATCCCGCTGGCGGGGGGCATGGCCCTCACCGCGCTCGCCATGTACGGCATGTCGACGCTCGACACGCACACCGGCAGCGGCGTGATGTCGCTCTGGTTCGCCCTGCTGGGCCTGGGCCTCGCCCCCGTCATGGTCGGTGCCACCGAGGTCATCGTGGGCAACGCGCCGCTGGAGCTGTCCGGTGTCGCCGGCGGTCTGCAGCAGTCCGCGATGCAGGTCGGCGGAAGCCTCGGCACGGCGGTGCTGGGTGCCGTCATGGCCTCCAAGGTCGACAACGACCTCCCGGGCAACTGGACGGACGCGGGACTCCCGCCGCTCGCCCCGGAGCAGCTGGAAGGGGCGGCGACCGCCGTGCAGAAGGGCGGCGCCCCCGTGCCTCCGGGCACCCCCGAGGCGATCGCCACGAAGATCACGGACGTCGCCCACGACACCTTCATCTCCGGTATGAGCGCGGCCTCCCTGGTCGCCGCCGGTGTGGCCGTCGTCGCCGTCCTCGTCGCCTTCCTCACCAAGAGGGGCGAGAACGCGGGCGCCGGAGTGGGCGCCGCGCACATCTGACGCGTGCGAACGGAGGGGTTCGCGGCGGGAGTTCCCTCATCAGGGTGACAACGCCGCGGATCCCTCCCGTCGTCCGGTCCCGCAGGTGACAGTAAGTCAAGCCGGGGCCAGCGGCGCGCTGCCGGAGGGGGACAGCGCGCCGCGGTCCGGCCGGGCGGGAATGAAGTCCGCCGCAGCGGTTACTCGTCAAGTCCAACGCCGAACCAGGGAGTTGACGATGGCGGGCTTCGGACATGGCACGCGCAGGCACCCCCGCTCACGTGGCCGGACGTGGTCACGGACCGGGCCGGATCGCGCGACGCTGGGAATCGTCGGAGCCATCTGCGCGGTCGCCGGATTCTTCGTACTGGGCATCATCCTCGGCCCGGTGGCGATCGTCTGCGGCTGGCTGGCCATGGGCCGCTCATGGTCGGGAGCCCGCCCGGTCCCCGCCCTGGTGGCGCTGGTCCTGGGCGCGATCGACACCCTGCTGGCGCTCATCTGGCTGGCGGGTGCGGCCGGCCCGGGCATCGGCCTCGCCTGACCCGCCCGGCCCCACGGCGGCCACCGCCGTGAAGGGCCGCGCCGGCGGGTCACCCGGCGCCCTGATGTTCCCTTCGGCCCGAGCGCCCTTCCGTACATGACGACGGGGTGGGGCGCCCCGCGGATCACCCGCAGGGCGCCCCACCCCGTCGCTCTTGCCGTACCTACGCGTCGCCCCCGGCCGCCCCCGGGTCCGCCGCCGTGACATCGAGCAGCTGGTACCGGTCGATGGCCTGCTTCAGGGCCGAACGGTCCACCTTGCCCTCCCTGGCCAGCTCGGTGAGCACGGCCAGCACGATCGAGTGCGCGTCGATGTGGAAGAACCGCCGCGCCGCGCCCCGCGTGTCCGCGAAGCCGAACCCGTCGGCACCCAGCGACTGGTACGTGCCCGGCACCCAGCGGGCGATCTGGTCCGGCACCGACCGCATCCAGTCGGAGACGGCCACGAACGGCCCCTCGGCACCGCTCAGCTTGCGCGTCACGTACGGCACGCGCTGCTCCTCCTCCGGATGCAGCAGGTTGTGCTCCTCGCAGGCCACCGCCTCGCGCCGCAGCTCGTTCCAGGAGGTGGCCGACCAGACGTCCGCCTTGACGTTCCACTCCTCGGCGAGGATCTTCTGCGCCTCCAGGGCCCACGGCACGGCCACACCGGACGCCATGATCTGCGCCGGCACCGAGCCCGAGCCGCCCTCGCTCAGCCGGTAGACGCCCTTGAGGATGCCCTCGACGTCGACGTTCTCGGGCTCGGCCGGGTGCTGGATGGGCTCGTTGTAGACGGTGAGGTAGTAGAAGACGTCCTCGCCGTGCGGGTGCTCGGCATCGCCGCCGTACATCCGGCGCAGACCGTCCTGGACGATGTGCGCGATCTCGAAGCCGTACGCCGGGTCGTAGGCGACACAGCCCGGGTTGGTCGAGGCCAGCAGCTGCGAGTGCCCGTCGGCGTGCTGCAGTCCCTCACCGGTCAGGGTCGTGCGCCCGGCTGTGGCACCCAGGACGAAACCGCGCGCGAGCTGGTCCGCCATCTGCCAGAACTGGTCACCGGTGCGCTGGAAACCGAACATCGAGTAGAAGACGTACACCGGGATCAGCGGCTCGCCGTGCGTGGCGTACGCCGAGCCCGCCGCGATCAGCGAGGCGGTGCAGCCCGCCTCCGAGATGCCGTCGTGCAGCATCTGGCCCTGCGGGGACTCCTTGTAGGCGAGCAGCAGATCCCGGTCGACCGCCTCGTACTGCTGCCCGAGCGGGTTGTAGATCTTCGCGCTCGGGAAGAACGAGTCCATGCCGAACGTGCGGTACTCGTCCGGCGCGATCAGCACGAAACGCCTGCCGAGCTCCTTGTCCCGCATGAGGTCCTTCAGGAGCCGCACGAACGCCATGGTCGTGGCGATCGACTGCTGACCCGAGCCCTTCTTCACGGTCGCGTACGTCTTGTCGTCCGGCAGCGCCAGCGGCTTCGACCGCACGACCCGGGTGGGCACATAACCGCCGAGCCCCTTGCGGCGGTCGTGCATGTACTGGATCTCCTCGGAGTCGCGCCCCGGGTGGTAGTACGGCGGGAGACCGCTCTCCAGCTCCTTGTCGGCGATCGGCAGATGCAGCCGGTCCCGGAAGCGCTTGAGGTCGTCGACCGTCAGCTTCTTCATCTGGTGCGTGGCGTTGCGGCCCTCGAAGTTGGGGCCGAGGGTCCAGCCCTTGATCGTCTTGGCGAGGATCACCGTCGGCTGGCCCTTGTGCGCCTTGGCCGCCGAGAACGCCGCGAAGATCTTGCGGTGGTCGTGACCACCGCGGCCCAGGTGCAGGATCTGGTCGTCGGTCATGCCCTCGACCATGGCGCGCAGCCGCTGGTCGTCGCCGAAGAAGTGCTCGCGGATGTACGCGCCGGTCTCGGTGGCGTACGTCTGGAACTGGCCGTCCGGCGTGGTGTTCATCTTGTTGACCAGGATGCCGTCGCGGTCCTGCGCGAGCAGCGGGTCCCAGGAGCGGTCCCAGATCAGCTTGATCACGTTCCAGCCGGCGCCGCGGAAGATCGACTCCAGCTCCTGGATGACCTTGCCGTTGCCCCGGACGGGGCCGTCGAGGCGCTGCAGGTTGCAGTTCACCACGAACGTCAGGTTGTCCAGGCCCTCGCGGGCGGCGATGGACAGCTGGCCCAGCGACTCCGGCTCGTCCATCTCGCCGTCGCCGAGGAACGCCCACACGTGCGACTTGGAGGTGTCCGCGATGCCGCGGGCCTCCATGTAGCGGTTCATCCGCGCCTGGTAGATCGCGCCGATCGGGCCGAGGCCCATGGAGACGGTCGGGAACTCCCAGAAGTCCGGCATCAGCCGGGGGTGCGGGTACGAGGACAGGCCGTGCGGCGCCTTGGACTTCTCCTGGCGGAAGGCGTCCAGGTTCTGCTCGCTGAGGCGGTCCAGCAGGAAGGCGCGCGCGTAGATGCCCGGCGAGGCGTGGCCCTGGAAGAAGACCTGGTCGCCGCCGTCGCCCTCGTCCTTGCCGCGGAAGAAGTGGTTGAAGCCCACGTCGTAGAGCGACGCGGAGGAGGCGAACGTGGCGATGTGGCCGCCGACGCCGATGCCGGGGCGCTGGGCCCGGGACACCATGACCGCGGCGTTCCACCGGGTGGCGTTCAGGATCTTGCGCTCGATCTCCTCGTTGCCCGGGAAGAAAGGCTCGTCCTTGGTGGCGATGGTGTTGACGTAGTCCGTGCTGCGCATCTCGGGGACCGCGACGCGCCTCGCGCGGGCCCGTTCGATCAGGCGCAGCATCAGATAGCGGGCCCGCTCCCGGCCGCGCTCGTCCACGGCGGCGTCGAGGGAGTCGAGCCACTCCTGGGTTTCCTCGGGATCGAAGTCAGGAACCTGACTCGGAAGGCCGCCAATGATGATCGGGTTGCGATCTGAACCGGAAGCCACGCTGTTCCTTACCTGTCAGAGGGCCGTGATTCTGGGGTTTCTGGGTGCGCTGCACCGCTCCCCATCGTGTACCTCGGGGGACCGGACGTCATCTCTACTGTTGGGTAACCGGCGTTTGGACAACGGTCGAGTGCCCCCGAAGGGTTCCCAAACTCACAAAGGGGGCACATTGGTGTGGTGCACGTCACCACGGAGCCATGTTCGGGTGCCAGGAGTTGCGGTGACACGTTCCGGATCGTCACCGTTTCGGCGGTCCGGACGGCCGGGTACTTGCGCGATCCGCCCCGCCCGTGTGGACTACGGCCAATGCTTCGCGCACGCGCGTGGCTGAGTTATTCCCAAGACATGATCAGGAGGCAACCCGTGAGCGCGACCGCGGACCACGCGGAGGAGCGGACGAGCCCTGCCGTCAGGCTGGGGTTCCAGCCCGAGCAGGTGGTCCAGGAGATCGGCTTCGACGACGACGTCGACCAGGAGCTCCGCGAGGCCATTGAGGAAGTCATCGGCAGCGAGCTGGTGGACGAGGAGTACGACGACGTCGCCGACGCCGTGGTGCTGTGGTTCCGCGACGAGGACGGCGACCTGACGGATGCGCTGGTGGACGCCACCACGTACATCGAGGAGGGCGGCTCCATCCTCCTCCTGACGCCGAAGACGGGCCGAGACGGCTACGTGGAGCCCAGCGACATCTCTGAAGCCGCGACCACGGCGGGGCTGTCGGCGTCCAAGAGCGTCAGCGTCGGCAAGGACTGGAGCGGCAGCCGGCTGGTGACGCCCAAGGCCGCGAAGTCCAAGAAGTAACCGGTGGCTGAGCCGGGCCGGACCCCAGGGCCCGGCCCGGCCTCCTGTGCGGCCCCCGGTGGCCGCTGCATAGGGTGGACACCACCCGGACAGCCCACCGAAGGGACACGACGACGATGGCGATCCAGGTCGGCGACAAGGCCCCCGACTTCGCGCTCAAGGACAACCACGGCCGCACCGTGCGGCTCTCCGACTTCCGCGGCGCGCAGAACGTCGTCCTGCTCTTCTACCCCTTCGCCTTCACGGGCGTCTGCACCGGCGAGCTCTGCGCCGTACGGGACAACCTGCCGCGGTTCACCGACCGCGACACCCAGATCCTCGCCGTGTCCAACGACTCCATCCACACCCTGCGCGTCTTCGGCGAGCAGGAGGGCCTGGAGTACCCGCTGCTCAGCGACTTCTGGCCGCACGGCGAGGTCAGCCGCGCCTACGGCGTCTTCGCCGAGGACAAGGGCTGCGCCGTGCGCGGCACCTTCGTCATCGACAAGGAGGGCGTCGTCCGCTGGACCGTGATCAACGCCCTGCCGGACGCCCGCGACCTCAACGAGTACGTCGAGGCACTCGACGCGCTCTGATCCACTTCGTCACCGACTCGACGCCGACACCCGCGATCGGTGGGTACAAGCCCTGCGAGCGACGGGAACCCGTCACTAGGATCGAGTCGTTGATCCGATACCGAACGCACGGCGGGGCTCCCGGCCCCCGGACATCAATGGAGGACTCGTGGGAGTCAGCCTCAGCAAGGGCGGCAACGTATCACTGACCAAGGAGGCCCCCGGCCTCACCGCGGTCATCGTCGGTCTGGGGTGGGACGTCCGCACCACGACCGGCACCGACTTCGACCTCGACGCCAGCGCTCTGCTGCTGAACAACACGGGCAAGGTCGCCAACGACCAGAACTTCGTGTTCTTCAACAACCTCAAGAGCCCCGACGGCTCCGTCGAGCACACCGGTGACAACACCACCGGTGAGGGCGAGGGCGACGACGAGCAGATCAAGGTGAACCTGGCGAGCGTCCCGGCCGACATCGAGAAGATCGTCTTCCCGGTCTCGATCTACGACGCGGAGAACCGCCAGCAGTCCTTCGGCCAGGTGCGCAACGCCTTCATCCGCGTCGTCAACCAGGCCGGCGGCGCCGAGATCGCCCGCTACGACCTCTCGGAGGACGCGTCCACCGAGACGGCGATGGTCTTCGGCGAGCTCTACCGCCACGGCGCGGAGTGGAAGTTCCGTGCCATCGGCCAGGGCTACGCCTCGGGTCTGCGCGGCATCGCGCAGGACTTCGGGGTCAACGTCTGACGTCACCCGGCGTGCCCGTCCGGGACACGTCCGGCCGTTTCCGGCGCCGTACCGTTTCGGTGCGGCGCCGGACGCGCAGAACAACCGAGAAGCACCACCTGGGGAGGACCACATCATGGGCGTCACGCTCGCCAAGGGAGGAAACGTCTCCCTGTCCAAGGCCGCACCGAATCTCACCCAGGTGATGATCGGGCTCGGCTGGGACGCGCGTTCCACCACCGGAGCCCCCTTCGACCTCGACGCCAGCGCCCTGATGTGCAGCGGCGGCCGGGTCATGGGCGACGAGTGGTTCGTCTTCTACAACCAGCTCAAGAGCCCCGACGGCTCGGTGGAGCACACCGGGGACAACCTCACGGGTGAGGGCGAGGGCGACGACGAGTCGATCCTGGTCGACCTGTCGAAGGTGCCCGCCCAGTGCGACAAGATCGTCTTCCCCGTCTCCATCCACATGGCCGACGAGCGCGGCCAGGCCTTCGGTCAGGTCAGCAACGCCTTCATCCGGGTCGTCAACCAGGCCGACGGCCAGGAGCTCGCCCGCTACGACCTCAGCGAGGACGCCTCCACCGAGACCGCGATGATCTTCGGCGAGGTCTACCGCTACCAGGGGGAGTGGAAGTTCCGCGCGGTCGGACAGGGGTACGCGTCGGGTCTGCGGGGCATCGCCATGGACTTCGGGGTGAACGTCTCATAACGCGATATGGGCAAAACCCGGGTCCGGGTGGGGTGCGCCACGACACCGACATAGACTCCGGGTTCAAAGTTTCGTAAAGCCGAGTACGGCGCGGGGGAGCCCCGTACACACAGGATTGGGTAGCCAGTGCTTCTGAAAACCTTCGGCTGGTCGTTCGTGGTCACCGCGCTCGGCCTGGTCGCAGCGGTCCTCTTCGGGGGGTGGACCGCTCTCGGCATCGTGGCGATCCTCTCGGTCCTGGAGATCTCGCTGTCCTTCGACAACGCGGTGGTCAACGCCGGGATCCTGAAGAAGATGAATGCCTTCTGGCAGAAGATCTTCCTCACCGTCGGCATCCTCATCGCCGTGTTCGGCATGCGCCTGGTCTTCCCCGTCGTGATCGTGGCGATCAGCGCCCAGCTCGGGCCGATCGAGGCCGTCGACCTCGCGCTCAGCGACAAGGACCGCTACCAGCAGCTCGTCACCGACGCCCATCCGTCGATCGCCGCGTTCGGTGGCATGTTCCTGCTGATGATCTTCCTCGACTTCATCTTCGAGGAGCGGGACATCAAGTGGCTGGCCTGGCTGGAGCGGCCGCTGGCCAAGCTCGGCAAGGTCGACATGCTGTCGGTCTGCATCGCGCTCATCGTCCTGCTGATCTCCTCGCTGACCTTCGCGGCCCACGCCCACCAGCACGGCGGCGCCCACGTCGACAAGGCCGAGACGGTCCTGCTCTCCGGCATCGCCGGCCTGATCACGTACATGATCGTCGGCGGTCTGTCCGGGTTCTTCGAGGACCGCCTCGAGGAAGAGGAGGAGCGCGAGCACGAGGCCGAGGAGGAGGCCGAGCGCAGCGGCAAGCCCCGCTCCGCGGTCGCCCTGGCCGGCAAGGCCGCGTTCTTCATGTTCCTGTACCTGGAGGTCCTGGACGCCTCCTTCTCCTTCGACGGTGTGATCGGCGCCTTCGCGATCACCAACGACATCGTCCTCATGGCCCTCGGCCTCGGTATCGGCGCGATGTACGTCCGGTCGCTGACGGTCTACCTGGTCCGCCAGGGCACCCTCGACGACTACGTCTACCTGGAGCACGGCGCGCACTACGCGATCGGCGCGCTCGCCATGATCCTGCTGGTCACCATCCAGTACCAGATCAACGAGATCATCACCGGCCTGATCGGCGTCGTGCTGATCGGCGCCTCCTTCTGGTCCTCGGTCCGCCGCAACCGCGCCCTCGCGGCCGCGGAGGGAAAAGCGGAGACCCCGGACAGGACTGAGGTGTCGTCCGGGGTGTGACACCCCCCAGGGTGAGGAACGCTCTGAGCGGGGCGGCCGGACGTCCGGCCGCCCCGCCGGTTTTGTGCAGGGACACGAACGTCCTGCGGGACGTGGGGGGCGGACATGGGCTTCTTGGACGGGCTCTGGCGTGGACGGGCGGCCGAGTTCGACTCGGGCAGCGCGTCGTCGAACGCGATCGAGCTGACGAAACGGCACGACCGGGTCTCGCTCACCCGGCAGGGAGCGGCCACCGGCCATCTGCGGATCAACCTGACCTGGCGCATGCGGACCTCCGACATCGGCGGGTCCCAGCGGGAGAGCCTGCTGCGGCACCCCTTCAAGGCGCTGCGGCCCCCGGAGGTCCTCGGGCACAGCCAGAGCATGGTCAACGTCGACCTCGACCTCGGCTGCCTGTACGAGCTGTCCGACGGCACCAAGGGCGTCGTCCAGCCGCTCGGCGGCTTCCTCGGCGACGTCAACGCGCCGCCGTACGTCAAGCTCAGCGGCGACGACCGGTTCGGCTCCGCGTCCGGCGAGACGATCTACGTCAACCTCGACCACCGTGACGACATCAAGCGGCTGCTGGTCTTCGTCTACATCTACGACCAGACCCCGGCCTTCGACCGCACCCACGCCATCGTCACGCTCTACCCCAGCAACGGGCCCCGCATCGAGATCGGCCTGGACGAACGGCACCCCCAGGCCCGCTCCTGCGCGGTGGTGACCATCGAGAACGTCAAGGGCGAACTGTGGGTCCGCCGCGAGGTCAAGTTCGTCTACGGCTTCCAGGCCGAGCTGGACCGCCTCTTCGGCTGGGGCCTGCAGTGGGGCCGCGGCTACAAGAGCAAGGCCGAGCACTGAGCGGGACGGCCCCGCTCAGCGTCCGATGAACTGCGGGCCCTGCGGAGGCAGCCGGACCTCCGGTGCCGGGCCGGGCGTGGTCGCCGGGGGCGGATAGCCGTACCCCGCGGCGGCGGCCGTACCGGCCGGCTGGGGGTAGCCGTACGCCGGCTGGGTCGGCGGCGGCTGCTGCGGATAGCCGTACGACGGCTGCGACGGCTGCGGCGGCACCACCGTCGTGGGCTGCTCCGGCGGCAGCGGCTGCGACACCTCGGGGACCTGGGCGGCCGGCGGCTCCTGCGCCGCCTCCGACTCGTCCACGGAGATCCCGAAGTCCGTGGCCAGTCCCTTCAAGCCGTCCGAGTAGCCCTCGCCCAGCGCGCGGAACTTCCAGCCCTCGCCCCGGCGGTACAGCTCGCCGCAGATCAGCGCGGTCTCCGCGCCCGTCTCCGGCTTGATGTCGAAATACGCCAGCGGCTCGCCCTCGGCCACCGAGGCGTCGTACAGCGCGATACGCAGGTCCCGTACGCGGTCGAACGGGACACCGTCCGCCGACGCGACGAGCAGAATCTGGCCGACGGCCGCCTCGACACCGCTCAGGTCTGTCTGGATCGTGTCGGTGAGGCCCTCGGCGCCCTGCTTCTTGCCGAGCCGCCACACCGTCCCCGAGGGGTGCCGGGGCTGGTTGTAGAAGACGAAGTCCTCGTCGGAGCGCACACGGCCGTCGGGGCCCAGGAGCAGAGCGGAGGCATCGACGTCGGGGACCCCCTGCCCGGGTGTCCAGCGCAGCACGGCGCGTACCGTGGTGGCCTCCAGCGGGATGTTCGACCCCTTCAGCATCGCGTGCGTCATACGGTCATCCTGCCCTCTCCGTCCTGGTCACGACAACGCGGGGTACACGGTGTGTGCGCGGATGTGCGGGTCCGCGTTACCAGAAATTCATGCCCGTCGGGAACCCCCGACATGGGTATCTACGTACTATTACCGGCCACCTGTGAAGAGGTCACAGGGGCCACTGAGTCACCACGGGGGAGCTCCATGCGTCATTTCGGGCACATCGCCCCAGAGGTGCGTCAGCGCCTGTTCCACCGGGAGCCGAGCGCCTTCACCGCGGACTCCGCGCCCCGGCTGCTCTCCGCCGCCCTCGGGGCCACGCTCTACAGCCCCGCCACCCGGCCCCGGCTGACCGACGACATCGTCAAGCAGCGCGACCGCGGCGTGGTCTCCATGGTGCTGTGCCTGGAGGACTCCATCGGCGACGAGGACGTGTCGGCCGGCGAGGAGAACCTCGTCGCCCAGCTCACCGACCTCGCGGCCCGCCCCGACGCCGACGACCCGCCGCTGCTCTTCATCCGCGTGCGCACCCCCGAGCAGATACCCGACCTCGTCCGCCGCCTCGGCCCCGCCGTCCGGCTGCTGTCCGGATTCGTCCTGCCCAAGTTCACCGAGGAACGCGGCATGCCGTTCCTGGAGGCCCTCACGGACGCCGAGACCGACAGCGGACGCCGGCTGTTCGCCATGCCCGTCCTCGAGTCGCCCGAGCTGCTCTACCGCGAGTCCCGCGTGGAGACCCTGGAGGGCATCTTCCGGGCCGTCGACAAGTACCGCGACCGGGTCCTCGCGCTGCGCCTCGGCGTCACCGACTTCTGCTCCTCGTACGGACTGCGCCGCGCCCCCGACATGACCGCCTACGACGTCCAGGTCGTCGCCTCCGTCATCTCCGACGTCGTCAACATGCTCGGCCGCGCCGACGGCACCGGGTTCACCGTCACCGGGCCCGTCTGGGAGTACTTCCGCGTCCAGGAGCGCATGTTCAAGCCGCAGCTGCGCCGCAGCCCCTTCCTCGAAGGGCAGGCCGAGGCATTGCGCGAAGCCCTCATCGAGCACTCCATGGACGGCCTGCTGCGCGAGATCACCCTCGACCACGCCAACGGCCTGCTCGGCAAGACCTGCATCCACCCCTCCCACGTCCTGCCCGTGCACGCGCTGTCCGTCGTCAGCCACGAGGAGTTCAGCGACGCCCAGGACATCCTCAGGCCCGACCGCTGCGGCGGAGGGGTGCTGAGGTCGCAGTACACGAACAAGATGAACGAGGTGAAACCGCACCGCGCCTGGGCCGAGCGCACCCTCCTGCGCGCCGAGGCCTTCGGCGTGGCCAACGAGGACATCGGCTTCGTGGAACTGCTCGCCGCCGGCATACCGGCCTGACCGGACCGGCAACCGCTCGGCCGGGCCCACGACGGGACGCCCGGCCCCTCGATCCAAGGGACGCATGAACAACGCAGTGAACAACGGGGTCTGGTCCGGAAGCTGGGTCGCCGAACGGCTCGGAGTCCAGCTCGTGGGCGACGACACGCTCACCGACCTGCTGGGCCTGGCCCTGCGCCGCAACCCGAAACGAGCCCACCTCCTCGTCTCGAACGTGCTCGGCAAGCACGTACCCCAGTCGCCCACCGTCGTCCACGGCGCCGGCCACGGCCTCGGCCGCCGCGTCCGCGACCTGCTGGGCGACGAGGACGCCGCCGCCGCGGTCGTCCTCGGCTACGCCGAGACCGCCACCGGCCTCGGCCACTGCGTCGCCGACGGCCTCGGCCTCGCGCCCTACCTGCACTCCACCCGCCGCCCCGTCCCCGGCGTCGCCCGCGCCGGCGGCTTCGAGGAGTCCCACTCCCACGCCACCTCCCACCTGCTGCTCCCCGAGGACCCCACCCTCCTCGTCGGCGACGGGCCCCTCGTCCTCGTCGACGACGAGTTCTCCACCGGCAACACGGTGCTGAACACCATCCGCGAACTCCACGAGCGCTACCCGCGCCGCCGCTACGTCGTCGTCGCCCTCGTCGACATGCGCTCCCCGGCCGACGCCGGCCGCCTCGACGACCTCGCCCGCGAGATCGGCGCCCGCGTCGACCTCGTCACCGCCGCCACCGGCACCGTACGGCTCCCCGACGGCGTACTGGAGAAGGGCCGGGAACTCGTCGCACGCCACGAGACCCCGCCCCCGGCCCCCACCGGCAGCACGGCACCCGCGCCCACCCGCGTCGACCTGCACTGGCCCGCCGGCCTCCCCGACGGCGGCCGGCACGGCTTCACGCCCGCCCACCGCACCCGGCTGGAGCACGCCCTGCCCGCCATGGCCGCCCGCCTGGCCCAGGCCCTCCCCGACGGCGCCCGCCGCGTCCTCGTCCTCGGCTTCGAGGAACTCATGTACGCGCCGCTGCGGCTCGCCCGCGAACTCGAGCAGACCACCGGCCTCGACGTCCGCTACTCCACCACCACCCGCTCACCCGTCCTCGCCGTCGACGACCCCGGCTACGCGATACGCACCCGCCTCGTCTTCCCCGCCCACGACGACCCCGCCGACGGCCCCGGCGAGCGCTACGCCTACAACGTCGCCGGCGCCGGCTTCGACGCCGTCGTCACCGTCGTCGACTCCACCGCCGACACCCCCGCCCTGCACGCCCCGGACGGACTCCTCGCCCAGCTCGCCGCCCAGACCCCGCACGTCCTGCTGGCCGTCGTCCCCTCGTACACCCCCGGACCCCTCGCCCTGCCCGAAAGGCCCCCGATGCTGCCCGAGCCCCTGCGCGGCCCCGCCTTCTCCTCGTACGCCCCGGAAGAGGTCGGCTGGCTGCTCCAGGACCTCTCGGACGTCACCCTGGAGGCACCCACCGAGGAACGCGAGGAGGCCATCCAGAGCGGCGGCGCCCACTACGCCGAATCCCTGCCCGTCGAGTACCAGCCCAGCGAGCAGTACCAGGAGCTCTTCCACAGCGCCCTCGAGGAGTCCGCCGCCCGCCTCGCCCAGGCCGTCGGCGCCGTCACCGAGATCGTCCTCGCCGAACGCTCACCCCGGCCCGTGCTCGTCTCCCTCGCCCGCGCCGGCACCCCCGTCGGCATCCTCATGCGCCGCTGGGCCCACTTCCGGCACGGCCTCGAACTGCCCCACTACGCCGTGTCCATCGTGCGCGGCCGCGGCATCGACGCCAACGCCCTGCGCTGGCTCGCCCGCCACCACGACCCCCGCGACGTCGTCTTCGTCGACGGCTGGACCGGCAAGGGCGCCATCACCCGCGAACTCGCCACCGCGATACGCGAGTTCGAGACGACCGACGGCATCACCGGCTTCGACCCCGAGATCGCCGTGCTCGCCGACCCCGGCTCCTGCGTCCGCACCTACGGCACCCGCGACGACTACCTCATCCCGTCCGCCTGCCTCAACTCCACCGTCTCCGGCCTGATCTCCCGCACCGTGCTGCGCGCCGACCTCGTCGGCCCGCACGACTTCCACGGTGCCAAGTTCTACCGCGAACTCGCCGGCTCCGACGTCTCCGTCGCCTTCCTCGACGCCGTCTCCGCCCGCTTCCCCGACGTCACCGACAGCGTCGACGCCACCGCCAAGGAACTCCTCTCCACCGACCGCACCCCCACCTGGGAAGGCTGGGCCGCCGTCGAACGCATCAGCGAGGAGTACGGCATCCACGACGTCAACCTCGTCAAGCCCGGCGTCGGCGAGACCACCCGCGTCCTGCTGCGCCGCGTCCCCTGGAAGATCCTCGCCCGCGCCGGAGCCGGCGCCGACCTCGACCACGTCCGCCTGCTCGCCGCACAACGCGGCGTACCCGTCGAAGAGGTCCCCGAACTCCCCTACACCTGCGTCGGGTTGATCCACCCCAAGTACACCCGCGGCGCCACCGGCGCCGACGGCCGGGCGGTGAACCTCTGATGCCCGTCATCGTCGCCAGCGACCTCGACCGGACCCTGATCTACAGCTCCGCCGCGCTCGCGCTCACCATGCCCGACGCCCGCGCCCCACGTCTGCTCTGCGTCGAGGTGCACGAGAGCAGACCGCTGTCCTACATGACCGAGACGGCCGCCCAGCTGCTCACCGACCTCGGCGACCGCGCCCTCTTCGTCCCCACCACGACCCGCACCCGCAAGCAGTACCAGCGCATCAACCTGCCCGGACCGCCCCCCACCTACGCCATCTGCGCCAACGGCGGGCACCTCCTCGTCGACGGCGTCTCCGACCCCGACTGGCACGCCCAGGTCACCGCCCGCCTCGCCGACCAGTGCGCACCCCTCGCCGAGGTCCAGGACCACCTGATGGCCACCGCCTCCCCGGCCTGGGTACGCAAGCACCGCGTCGCCGAGGACCTCTTCGCCTACCTCGTCGTCGAACGCGAACTGCTCCCCGAGGAATGGGTGAAGGAACTCGCCGTCTGGGCCGAGAACCGCGGCTGGACCGTCTCCCTCCAGGGCCGCAAGATCTACGCCGTCCCCAAACCGCTCACCAAGAGCGCCGCCCTGCGTGAACTCGCCCGCCGCACCGGCGCCGAACTCACCCTCGCCGCCGGGGACTCCCTGCTCGACGCCGACCTGCTGCTCGCCGCCGACCGGGGCTGGCGCCCCGGCCACGGCGAACTCGCCGACACCGACTTCACCGCCCCCGCGGTCACCGCCCTGCCCGAACGAGGCGTCCTCGCGGGCGAACGCATCCTGCGGGAGTTCCTGAAGGCGGCCGGCACGACAGCCGGCGCAACGGGCTAGTGCTGTGACAGGGAAGGTTCGCCGGGAAGCTCGCGGCGTCCGGTGCGGTGCATCGCAAGGCGGAGCATGACCCGCGTACTGGATGTACTCGGGTCATGCGACAACGCGGCGAGGTGCCGTGCCGGGCGCCGCGAGCCGGTGAACTTTTCCGGTCACAGCACTAGCCGCAGCAGCCCCCGCCGCAGCAGCCGCCACCGCCCCCGCCGGACGCCTTGGGCGCCGCGGGGGCGCTCGCCGTCCCGCCGACGGCCACCGTCGACAACAGCTTCACCGTGTCGTCGTGCCCGGCCGGGCAACTCGCCGGAGCGGACGACTCCGCCATCGGCCGGCTCAGTTCGAACGTGTCGCCGCAACTGCGGCAGCGGTACTCGTAGCGAGGCATGACCCCAGGTTAGCCCGGCCCATGACCGCCGCCCCGCTCCTCACGGATCTGCGCCACCACCCGCGCCACCGACTGCCGCACCGCCTCCGTCTCCGTCAGGAAGTGCCAGTAGTCCGGATGCCGGCCCTCCAGCGAGCCCGCCGCCCGCTCCAGCCGCGCCACCGACTCGTCCAGCGGACGCGCGTGCCGCGGATCCGGCGTGTTCCGCCCCGCCATCGCCAGCCGCTGCGCGTCCCGGATCGCGAACCGTGTCCGGTCGATCTCCTGCTGCGGATCCTTCTGCACCGCGTTCAGCCGGCGCAGCCGGTCACCCGCCGCCGACACCGACTCGTCCGTCGTGTTCAGCAACGCCCGCACCGTCGACAGCAACGCCGTCGCGTCCGGCCAGCGCTGTGCGTCCCGCGCCGCCCGCGCCTCCCGCAGCTTCACCTCGGCCTGCCGTACATTCTCCGCGGCCGCCTCCGGCACCCCCTGCAGGTCCTGCCAGCACGCCGCCGTGAACCGCCGCCGCAACTCGCTCAGCACCGGCTCCACCTGCTCCGCCCGCGTCGTCAGCGCCTGCGCCCGCGTCCGCAGCGACACCAGCCGGCGGTCGATCTCCGCCGCCCGCTCCGGCAGCCGCTCCGCCTCCGCCCGGATCGCCCCGGCCTCCCGCGCGACCCGCTCCGCCCGCTCCAGCGTCTGCGGCACACCATGCCGCCCCGCACCCTCGTTCAGCAGCGTCAGCTCCGGCCCCAGAGCCGCGAGGCGCGCCGCCAGATCGTCCGCCCGCAGACCCGACTCCCGCACCGCGTCCAGCGCGTTCGACGCCGCGAGCAGCCCCTGCCGGGCCCGCTCCACCGCCGGCGCCAACCGCGCCAGCTGCGTCTCCGCCTTCCCCAGCAGCGGCCCCAGCCCGTCCGCGAACCGCTCCAGCTCCCGCCGTACGCCGTCCAGGTCGTCCTTCGCCCGGCTCAGCTCCGCACGGGCCCGGCCCGCCGCCGCGGCCTCCAGGTCGTCACGGTCCAGATCGTGCGCGTCGACCGCCTCGATATAGCGGTGGCTCGCCTCGTCGATCCGCCGGCCCAGCGCGTCGAAGCCCTCGATCGCCCGCCGCGCTGCCGGCGAGTCGTCCACGGCCGCGATCGTCTCTATCGAGATCCGCAGATCCCGCTGCGCGGTGTCCAGCTCGTAGAAGGCGGCCGCGGCGGCGTCCTTCGCGGCCTGCGCCTCCGCCCGCTGGTTCTCCGCCCGCCCGCCGAACCAGCGCCGCGTCCCCCCGCCCGCGAACGCGGCAGGCAGCGCGAGGACGGCGACGACGGGAAGGGCGAGGGCCGGCATCAGGGGGGCCAGGGCCCCGAGCGCACGGGATCGGACCCGGCGTACAGGACGGTGCCGCCGCGTCACGGGCGGCACGGACGGCGAGTTCGGCTGCGGAGGTGTCGCCGTCACATCCCTCTCCCGTGCTGTCATTCACCCTGCCGGTGTCATTCTCCCACCGGTGAAGGACGAACACACGGGCCGGTCAGTTCACCGTTCGCACGGTGATGTTCCCATCACCGCTGTGCGCACTGATCCGCCGGGAGCTGGAGGCGTCCCGCGGCACGGACACGTCGACCGACCCGTCCCCGGCCTCCGCGTCCACCCGGTACCCGGCCCGCGGCACCTCGACCGTCACCGAACCGTCCCCGCTCCGCGTCTCCACCAGATCCGGCACGCTCCCCAGCGACAGCCGTACCGACCCGTCCCCGGACTTCGCCCGCACCTCACGCGACGTCACATCGAACACCCGCACGGAACCGTCCCCGGTCTCCAGGTCCAGCGCCCCACTGGAGTCGCTGACCTGCACCGACCCGTCCCCCGTCTTGATGTGCAACGGGTCCTCGAACCCCCGCGCCCGCACACTCCCGTCCCCGTCCAGCACCCGAACGGTGACCCCGCGCGGCACCTCGATCCGGTGCTTGGCGGCACAGTCGGCGACCACCCCGGAGCACTTCTCCCGCAGCACCAGCCGGTCGTCCTTCATCGACCAGGTCACCTTCGGATCGTCCCCGAACATCACCGACCCCTCGAACCACCGCGTCACCTCCACCGCTCCGGCCTCGTGCCCCTCGGCGGCGACGATCTCCAGCGCCGAGTCGTCCGAGTCCACGGTCAGCGTCCGCCCCTCCAGCGCGAACGACCGGTGCTCCGGCTCCTTGTCGTCATCGGCGGACGCCCCGCACGCACTCACCCCCGCGACCAGCGCCACGAGCACCCCGGCGACGGCGATCCGAGCGGGAACGGTACGGGCCATGACGATCTCCCCCTGAACTGTTCCGGACCCGTCCACGGCCCGGACTCCGACGATGCTCCGACCGTACGGACGCATCCGCCGCGAGAGGATCCGGCCCACCACCGGACCGGGGGTGGGGGTAGCCCCCGGTCCGGTGGTGGGCCGCCCGGGGAGGCCCGGGACCCCGGATATGGGTTTGCGGCTCGACGCCGGGGACAATGTAGGCTGTCGACTCGTTCTCGGGTGCGTAGCTCAGGGGTAGAGCGCCTGCCTTACAAGCAGGATGTCGGCGGTTCGAAACCGTCCGCGCCCACACGGAAGGAAGGACCCCGGTCGGGTGACCGGGGTCCTTTCGCGTGTCAGGGGGTCTCCTCCGGCCTCTCGTGCGTGTGCTTGAGCTTCATCCGGGCGTCGACCCGGGCCGCCCCGTCGAGCTGCGACCAGAAGCGGTGGCCGCTGACGAACACCGCGAGTTCGTGTTCGCGGCGGCGCAGCTTCTCGACCTCGGCCTGTTCGTCCTCCGTCCAGCCGGGGGAGGCCGGGCGCTCGATCTTGCGCCAGCCGTTGTCGTCGCTGAAGCCGTCCAGGGGCACGACCGACCAGGGGAGCCTTCTCAGCAGGGCCGACAGCTCGGCCCGGACCTGATGCAGCTCCTCCTGACCGGCGCGGAGGTCACTCGGAAAGTCATAGGGCGTAGCCACGGCTCAATGCTACGCCTGTTCGATTTAGGGGTGCGAGTCGCTTCGGGAGGTTCATGCGAACGGGTGTGTGGGGGGCGTATGTGGACGCGGAAATCCGGTGGTCCGGGCGTGGTCCGGCCGCCTACGGTCGGGCGCATGGTGGACGACTCTTTCGGGCATCCGTGGCTCGCCGCGTTGTACGACCCGCTCGACCCCGACCGCAGTGACCTCGACGTCTATGCCGCGATCGCCGAGGAGTTCGGGGCGCGGAGCGTGCTGGACATCGGGTGTGGCACGGGGGTGTTCGCGTTGCTGCTGGCCGACCGGGGGATCGAGGTCGTCGGTGTCGATCCCGCCCTGGCGTCCGTCGATGTCGCCCGGGCCAAGCCGGGGGCGGAGCGGGTGCGCTGGATCCACGGGGACGCGACGGCGCTTCCGCCGCTGCGGGTGGACCTCGCGACGATGACGGCGAACGTGGCACAGGCCGTCGTGGAACCGGCCGGCTGGCGGGGGACGTTGCGGGGGGCCCGTGAGGCGCTGCGGCCGGGCGGGCGCCTGGTGCTCGAGACGCGGGATCCGGCCCGGCGGGCCTGGGAGGAGTGGACGCCCGAGCGGTCCCGCCGGGTGACGGAGGTGCCGGGGGTCGGGGCGGTCGAGACGTGGTTCGAGTTGCTGGACGTGCGGCTGCCGCTGGTGTCCTTCCGGTCGAACTTCGTGTTCGGCGCGGACGGGGCGGTGCTGGCCTCGGAGTCGACGCTGCGGTTCCGCGAGCGTGACGAGGTGGAGGCCGATCTGGTCGCGGCGGGGTTCGTGGTGGACGAGGTGCGGGACGCGCCCGACCGGCCGGGCCGGGAGTTCGTCTTCGTCGCGCGGCGTCCCTGAGAAATTCACGCGGCGGGCCCGTCGGGGGGAGACTGGGCGCATGTGCCGCAGCATCAAGACACTCCGTCCGCCCGCGATGCCCGAGGAGGCGACGGAGGACGAGATCCGCGCCGCCGCCCTCCAGTACGTGCGCAAGGTGTCGGGTTTCCGGGCCCCGGCCGCGCACAACCGCGAGGTCTTCGACCGTGCCGTCGACGTGATCGCGCAGGCCACGGCCGAGCTCCTCGACGGCCTGGAGGTCAGGGGGCAGGCCGCCCGGCAGGCGGGGTGAGCCGGCCCGGCGTCAGTAGCGCTGCGCCTTGGCGATCTCCGCGGTCAGCCGGGGCTCGGGGGGCTTGCGGCTGATGGCGACGGGCTCGGCGCGTTCGCCGGGCTCGAGGTCCTCGGCGCCGACGAACCGGGTCTCGACGACCTTGCCGTCCGGGTCGCGGAAGTCGACCTGCACGGCGTAGGACGCGGTCTTGTCCGTGCGGTTGGTGATGGCGACGACGACGGCCAGCAGGTTGCCGGTGTCGGCGCGGGGCTTGCCGGTGAGGGAGACGTCGGCGGTGGCGTTGCCGCGTCCCTTGACGTCCTCGAGCTGCTTCTGTGCGGCGTCGTTGGCCCGTTTGACCTCCGCCGACACCGAGGCCTCGAACTCGGAGGCGCGGGCGGAGGCGGAGGACGCGGCGGCCGAGGCGCGCTCGCGGGCGGAGGCCTCCAGGGAGGACAGGCCGGGTGCCGGTGAGCCGGAGAAGGAGGCCGTGTCGGGGGGTGTCGGCGTGGGGCGGGCGGACGCGGCGCCGTCGCCGTCGTCGTCCCCGCCGCACGCGGCGAGTCCCGTGGCGCCCAGCACCGCGAGGAGGAGTGCGGCCAGGGCGGTGCGTGCGCGGGGCCGTCGGGGTGGTGTCGTCGCCTTCGGCGCGCGAGCGCTCATGGGGGTCCCTTTCGGACGCGAACACATCGGCCGGGCCAGGCGGCCTTCGATGTGACCCATCGTGCACGCGGAGGGGCCTCCCGGCCACTCAGGGTCACGGGAGGGTGTGGTCGGGGACGGACTTCTAGGCCGGGCTGCGGCGGACCAGGAACGTGGCCACGGCGCCGGCGCCGAACAGGGCCGCGACGGAGACGAGCGTGGCCACCCAGGTCGCGCCGAGCCACTGGGCGCCGAGGTAGCCGAGGGCGACGCTGTAGACGGCCCAGGCGAGGCCGGCGACGGCGGACCAGGGCAGGAAGTCGCGGGGGCTGCGGCGGGTGGCGCCGGCGCCGAAGGAGACCAGGGAGCGGCCGGCCGGGGCGAAGCGGGCGAGGACGACGAGGGCGCCGCCGCCACGGGACAGCGCGGCGCCGAGACGTTCCTGCGCGGCGGCGAGCCGGCGGGAGCGGGCGAGGGCGCGGTCCAGGCGGGGTCCGCCGCGCCAGGCGAGCCGGTAGGCGACGAGGTCGCCGAGGACGGAGGCCGTGGCGGCGCACAGGATGAGGGCCAGGATGTCGGGGACGTCGTCGGGGACCTGGCCGGTCGCGGCGCCGGAGCCGGCGGCCGCCGCCGTGGCCGCGGTGATGACGAGGACGCCGCTGGGCAGGACCGGCAGGAACACGTCCAGCAGGACCGACAGCCCGACGGCCGCGTAGATCCATGGGGCCGCCGTCAGCGATCCCACGTCCGCGAGACTTTCGAGCACCGCAACTCCCCGGTTTCACCCCCGTGGCCAACCGTGCCGCGGTGTCGCGGGGGAGCGGCAGGAGCGGCCTGTGTCAGCCATACAGCGTACGCCGCTGGTGTGACATCCGGTTCATCGGGGGCTCGTGTGTTCGGTGTGATCTGTCCAGCTCGTCGCACGGACGGGTGTCAGCGGGTGAGGTCGGTCTCCATGACCGTCCGCAGCCGTGCGGGTGCGCCGCGTCTCGCGCGGGCCTGCTCGAGCCGTAGCCGGGCGCTGCGTCCGCTGAGGGTCAGGGTCATCAGCTGGTTGCCGAACCAGGGCCCGCCGGTGCGGCGCCAGTCGATGGTGGGGCGCCGGGAGCGGCCGTGTCCGGCGACCCGGCCGCCGAGGCCGCGCGCGAGCGCGCTCCAGCCGAAGCGGAAGCCGAACCGGATGGCGGCGGGGATCGCGTTGTGCACGGGGGAGCAGGTGAGCTGGAGGACGCGGGCGCGGGGGCCCTCGTCGCCGGGCCAGGTGGGTTCGGCGACGTAGGCGTGGTGGACGTCGCCGGACAGGACGCACACGGTGGCGGGGGCGTCCGGGCCGGACCCGGCCTCGGCGACGAGGTCGGTCAGGGCGTCGAAGGACTCGGGGAAGGCCGCCCAGTGCTCCAGGTCGGCCGCCCGCCGCAGCTTCTCCCCGAAGCGGGCCCAGCGCTCGCCGCGGGAGCCCCGGCACAGGGCGGCGTCCCAGGCCTCGGCGTCGTGCACGAGGTGGGGCAGCAGCCAGGGCAGGGAGGTGCCGATGAGCAGGTGGTCGCAGGTCTCGGGCGCGTCGAGCGCCTGTTCGCGCAGCCAGCGCGACTCGCCGGGGTCGAGCATGGCGCGGGTCTGTTCGTCGAGGACGCGGGCGGCGCGGGTGTCCACCATGAGCAGGCGTACGCGGCCGAAGTCGCGCCGGTAGCTCCAGCGCACGGAGGCGGGTTCGGCGTCCGCCCGGCAGGCGAAGTCGCGCAGCAGTTCGGTGCCGTCGGGGACCGCGCGGACGGCGGCGTAGAGCGGGTCGGCGGCGAGTTCGCCGGGGGAGAGGTTCCCGAGGTGCTGGTACACCCAGTACGACATGAGGCCGCTGAGCAGGCGTTCGCGCCACCAGGGGGTGGCCCGCATGTCGGCGAGCCAGGCCGCGGAGGTGTTCCAGTCGTCGATCACGTCGTGGTCGTCGAAGATCATGCAACTGGGCACCGTGGACAGCAGCCAGCGCACCTCGGGGTCGAGCCAGGACTCGTAGTAGAGGGCGGTGTACTCCTCGTAGTCCGCGACCTCGGCGCCGGGCGGGTCGTCCAGGTCGCGGCGGGCGGCGAGCAGGCGGCGGGTCGCCTTGGAGGTCTCGTCGGCGTACACCTGGTCGCCGAGGAGCACGAGGACGTCGGGGCGTTCGCCGTCGGGTCCCGCGGCGATGCGGGTGGCCAGGGTGTCGAGGGCGTCGGGGCCGACAGGGTCCTTCTCACCGGCGGGGGCGGCGGCCCAGCGGCAGGAGCCGAACGCGAGACGTACGGGGTCGCCGGTCGCGGACGTGCGTATGACGGAGGGCGGGAACGGCGAGCCGGGCGGCGGCCACACCCGGGCACCGCCGAGGTGCACCTCGTAGGGGTGGTCGGTGCCGGGGGCGAGTCCGGTCACGGGGATCAGCGCGTAGTGGTGGCCGGCTATCTGGAAGGTGTCCGCGGTGCCGGCGGACCGGCCGGCGACCCGTACCTCCGCGGTGCAGGGGCGGCTCGTCTCGACCCATATGGTCGCGGCCGAGTCGTCGGCGTACCTCAGCAGTGGTCCCAGGCGCAGTTCCGCCACGTGATGCCTCCTCCGTCGCCCCGTACGGTACGGAACGACGGAGGGGGACCGACAGGCCCCTGCGATCACGGATTCACGGTGATCGCGGCGCTCAGCAGTTCGCGAGGTACGAGGTGAGGGCGGACTTCTCGGCCGAGTCGACGGAGAGGTCGTAGTAGTACTTCACCTGCACCCAGGCGCGGACGTAGGTGCAGCGGTAGGCGGTGCGGGAGGGCATCCAGGTGGCGGGGTCCTGGTCGCCCTTGGACTGGTTGACGTTGTCGGTGACGGCGATGAGCTGGGGCCGGGTGAGGTCGTTGGCGAACGCCTGGCGGCGGGAGGTGGTCCAGGAGCCGGCGCCGGAGTCCCAGGCCTCGGCGAGCGGGACGACGTGGTCGATGTCGAGGTCGGAGGCGGCGGTCCAGGTGGCGCCGTCGTAGGGGGAGTACCAGCTGCCGCTGGTGGCGGTGCAGGCGGAGTTGGTGACGACGTTCGTGCCGTCACGCTTGAGGACGGTCTCGCGGGTGTTGCAGGTGCCGGACTGGGTGATCCAGTGCGGGAAGAGGTCGCGGTCGTAGCCGGTGCGGTTCTCGGCGGCGACGGTGAGCTGGGAGAGGTAGCCGCGCGCGGTGGCGGCGCTGACCGGGGTGGGGAGGGCGGCGGAGGCCGTCGGGCCGTTGAAGAGTCCGGCGGAGGCGATGACGCCGGTCAGCGCCGCGAGTATGCTGACGCGTCGACGCGCGTAGAACGTGGGCATGCGAACTCCCTTGTGGGGTGGGGGTGTTGGCGTCCGGGCATGGGCATGCTCGCGACGCCGTGTTGCGGGGAGGTGTGCGCGCGGTAAGAAGTTAGTGGCGCGTACATGACATAACAAGGTTTACGGCGAAACGTTTCGCGTATGATGGGGGCAGCAGAAGGGGAGTAGCTCTTCGCCGGACCGTCGACATACTGCTCAGCTCGTCTGAGCCGGCGCCCGGAGGCGGACCTCGGTCATGGGGTCGGCCAGCGAGACCTTCGGCAAGCAGTGCACGTCCGTACCTCCGGTGCGGGCGACCCGTGCGCTGCCGTGCCGAGGTGTCGCAGTGCGGAACACACTCTCGGCGGGGCAGCCCCGACCGATTGAGGACCCTTGATCAGCCTGACCGTGGCGGCCGTCGTCTTCGGCGTCGTCTTCCTCGCCGAACTGCCCGACAAGACCGCGCTCGCCGGACTCGTGCTCGGCACCCGTTACCGCGCGTCGTATGTCTTCGCCGGTGTCGCCGCCGCCTTCACCGTGCACGTCGTGCTCGCCGTGGCGGCCGGCAGCGTGCTGACGCTGCTGCCCCAGCAGATCGTGCACGCCGTGACCGGCCTGCTCTTCCTGGGCGGCGCGGCCGTGCTGCTGCTGAAGAAGGACGACGGCGAGGAGGAGATCCGCAAGCCGGAGAACCAGTCCTTCTGGAAGGTGTCCGGCGCCGGCTTCATGCTGATCCTGGTCGCCGAGTTCGGGGACCTGACGCAGATCATGACCGCCAACCTCGCCGCCCGCTACGACGACCCGCTCTCCGTCGGCATCGGCGCCGTGCTGGCGCTGTGGAGCGTGGCCGCCCTCGGGATCGTCGGCGGCAAGGCGCTGATGCGCCGGGTGCCGCTGAAGCTGATCACCAGGATCGCGGCGCTCGTGATGCTCGGCCTGGGCGTGTGGAGCCTCTACGAGGCGATCGCCTGACGGCCGGCGGGTACGCGTGACCCGTACGGCGGGTACCCGTGACCCGTACGACGCGAGCCGAACGGCCGGTGAACGTTTCCGGATGCGGTGGCGCGAACGGGCCTCGGTTTTGTACCGTAGAAAAACAAAGTGGCTCCGCCCGTTTTCCCTGACCGGCGGGCGGATCCACCTTGTCCCTCCCGGGGGCCGCCAGGCCGCCCCGGCACCCCCGCGCCACACCCCCCGCTTGGAGTCGTCGATGCCGGCCGCCGCCGTCCCCACCGTGCTCACCGCCCGCGCCCTCCTGCTCGACATGGACGGCACCCTCGTCAACTCCGACGCCGTGGTGGAGCGCATCTGGCGCCGCTGGGCCGACCGGCACGGGCTGGACGGCGACGAGGTGATGAAGGTCGTGCACGGACGGCAGGGGTACGCCTCGATGGCGCTGCTGCTGCCCGGGCGGCCCATGGAGCAGAACCACGCGGACAACGCGCGCATGCTCGCCGAGGAGACCGCCGACATGGACGGCGTGGTGCCGGTGCCCGGCGCGGCCGCGTTCCTCGCCTCCCTGAGTGGGCTGCCGCACGCCCTGGTCACGTCGGCCGATGTCGCGCTGTCCACCGCGCGGATGGGGGCCGCCGGGCTCGCGCTGCCGGATGTGCGGGTGACCGCCGAGTCCGTGGGTGCCAGCAAGCCGGACCCCGAGGGCTTCCTCAAGGGGGCCGCCGAACTCGGTGTCGATCCGGCCGACTGTGTCGTCTTCGAGGACTCCGGTGCCGGTATCCAGGCCGGGCGGGCCGCGGGGATGCGGGTCGTGGGGGTCGGGCCGCGGGCCGGGCTTCATGGGCCCGACGTGCTGGTTCAGGACCTGCGGCAGGTGCGGGTCGAGGCCGGCGAGGGCGGGGCGATCCGGCTCGTCGTCGGCTGACGGCCCGCGTGGGGCTCGGGCCGGGTTTTCCCGCCCCCGCCGCCCCTGCCCGTCCCGTCCCCGGGGGCTGCCGCCCCCGGACCCCCGCTTCGGCCCTGGACGGGCCTCGTCCTCAAGCGCCGGACAGGCTGATCATCACGGGCTTCGTCGTCACGTGTCAGGGCTCGCTGGTCTCCGACTCCAGGCGCTCCCGTGTCTTCGCGTCGTACACGCCCCACTCCTGTGGCCAGATGCCCCGGGCCCACTGGTAGCGGGAGACCGCGTCCGTCACGTGCTGGTCGTAGGTGCCCCGGGCCGGCCGGTTGTACAGGCGCAGTTGGGTCAGGCGCAGTTCCAGTTCGACGACCTCCGGGCCCTGGGAACCCCGGCGCAGCACGGGCGGCTCCGGGTCGGCCGCCAGGTTGCCGTCCGCCGGGGCGGTGCTCGCGGCCGTGCTGGGGCTCTGTTCCGGTTCGGCCGAGGGGGACGGTGTCGGGGAGGCACCGGTCTCGGAGGGGGACGGGGACGACGACTCCGTCGGGTCGGTGGACGGGGACGCGGACGCCGACGCCGACGCGGAGGCCGACGGGGCGACGGCGGTGGCGCCCGGCGCGCGTGTCGTCTCCGACGTGCTCGCCGACGGCGCCGGCACGCCCGCCCGGACGTCCTTCGGCTGTGCCTCGTCCCGCGACGGGGCGTCGTACGCGAACAGCCCGCTCGCCAGGCCCGCCGCCGCGACCACGGCGACCACCGCGGCGCCCGCGCCGAGCAGGACCGTCCGCCGGCGCCGGCCGTCCCCCGCGGTGCCGCTGCCGCCCCGGTCCACGACCCGCAGGGTGGCGGTGGCCGGGTCGAACAGGCTCAGGTCCTGGGCGCTCGGCGCGCTCGCCCCGGGCGCCAGCGGCGTGGGCAGCGCGGAGGCCGGCGCCGGGACCGCGCGCAGCGCCATCGTCTCCCCCTCGTCCGGCGCGCCCTCGCCCTCCAGCTCCACGTATGGGCGTATGCGCAGCGGATCGAAGTCCTCCGCCGCGGCCGCCTCGGCCGTACGCGCCTCACGCAGCGCGTCCGACACGTCCTGGGCGCAGCCGCACTCCGGGGTGCGGTCGGCCGCCCTCGCCGTCCCGCACCGCGGGCACGCACGGCCGTCCGGGCGCTCTGTGCCCCCGGCCCCCTCGGTTCCCCTCGGCTCCGTCACGCGTCGGTCCCTCCCCTCGCGAACTCCCCAGATTATGCAGACGCCCTCCACGGCTTCTTCGCATACCCCGGAGAAGACCCGCTCCCCGGAGGACTCAACAGGCCATAACGGGATACAGCGATCACGATGGAGGGGAAAACGAGACCGTCGGGAGGTCTTTCATGGCCGGGGATGCGCACGGCAGTGCGGGGGGTGTGCGGGACACGCAGCCACCGAAGAGGCGGGCCGAGCCGCACGAGAACGTGCCCGGCAACGTCCTCGTCTCCATCGGCGCGCTGCTCCTCGGCATGCTGCTCGCCGCGCTCGACCAGACCATCGTGTCGACCGCCCTGCCGACCATCGTCAGCGACCTCGGCGGTCTGGAGCACCTGTCCTGGGTCGTGACGGCCTATCTGCTGGCGTCCACGGCCGCCACCCCGCTGTGGGGCAAGCTCGGCGACCAGTACGGACGCAAACGGCTCTACCAGATCGCCATCGTCATCTTCCTCGTCGGCTCCGCCCTGTGCGGCATGGCGCAGGACATGACCCAGCTCATCGCGTTCCGCGCCCTGCAGGGGCTGGGCGGCGGCGGCCTCATCGTGCTGTCCATGGCGATCGTCGGCGACATCGTCCCGCCCCGCGAACGCGGCCGCTACCAGGGGCTGTTCGGGGCGGTGTTCGGCGCCACCAGCGTCCTCGGGCCGCTCCTCGGCGGCGTGTTCACCGAGCATCTGAGCTGGCGGTGGGTGTTCTACGTCAACCTGCCCGTCGGCGTCGTCGCGCTCGCCGTCATCGCCGTCGTGCTGCACATCCCGCGCCGGGGCACCAAGCACGTCATCGACTACCTCGGCACCCTCCTGATCGCCGCCGTCGCCACCGGCCTGGTGCTGGTCGCGTCCCTCGGCGGGACGACGTGGGCGTGGGGCTCGGCGCAGATCGTGGGGCTCGCCGTGGCCTCCGTCGTGCTCGGGCTCGTCTTCGTCGCCGTGGAGCGGCGGGCCGCCGAACCCGTACTGCCCCTCAAGCTGTTCCGGGTGCGCACGTTCACGCTGTCCGCCGTCATCAGCTTCATCGTCGGCTTCGCCATGTTCGGCGCGATGACCTACCTGCCGACCTTCCTCCAGGTCGTCCAGGGCATCAGCCCCACCCTGTCCGGGGTCCACATGCTCCCGATGGTCGCCGGCATGCTGCTGTCGTCCACCGGGTCCGGGCAGATCGTCAGCCGCACCGGCCGCTGGAAGGTCTTCCCGATCGCCGGCACCGGGGTCACCGCCCTGGGCCTGCTGCTTCTGCACCAGCTCGACACCGGCACCTCCACCGCCCTGATGAGCGTGTACTTCTTCGTCTTCGGGCTCGGCCTCGGCCTGGTCATGCAGGTCCTCGTGCTGATCGTGCAGAACGCCGTCCCCTACGAGGACCTCGGTGTCGCCACCTCCGGCGCCACGTTCTTCCGCTCCATCGGCGCCTCGTTCGGCGTCGCCATCTTCGGCACGATCTTCGCCAACCGGCTCGACGACCTCCTCGTGGACGCCTTCCGCGGCGTGGAACTGCCGCCCGGCGCCTCCCTCGACGGCCTGCAGGCCGACCCGCGCGGCATCGCCGGACTGCCCGCCGCTCTGCGCCCGGCCGCGCTCGACGCCTACGCGACGGCCATCACCGACGTGTTCCTGTACGCCGTCCCCGTGGCCCTGCTGGGCTTCCTGCTGGCCTGGTTCCTGCGCGAGGACAAGCTGCGCGGCTCGGTGACCGCCCCCGACGTCACCGAGACCCTGGCCAGCAACCCGGTCGAGCGCTCCTCGTACGACGAGGTGTGCCGGGCGCTGTCGGTGCTCGGTACCCGGGAGGGCCGCCGGCGGATCTACGCGACCATCACCGAGCGGGCCGGGTACGACCTGCTGCCCGCGGCGAGCTGGCTGCTGTTGCGGATCAAACGGTACGGCTGGGTCGAGCCGGTCGTCCTCACCGAGCGCACCTCCGTGCCGCTGCGGGTCGTCCTGGAGGCCGCCCGGCAGATCGAGGGCCGCGGACTGGCCGTCCGTGAGGGGGTCGACCTCGTGCTCACCGACCGGGGCCGCGAGGTCGCCGAGGACCTGGCCCGCGTCCGGGAGGAGTCTCTGGCCGAGATGCTGGGCGACTGGTGGGGGCCCGACCGGCCCACCGACCTGGTCCAGCTGGTGAAGGAGCTCAACTCCGAACTGTGCGGCTCCGACCGGGAGCAGCCGCACAACGGGGTGCGGCCCGCGGAGGCGTGAGCCGGGGCGAGGCGGAAGCCGCGACGGGAAGCGTGCCGAGACGGGAGGCGCGCCGAGACGGGAGCCGTGGCGGGCGTCAGGCCAGCGTCTTGGCGAACCAGTGCTCGGCGTACACGTCGTCGTTGTGCGGGGCGGTCTCCGCGTAACCGAGCCGGGCGTACAGGGCGCGGGCCTCCACCAGGTCGTGCCGGGTGTCGAGGACCACGCGGGCGGCGCCGAGAGCCCGCGCCGCCTCCTCGGCGGCCCGCACCAGCACCGGGCCGCCGCCCCGGCCGCGCAGCGCGTCGCCGACGAACACCCGTGTCAGCTCGGCCGTTTCGGCGTCCAGCAGCCGCACACCCGCCGTGCCGGCCGGCTCGCCCGCCCACCGGGCCACCAGCAACGCGCCGCGCGGGGGCCGCAGTTCGTCCCAGGTGGGCGCGGCGATCTCCCGCTCCAGCTCCGCCGGGTCGGTACGCCGCCCCTCGTGCAGCAGGTACCAGCGGTCGCTGACCTCCGTGTAGTACGCCCGCCAGAGCGCGACGGCGGCGGGGGAGTCGGGGAGTTCGGGGGTGACGGTCCAGGACATGGCCGCCATCGTGGCACCGGGGTCCGGGCGGAGGCACCTCGTTAGTTCGGGGGACGGCCTCGCGGGAGGACGGAAGGACGGACAAAAGCCGTATACCGTGAACGGCCGTATCCTGTACGCCCGATGGCCGTTTGAGACGCCCTTTACCGGCAACCCGACGTCCATGTCAACTGGCGTGATCATTCTGATCGTGATTGCGGTCGTCGTCGTCCTCGGCGTGGCCGCCCTGGCCCTGCGCACCCGTGGTGCCCAGGGCAGCCGGGGCCTGAAGCGGCGCTTCGGCCCCGAATACGAACGGGCCGTGGCCCGCCACGACGGGGACACCAAGGCGGCCGAGCACGAGCTCGCCCAACTCGTCGAGCGGCACGGCGGGCTGAAGAAGCGCGCCCTGGACCCGGCCGACGCCGAGCGCTTCGAGACGCGCTGGACGGCGGCCCAGGAGCACTTCGTCGACGCGCCCCGCGAGGCGGTCACGGAGGCCGAGCGGCTGCTCGCCGAGGTGGCGGCGGCCCGTGGCTTCCCGGCCGGCGACCGGTACGAGGAGCAGCTGGAGGCGCTCGCCGTCCACCACGCTCCCCATGTGCAGGGCTACCGGCACCTGCACCACGTCGCCCGCAACGGGTCCGACACGGAGGAGATGCGCGCGGCCCTGCTGGAGGGGCGCGGCCTGTTCGAGGAACTCGTCGGAGGGCCCCGACGGACCCCCGAACGCACCCATGCGGGGAGGAGCTGAGGCACATGAAGGACGTCACCGACACCGACGCACGCGAGGACGCCCGGACCGGGACCGCCCCGGACCGGTGGCCCACCGCCCCGGACGACGGACGGACCGGCACGCGCGAGGGCGGCACGCAGGAGGCCGCCGGCCTGCGCGACGCCGGGGAGCGCCACACCCCCGGCACCGGCCCGGACACCAAGTCCCTCGCCGGGACGGCACCCGAGACCGACGGGACGCGCGGCACGCAGGACGTGCCTGGCACCGGGACCCATGGCACCGGTACTCACGGCACCCACCGCACCGCTACTCACGGCACGCACGAGACGCACGGCACCCACGCCCCCGGCACCCCGGGCACCGGCGAGCACGCCACCCCCGGCACCGGCACCGGGACCCACGGCACCACCGGCGCCGCGCACGCCGCCCTCCTTCCGGAGGGCGAGCGGGACCGGCTGGAGCTGCGGGTGCGGGACGCCGTGACCCACTTCGTCGACCGGCCGCGGGCCGCCGTCGAGGAGGCCGACGGGGCCGTCGAGGACCTGCTGGGACGCCTCACCGAGGCTCTGGCCGAGCGGCGCCGCACGCTGCGCGGGTCCTGGCAGGACTCCGACGCGACCGCCGACACCGAGCAGCTGCGTCTGGCGCTGCGCGACTACCGCGAGCTGGCCGAACGGCTGCTACACGTCTGACCCGTCCGTCCCGTCCGCCGCCGCCCGGCGTCCCTCCCGGCGCTGCCGCCACTCCCGTACGACCTCGTCGACGTCGTACGGCCGGCGGCCCAGGGGAGGGCCGGGCGGCGGCTTCAGCAGCATGTCGCGGATCTTGACGTTGACGTCCGTGACGATCTTGCGGGCGGCGCGCTCCGTGGGCGCCGCGTACGCCGCCTCCAGCGCGTCCTCCGCCTCCTTGCGCAGCGCCAGCGCCGGGGGCAGCACCGACAGGCCCTCACGGGCCATCTTGCGCTTCACCCACCACAGTTCGTCATACGGCTCCTCCAGATCGCGCGGCAGCGGCCGGCCGGCGCCGGGCAGGCGGTCGAAGTCGCCGCGCCCCTGCGCCTCGCTGATCTGATGGTCGACCCAGGACTCGAACGGCACACCGGGGGGCTTTCGCTCGGTCATGAGTTCATTGTGCCGGACACGATCGCGCCGGGCGATTTATCATGCGGCGTCGATGGTCGAACCGGCCGTCGGGCAAGGACGTTTCAGGAGGAGCGCACGTGCTCGAACTCACCATGGCCGCCGTGTCCGCGGCGGACGAGGGCGCCACGGCCGGCATGCTCATGGCCGACGCGCCCAGCGAGCCGGGCGCCGTGCTCCGGGTCGGCCGGGACAAGTCCGTGTGCCGGCTGGCGACCCCCGACGACTGGCTGTTCGTCTCCCGCGTCCACCTGGAGTTCCAGTGCGCCGCCGACGGCAGCTGGCACGTGACCTGGCTGCGCGGCTCGCAGGCCGACCCGTCCTCCGAGGTGGGGATGACCGTCGCCGGTCAGGTGCGGCCCATCGGGTACGGCCAGACCGTGTCGCTGCCGAGGGGCGGCAGCGGCGAGATCGTCGTCCACGACCGCACCGCCCCGCGCAGCGTCAACGTCGGCTTCTACCACGAGGGCTGAGCGCGCCCGCCCCGGTCACGCCCGCACCCGGGCCAGCAGGAACCCGTCGTAGCCCTTGGCGCCCACCGTCTGCACCGCCGTCGCGGTCAACCGGGGGTGCCGGCCGATCAGTTCCACGGCGGCCCGGGTGCCCCGGATGTCCGGCGCGTCGCTGTCCGCGTCGAGGACGGCGCCGCCCCGCACCACGTTGTCGACGACGATCAGGCTGCCCGTGCTGGTGAGCCGCAGCGCCCACTCCACGTAGTGCGGGTTGTTCGCCTTGTCGGCGTCGATGAACACCAGGTCGAAGGGCGCGGGGTTCTCGTCGGCCAGCTTCGGCAGCGACTCCAGGGCCGGGCCGACCCGCACCTGCACGATCCGGTCCAGGCCCGCCCGCGCCAGGTTGCGGGTGGCGACCTCGGCGTGCCGGGCGTCGTACTCCAGCGTGACCAGCCGGCCGTCCGCGGGCAGCGCGCGGGCCAGCCAGATCGTGGAGTACCCGCCGAGCGTGCCGATCTCCAGGATGCTGCGGGCGCCCTGGATCTCGGCGAGGAGCCGCAGCAGCTTCCCCTGCGGCGCCGTGACGCTGATGCTCGGCAGGCCCGCCGCGTCGCTCTCGCGCCGGGCCGCCTCCAGGGCGTCGTCCTCCTGTGCGATCTGGTCGGTGAAGTACGCGTCGACATCGCCCCAGAGCTGAGACTCGCTCATCGCATGGCCTTTCGGACTGCCGGCCGGGCGCACCGGCCGGATCGCGGCTGACGTTCCAGGATCCCCGACGGCGCGGCGCCCGGGGCCACCCGCGCGCCGCCTCACCGGAGGCGAACGGGCGGACCGCCGACTATCGTCACGGAAAAAGGTGAAGATGTCAGGCGAAATGGGGCATGCCTGCTTCTCCCCGAAGGACGGTACGAGCCGTCCGGCGTTGCGAAGATCCCCGTCGACCCGCGGGGCACATCGGGGCGGGAGGCCGACGAGGCGTGGCGAAGGCGGAGCACCGAGGGCGGCCGGCCGAGGCAGCCGGGGCCACGGCGGCCGGCACCGTCCAGGCACGTGTGCGGGCGATCCGGCTCGGCCTGTGGATGGTCGCCGCGTTCCTCGGCGCCCGCCAGGTGGCCGCCGTCCTCGGCAGCCCGCGCGGCGAGCGGCTGACCGACCTGGAGACCTGGGTCGGCCCGGCCGGCGTCCTGCACCTCGAAGGCTCGCTGTACGACTCCGAGCGGTTCACCGGCACCCCGTTCGGCGGGCTCGTCCTCAAGCCACTGACCCGGGCCGCCGAGGAGGCGCTCGGCTGGGGCTGGACCTTCGGCACCCTCCTCCTCGTCGTCGCCCTCGGGCTGGTGGCCGCCCGCGCCCTGCCACCGCCGGTCGGCCGGCGCACCGCCGTGCTCGCCGCGCCCGTCGCGATCAGCCTGCTGATGGTGTCGCTGCCGGTGCGCACCGCCCTCCACCTCGGCCAGACCAGCATCATCCCGGTCCTGCTCGTCCTCCTCGGCTGCTTCGCCGTGCGCGGGGAGCGGTTCAGCGGGGTGCTCATCGGCGTCGCGGCGGCCCTCCAGCCGACCCTGCTGCTGTTCACGCCCCTGCTGTGGTGCACCGGACGGCGGCGGGCCGCCCTGTCCGCCGGGGCCGCGTTCACCGCCTGCACGCTGCTGGCCTGGGCTGCGATGCCCCGTGACTCGGCCACCTACTGGGTCCACCACATCGCGGGGCTCGGCCTGGGCGGGCCCGCCGACGGCCTCGCCAACCAGTCCCTGCACGGCGCCCTGCTCCGGTTCGGCCTGACCGGGCCCCTCGAGATCGTCCTCCTGCTGGTCCTCGGTGCCGCCGTCGCCGTCCTCGCGCTGCGCCGCGCCGTGCGCTACGCCCGCGACGGGCAGCTCCTGCTCGCCGTCGCCGTCACCGGCTGCGCGGTGATCGTCGTCTCGCCCACCGCCTGGCAGCACCAGCTGCTGTGGGTGCTGCTCGCCGTCGTCGGCCGGGTCGGCCGGCGGGCCGGCGACCGGTACGCGTGGCCCGTCGCGATCGTGCTGGTCATGACACTGCCGGCGGACACGCTCGTGCCGGACAAGGTGGTCTTCCAGCCGCTGCGCGCCGATCTCGTGCTGTGCGCGGCGCTCGCCACGGCCGTCGTCGTGCCGTTCCTGCCGCGCACCTCGCCGTACTGGCGGACCCCGGTGCCGACGCGGTACGCAGACCCGGTGCCGTCCCGGTTCCGGCACATCCCGCTCGTGTCCTTCCTGCGCCGGGCGGTGAGCCGGCCCAACCTGCTCTTCGAGCTCGTGCTGATCCGCGTCACCTACTACGCCTACGCGCAGATCCGCCTCGCCGCCGCGGGCCCGTCCTCCGCGTCGGGGCGGGCCACCGCCGAGGAGCACGGGGCGCAGATCCACTCCGTCGAACGGGCGCTGGGCATCGACATCGAGCGCTGGGCCAACCACGCCGTCGTCGCGGCCGGCGGCCTGCGGGACTTCTTCGACTTCTACTACGAGTCGTTCCACTTCGGCGTGCCACTGGTGATCCTGGGCCTGCTGTACTGGCGGCGGCCCGTCGACTACCGCTGGGCCCGCACCGCGATCGGCGTCGCGACGCTCCTCGCCCTGGTCGGCTTCTGGCTCTACCCGCTCGCGCCGCCCCGCCTCATGCCGGGCCTCGGCGTCGTCGACACCGTGAACGGCCCGCAGGACTTCACCCAGCCCGACTACGGCACCCTCACCGAGCTCACCAACCAGTACGCGGCGATGCCGTCCCTGCACTTCGGGTGGTCCCTGTGGTGCGGTGTGGTCGTCGCCGTGCTCGCCCCGAGACGCTGGATGAAGGCGCTCGGCCTGCTGCACCCGCTGCTCACGGCGACAGCGATCGTCGTCACCGGCAACCACTGGGTGCTGGACGCGGTGGGCGGCGCGCTGGTCGTGGCGGCGGGCTTCGCGGTGACGTACCTGTTCCAGGGCCCGCGCGCCCGGACGGTCACCGCGGGGGAGAAGCGCAACCGCAGCGATCCGCGGGCCGCGGTGAGGGGCCGTACTCGGAGCTGATCCGGTACGCGCCCGAGCGCCGGCGTGCCGTGACGGACGAAAGCGGCGACCCGGGGATCGTGGGTCGCCGCTTTCGGTACAGGGTCGGCCGGATCAGTACCAGCCGTTGGACTGCCAGAAGCCCCAGGCGCCGCACGGGCTGCCGTAGCGGTCCTTCATGTAGTCGAGGCCCCACTTGATCTGGGTGGCCGGGTTCGTCTTCCAGTCCGAGCCCGCCTCGGCCATCTTGTCGCCCGGCAGCGCCTGGACGAGTCCGTAGGCGCCCGACGAGGAGTTGGTGGCGTGCGGGTTCCAGTCGCTCTCATGGTCGACGATCTTGGAGAAGCACTGGAATTGCGCCGAGTCCGCGATCATCTTCTGCGCGACCCGCTGGGCCGAGGAGGCGTCGCCCGTGGCGGCCTGGGCGGGCGCCGAGGCGAGCAGGGTGCCGGCCGTGGCGGCTGCCAGGACCGTACCGGCGAGGGCCTTCTTCGGGGCGGAGAGGCGGCGGAAGGCGGAGACGGCGGACACGGAGAACCTTTCGTACGGGGACGGGGGCCGCGGGCGGGCCGGCCACAAGGGCCCGGCATGCGTCGGCGCCGAGGCCCTGAGGGCACGTCGGCGCCGTGCGACGTCCTCTACCAAAACAGGCGCGGCACATGTCCGCAATGAGCCCATTTGCTAGTGGTGGCCGTATGCCGGGGGTGGGGTGTCCGTGTGACAGGGATCTCCCTGCGCAGGTCGGAGGGTGTTTTGGTGCGGTCATGACAGCCCTGTGGCCCACTAGGGCGGATCGTAGGTGACCTGGGTCATGTGGGATGGTTCACCGCGCCCCTGACAAGGGGCGCACGAGCGCTCACCGTCCGGGTGCGTCGA
Organism: Streptomyces sp. SS1-1; assembly: GCF_008973465.1. Classification (NCBI taxonomy): domain Bacteria; kingdom Bacillati; phylum Actinomycetota; class Actinomycetes; order Kitasatosporales; family Streptomycetaceae; genus Streptomyces; species Streptomyces sp. SS1-1. The sequence continues at coordinate 2,114,602 of NZ_WBXN01000004.1, read as the reverse complement.
ACGTGACCGGGCTCTCGAAAGCGGCCCGCCGCGTCGCCCGGCGCAGCGCCTTCAGCACCGCCGGACCCAGTACGGCCGTCAGCACCACGGTCACGATCGCCCGCCCCAGGTCCCAGCCGAGCGACGTGGCCACACAGTAGGCGGCGAACCGCGCCAGATTGGCGAGCGGTCCCAGCTCCGGCGCCGGGGAGATCGTCGAGGTGTCCTTCGGCAGATACGGCCAGCCCGCCATGTTCATCACCGTGCCGTACGCGAAGGCGGCGAGGAAGCCGTACGCCGCCAGCAGCGCCACCTCCGCGCGGCCCCGCAGCCGCTCCGCGCCCGGCAGCAGCCCCGCGCCCATGGTGAACCAGCCCATCGACAGCATCTGGAACGGCAGCCACGGCCCCACCCCGCCCGTGAGCAGGGCCGACGCGAACATCGTCACCGAGCCCAGGACGAAGCCGAAGCCCGGACCCAGCACCCGCCCGCTGAGCACCATCAGGAAGAACATCGGCTCCAGCCCGGCCGTCCCCGCGCCGATCGGGCGCAACGCGGCCCCCGTCGCCGCGAGCACGCCGAGCATCGCCACCGCCTTCGGGCCGAGCCCCGACTCCGAGATCGTCGCCGCCACGACCGCGACCAGCAGCATCAGCAGCCCCGTGAACAGCCACGGCGCGTCCTGCGCGTGCGCGTTCACCTGGGAGTCGGGCACGGCGAGGAACGGCCAGCCGAGCGCGGCGGCCCCCACCGCGCCGACCAGCACGAGGGCCGCCACGGACCGTGGCCCCAGCCGGACGGGCCGGGTCCGGTTCCCGGTGCCGCTCATGACAGGGCCTCCTGGACCTGGCCGACGGTCAGCCACCGCCGCGGGGCGAGGATCTTGGTGACCTGCGGGGCGAACGACGGGGAGGACACGACGACCTCGGCGGTCGGACCGTCGGCGATCACCTCGCCCTCCGCGAGCAGCACCACCCGGTGGGCCAGCTCCGCCGCCAGCTCCACGTCGTGCGTGGCCAGCACGATGGCGTGCCCCTGCCCGGCGAGGTCCCGCAGCAGGGCGACGAGATGCGCCTTCGCCGCGTAGTCGAGGCCCCGCGTCGGCTCGTCCAGCAGGAGCAGCGGCGGCCGGGCCGTCAGGACGACCGCCAGCGCGAGCGTCAGCCGCTGGCCCTCGGACAGGTCCCGGGGGTGGAGGTCGTCCGGGACGCCCGGCAGCAGCCTGGACAGCAGCGCCCGGCAGGTGCCCGCCTCGGCCTCCGCGTCGGCGTCCGCCGCCGCGCACTCGCCGGCGACCGTGTCGGCGTACAGCAGGTCGCGGGGCTCCTGCGGGACGAGGCCGACGCGGCGGACGAGGTCGCGGGGCGCGGTGCGGTGCGGCACGGACCCGCCGGTCAGCACGGACCCGGAGGACGGCGTCACCAGGCCCACGAGGGCGTTGAGCAGGGTGGACTTCCCGGCGCCGTTGCGGCCCATGAGGGCGACCGTCTCGCCGGGGGAGACCGTCAGGTCCACCCGCCGCAGCGCCCGCACCCCGTCCCGGGTCACCGCGAGCGCCCGCACCTCGGCCGCGTACGGGGACGCGGGGGCCGCCTCGGCCGTGGCGCGGGAGCGGCCGAACCAGCGGCGGGCCGGGGGACGGACCGGCGGCGGGGCGGGCAGCTCGGAGCGCGCGGGTGCGGGCAGGACGTCGTGGTCGCCGAGGCGCTGCCGCAGGTCCGCCGCCCGGCGCCGGGCGTCCCGGACCGTCAGCGGCAGCGGGGACCAGCCCGCCAGCCGGCCCAGCGCCACCACCGGCGGGAACACCGGGGACATCGCCATGATCTCCGCCGGGTCGCCGAGGACAGGCGGTTCGCCCGGCGCCGGGAGCAGGACGACCCGGTCCGCGTACTGCACGACGCGTTCCAGGCGGTGCTCGGCCATCAGGACCGTCGTACCGAGGTCGTGGACCAGCCGCTGCAGAACGGCCAGAACCTCCTCGGCGGCGGCCGGGTCCAGCGCCGACGTCGGCTCGTCCAGGACCAGCACCCTCGGATGCGGGGTGAGGACCGAGCCGATCGCCACGCGCTGGCGCTGCCCGCCGGATAGGGTGGCGATGGACCGGTCGCGCAGATCGGCCAGGCCCAGCAGGTCCAGCGTCTCCTCGACCCGGCGCCGCATCACGTCCGGGGCCAGCCCCAGCGACTCCATGCCGTAGGCCAGCTCCTCCTCGACGGTGTCGGTCACGAAGTGCGAGAGCGGGTCCTGGCCCACCGTGCCCACCACGTCGGCGAGTTCACGCGGCTTGTGGGTGCGGGTGTCCCGGCCGGCCACCGTGACCCGGCCGCGCAGGGTGCCGCCCGTGAAGTGCGGCACGAGCCCGCTGACCGCGTTCAGCACGGTCGACTTGCCCACCCCCGACGGCCCGACGAGCAGCACCAGCTCCCCCTCGGGCACCACGAGGTCCACGCCGTCCACGGTGGGCGCGGCGGCCCCGTCGTAGGTCACGGAGACGTTCTCGAAGCGGATCACGACGACTCCTCGCGGGCGGCGGCACCGCGCGGCGCCGGCTTCCTCGGTGCGGGCTTCCTCGGTGCGGGGCTGACGAACGCCGGGAGCAGCCCGATCAGGACGGCCGCCGCCGGCCACAGCGGAAGGGCGGGCGCCACCAGCGGCACCACACCCGGGTTCAGGGCCCCCGGCTCACGGCTCGCCGCCAGGGTCAGCAGAGCGGCGACGGCCGCGCCGGACCCGGCGACCAGCCAGGCGCGCGGCCCCCAGCGGTCGGGCCGGTACCGGGTGCGCGGGGAGCGGCGCCCGCCCAGCCGCAGCCCCGCCAGCGCCGCCGCCAGACCGGCCAGCAGCACCGGCAGCCCGTAGGTGCCGCCCGCCGCGGTCAGCAGCCCGTACGTGCCCGCGCACACGCCGAGCAGCCCGCCCAGGGTGAGCGCGGCGGTCGTACGCCGCACCCGGACGGGGACGTCGGCGGTGCGGCCGTAGCCGCGCGCGTCCATCGCGGCGGCCAGCGCGACCGAACGCTCCAGCGCGCCCTCCAGCACCGGCAACCCGACCTGGACCAGGCCGCGCAGCCCCCGGTCGGGCCGCCCGCGCAGCCGCCGGGCGGCCCGCAGACGCTGCATGTCGGCGATCAGATGAGGGGCGTACGTCAGGGCCACGACCACCGCGACCCCCATCTCGTACAGGGCGCCCGGCAGGGACTTCAGCAGCCGCGCCGGGTTGGCGAGGGAGTTCGCCGCGCCCACGCAGATGAGCAGCGTGGCCAGCTTCAGACCCTCGTACAGGGCCCTGACCAGGGTCTCGGCGGTGACCCGGCCGCCCAGCCGGATGCCCTGCGCCCAGTCGGGCAGGGCCACCTCGGGCAGGGTGACGAGCACATGGGTGCCGGGGATGGGGGAGCCGAGGGCCACCGCGAAGAACAGCCGGATCACGAGGACGGCGAGGGCGAGCTTGACGAAGGCGCCGTAGGAACGGGCCCAGGGGGCGTCCGGGCGGCAGCTCGCCACCACATAGGCGGACGTCGCGGTGAGCAGGGCGAGCAGCAGCGGATTGGTGGTGCGGGTCGCCGCGGTGCCCAGCGCCAGCGCCCACACCCACCAGGCGCCGGGGTGCAGGGGGTCGCGAACGGCCCGCCCAGCGTCGGGCACGGCCGGGGAGGGGGCGACCGCCCCCTCCGGGCCACCCCCGCTCCGCGTACCGCCGCGCCCCCCTGCCATCAGCCGCGCCGCCGTCGTGCCTGCCAGACGGCCGCGCTCGCGAGGACCACGACCGCCGCCACACCGGCGACGAGACCGACCGACGCACCGCCCTCCGGGTCGTCGTCCGGCTCGGTGGCCGCCGTGCTCCCGGTGCCCGCCGGCTTCTCGCCCTGCGCGACCTGCTCCCCGCAGCCCTTGCGCGGGTAGCCGTCGATCGCGCACAGCAGGGCGTTGGAGTCGTACCGCAGCGGACCGGCGACGGCCGCCAGGGCGTCCGCGGTCGTGGCGTCCGGGTCGACCCGCGCGCAGACGGTGCGCCGGGCAGGCGGCCGCTCGCCCGACGGGGCGTCGGCGGCCGTACCGAAGTCCAGGACGAGCGCGACGCGCTTCTTGCCGTCCCGCGCGGGCGTACGGGCGCAGATCACCGAGAACTCGGCCGCGCCCCGGGGCCGCGTGGCGTCCTTCGAGTCCTCGCTCACGGCGAAGCGGAACCCCTGGACATCGCCGTCGTCGGGGCGGGACAGCGAGGGGCCGAGGGTGGCGTACGACCAGGAGTCGCCGTCACGGTCCCAGAACGACCAGTAGCGGTACCCGGCGGCCTGGGCGGCCTGGGCCGCGCCGGCCGTGAGGACCAGCGCGGCCAGCAGGACCGCGAGGGCGCGCCGGATCACGCCCGCCCGCCCTTGGTGCGGTGGCTCAGCAGGAAGCCGATGCCGACGCCGACGACGAGGAAGACACCGATGTACCACCAGACGCCGAACGGGCTGTCGTCGTCCTTGTCCTCCTGGGTGTCCGCGCTCTTCGCGGCCGCCTTCTGCGGGGCCGGGCCGGTCGCGTTCAGCTTCGCGACCAGGTCGGTGCCGCCGAAGGCGCGCGGGTCGGTGCCGGTGGCGTGCGCGGCGAAGATCAGCTGGGCGTAGGCGGCGGGGCCGTTCTGCGCGGCCCACGCGGCGGCGTTGCCCTCCAGCCACTTCAGGGGCTTCGCGGCGGCCCCGGCCCCGCCCTGCGCGGCGAGCGCGACGACCGCGTCGGCCGTGTTGCCGTAGTCCGGCTGGTCGTCGGCGCCGGGCAGAGCGGAGACCAGGTGCCCGTCCTTCGCGAGGACCCGCGTCAGATAGGCGGCGCCGTTGGCGGCGGCCTGCTCGGGGGAGCCGGCCTTCGCGCAGGTGGCGTCGGCCTTCTCGCCGGCGCTCGTGACGAGCCCCTTGCCGAGCGCGCCGATCACCCCGGCCGCGGTGGCGTCGGCGTTGGCGGCCAGCCTGCCCTTCTTGTCCGGCTGGTAGGCGAACGCGCCCGCGTCGTCGCCCTCGCAGGGCAGCGCGAGGGAGAGCAGGGCGTCGTACGGCGACTTGCCGTCCCTGGTCACCTCGGCCGGCTTCTCGCCGGCGGCGGCCAGCGCGCCGACGACGACCGACGTCGAGTTGGTGTCGCTGGCGCCGCCCGGGGTGTAGCCCCAGCCGCCGTCCTTGTTCTGCACGGACTTCAGCCAGGTGACGGCCTTGCCGGTGACGTCGTCGTGACCGCCGAGGGCCGTCAGGGCCTGCACGGCGGCGGCGGTGCTGTTGCTGTCGACCATCACCTTGGCGTCGCACGCCTTGGCGGTGTCGGCGCGGTAGGCGGCGAACGCCCCGTTCGCGCACTGCTGCCCGGTCAGCCAGTCCACGGCGGACGCGGCGGGCCGCACCTTCGCGGTGTGCTGGGCGAGCAGCGCGAGGGACTGGCGCCAGACCCCGTCGTACGTCGGGTCGGTGGTGCCGTACAGCCCCTCGGGGAGGGACGCCGACGGCGACGGGGACGGTGAGTCGGCGGCCATGGCGGGCGCGGCCGCGCCGAGCACGACGGTGGCGGCCAGGGCCGCTGCGCTGCGGCGGACGTTCATGATCGGCGGGTGCCCTCTCCCTGTGGGGAGCCGGACAGCACGGGAGGACCCCCCCGGGCGGCTCGGCTCCGTATACCTCGACGGTGCCGTGCTCCGGCAGGCTGCCGGGACACGTGAGCCGGTCACGTCCGTCCAGGGCGGTCCGGCTCACCGGCCTCGGACTCGCCCGCCACGGGGGGCGGGACGCGGGGACCGGATCACGGTTGCGGGTCAGCGCCGGAATTGCACCGGCTTTCCCCTGAACGGGTGAGTGATGACGACCGGGACACTGTACCCGGGGGTAGGGCGGGGTGGTGAGGTGGCTGGGGGGTGCCCGGTCGGCCTCGGCCCCGCGCACGGCCGTCGGCCGGGTGGTCACCACCTCGGCCTCACGGGTGTGGGACCTGCGCGGCACGTCCCGATCCCGGCACCGCGGCCGGGGGGATCGAGAATCCGATCACACTGCGCCTCAGATCGGCTCGGGGTCGAACTCCCAGCCCGATCGCCTCCACTCGCGCAGCGCCAGGGCGCGGGGATGGTCGGCGCCGAGCCGGGCGGTGAGGGCGCCCAGCACCTCCTCGCGCAGTCGCTCGGCGGCCTCGGTCTCCCCCAGCTCGTTCAGCACCACCGCGAGGTTGGCGGCGCAGACCAGGGGAGCGGGGTGCTGGTCGTCGTCGAGGACATCACGGATCCGGTCCAGCACCGACTCGTAGGTCGCGCGGGCGATCTCCCGCTGACCCAGCGCCGCCTGGGCGTTGGCCACGTTCATCCCGCACATCAGGGTGAACGGGTGGTCGTCGTCGAAGATCTCGGCGAAGGCCCGCGCCGCCTGCTCGGCGTGCGCCAGGGAGGAGGCCGCCTCGTTCGCCGAGCAGAGGAGCACGGCCAGGTTCGCGTAGCAGGCCGCGGTGTAGGGGTGCTGGTCGTGGAAGAAGCGACGGCAGTCGTCCAGGACCCGGCGGGCCAGTTCGAGGGCCTCCTCGGTACGGCCCTGGGCGCCCAGCGCGCCGGCCAGCCCCAGCTGGAGCAGCAGCCGGTTGGGTGACGCCGACCCCTCCTCGGCGGGGAGGGCGGCGAGCACCGCACGGGTCAGCTCCTCCGCCTCCTGCGCCCGCCCCAGCCGGCGCAGCGCGCCCGCCAGGGCCTTGCCGGCGTTGACCGTGGTGGGGGAGGACGGCCCGAACTGCCGGTTGTCGAGACAGCTCTGGTAGGTACGCCGCAACTGGTGCTCCGCGCCCGCGTAGTCACCGCAGTCCAGGAGATCGCGGGCGTGGCTGATCGTCGATTCCCGGGTGTACGCGTGCTCGGAACCGAGGATCTTCTTCCGCATCTCCATCGTCTTGCGGTCCAGCCGCAGGGCGTCCGCGTACTGCCCCAGCACCCGCAGGCAGACGGCGTAGTTGTTGGCCGCCACGAGGCTGCGCGGGTGGTCCTCACCGAACAGTTCGAAGAGCCGCTCGTAGTTCCGGCGGTCGCGTTCCGCGGCCTCGCTGTAGCGGCCCAGCCCCCGCAGGTCGGCGGCCACACCGCCCGAGGTCATGAGGATGTGGAGGTCGTCCGGGCTGTCCAGGACCGCCTCCTGGCGGCGCAGGACGTCCATGTCCATGTCCAGGGCTTCCTGATAACGGCCCTGTGCGCGGAGGACGTTGCCGATCTGGAAGCCCATGTGCAGCACCCATCGATCCTCTTCGCCGCTGTGCTCCACCCATCCCTCGTGGACCCGCGTGCTGAGTTCGTAGGCCTGCTTGAGCTCGCCGCGGCGGCGCAGCTGGCGCACGCGGTCGACGATCAGCTTGCGGATGCCGTAGTCCGGTGTCGTCAGGGCCCACTTGGTTCCGAGGTGCGGCCAGATGATGCGGTAGCGCTCCCAGGTGTTGTGGTCCTCGGGGTCGTCCTGTTCGGGGCGGGCGGCCACCAGCGTGCGGAACACGGCGTCCCGCATGGTCTCCTGCTCCTCCTCCGTCATGTTGGAACGCACCGACATCTGCACCAGCCGGTGCACCTGGAGACTGCGGGACTTGCGGTCCACCGTGGCCAGCGAGAGGCGGCTCAGCTCCTGGAAGGCCCGCGCGATCATCTCCGTGCCGTCCAAGGGGCGCGGCCGGAAGCCTTCAGATGCCCGGCCCGACAGGGCCTGGGCGATCTGGGTGCTCTGCAGGAGATCGAGGGAGATGGGCCCGGGGCTGAACCAAGCCGCCAGCTTCAGGAGTTGCACGGCCGGCGGGAAGCTCTCGTAGAGCTGCTCGATCGCCACGCGCCACGTCTTGGAGACGTCGAGCAGCCGGTCCTCGGGGCTCGGGCCCTGCGCGTCGACCGCCGGCTGGCGTTCCAGGAGCTTGACGTACTCCTGGGTCTGCAGACCCGTCTCCCTGAGCACGGCGGCCGCGTGCTCCACCGCGAGCGGCAGGTCGCCGAGGGCCGCCGCCACTTCGTCGGCCTCCTCGGTGCTGCACTCGGTGAGCCTGCGCTTGAGGTGCGCCACGCTCTCCTCGCGTTCGAACACGCCGACGTCGGTGATCTCGGCGTACCGCTCCCAGCCCTCGGCCCGCTGGCTGGTGACCAGGATGTGACCGGACTTGCCGCTCACCAGCAGGTCGGACAGGTCGCTCACATGCTCGACGTTGTCGAGGATCAGCAGCCAGCGGCTGTAGGGCCGGCCCAGGCCGAGCGCCTCCTTGACGACGGTCGCCGTGGCCGTCGGGTTCTTGCGCTCGCCGACGCCGAGCGGGCCGGCCAGCTGGGCGTACTGCTCGACGGCGAGGTTCCGCTGGTCCGCCTGGATGTGCCAGACGACGTCGTAGTCGCCCTTGTAACGGTGGGCGAACTCCAGGGCGAGCATCGTCTTGCCGACGCCGCCCATGCCGCGCAGCAGCACGGTGCCGTTGCCGGCCCGCAGCCGGTCGCGCAAGTGCTCCAGCAGACGCTCGCGCCCGGTGAAGGACGGGTTGCGGATCGGCAGGGACTGCACGGCGGGCTCGGCCCCGGGAAAGCGCGGACCGCCGTCGCTCGCCGTGACCGGGCTGAACAGCGGCTGTGTCGGGGCCTCCACGGCGTTCAGCAGAACCTGCCGGGCGGCGTCCTCGTCGGCGCCGCACCGGGTGAGGTCGGCGGCCGTGCGATCGGAGAACGGGGCGCTCAGCCGTACGTCGTCCACCCGGACGGCGACCGGGCCGCGCGGGTTCTCGGCCTGTTCGAGGCTGTCGGCCATGTCCCGCCCGCCCCGTGCGGCCATGAACTTGCGGTAGGCGTGGGACAGGACGGCGAGGCTCCGCGTGGACGGTCCCGCCGCCCGGCCGGTCCCGGCCCGCTCCGCCGCGGCCGGGGTGCCCTGCGGCAGCAACTGCACACGGAAGCCCACGGACTTGAGGGTGAACTCGATCCAGTCGGCCCAGGTGCGGTCCTCGGGGACGAAGCTCACCCGTACCTCGGTGTCCTCCAGCGGTCTGGGCCGCTTGTACAGGGCGAGGACGCGTTTGCGCTCCGCGTCGTCCATGGGGGGCAGCGCGGTGACCTCGCCGTCGGAGATGACCTCCGTCAGCCGTTCGCAGGCGGCGAGCATCGACGTGGGGCGGCCGGGGGCGTCCCGGAACGGTGCCAGCAGTTCCTCGTAGGCGTAGAAGGGCCGGTAGGGGATCTCGACCTTGCCCCAGTACTCCTGGGCGTCCAGCGTGCAGTGGCGGCGGACGATGTCGGCGAACTTCGCCCGCATCTGCTCCCGCGCCGCCTCCAGACGGTCGGCCTCACCGTTGGCGTCCTCCACCCGCATGGGGACCGGGATGATGCGGATCCCGCGATAGCCGTAGAGGGTGTCGATCTTCTGCGCCACCGCGTGGGCGCCGTCCATGCCCTGGCTGCTCGGAGTGAACGCGACGACCAGGGCGTCCGGCAGCAGCACCGTGCAGACGTCGGAGACGTCGCTCAGTCCGGTGCGGCTGTCGATCAGGACGTAGTCGTAGTTCTGGGTGAGTTCGTGCTTGAGCGCCCTCACGAAGACCGGCCCGTGCCAGGTGTGGTCCAGGAAGCGCATCCAGTCGAACTGCGAGTACGCCGACAGGTACTCCTTGTTCTGCGTGCCCGGGGACACGTAGTCGAGCCGGCCGCCGCCGGGGAACTTCCAGTCCAGCGGGATGACGCAGTGGTTGAAACGGGCCTGCGAGTCCACCCACGCCGCCTCGGCGGCCACCCAGTCGTCCTCCGGGTGGCTCTCCGGCTGCCTGCGCTGCTCCAGCACCGTCTGGTTGAAGTGCAGGAAGAGGTCGATGATGCCGGACGCCGACCGTAACCGGTCGCGGTCCAGGAACGGGTGGAGGAAGCGGTCCAGGCCGGGCGCGTCGAGGTCCCAGTCGACGACCAGCACCCGTTTCCCGCCGGACGCCAGGATCCAGGCCGTGTTGGCGAGGGACATGGTGCGGCCGGTGCCGCCCTTGTAGGAGTAGAAGGTGACGACCTTCCCCGCGGCCGGCTCCTCCGGCTCCTGAGCCGGCGTCCCCGTCGTCTCTCCCGCGCCGTTCTCGTCAGTCACTGGTTCGTCCTCCGCTCCCCGTGACGCCGCGCCGGGCCGGCGTCGGGCGCGGGGAATCGTCCTGGATGGAATCGAGATACCGCAAATAGCAACTCTTCGCCAACTCCGCGAAAAGCCATGCGAAAGCATCGGGCTGGGCGATGCCCTGAGCGGCCGCGCCCCGGGCCGTGTGGCGCACGTCGTCCAGCTGCCGGTGCCAGGACAGCGTGTCCCGCAGCCGGTCGGTGAGCCGCTTCCTGTCGCGCTGCGTCTGCGGGTCGTCGCCCGCGAGGACCGCCATGACGGCCAGCCAGGGCCGGTTGGCCCGGTCGATGCGCCGCACCATGTCCGACGTCCTGGGGTCGCCGAGGGCCCACGCGTCGACCACCAGCACCCAGGGCGCGACCGGCCGGGCGGGCTCCCGTCCGGGTCCCTCGTGGACGATGCTCTCGTACGCCTTCTCGAAGGCGACCAGTTCCGGTTCGAAGCCGAGATTGCCGGCGAGGGCGAGGGCCTGCTGGATCAGCGATCCGGACGCCGTCCGGAACGGCCGCCACGCCTCGGTGTCCGGGCCGTACGTGGCCGCCTCACGCCCCGGAGGCAGCCGGCCGGCCGTCGGCGCGAGGGCCGTGATCCGCAAGGTCGGCTTCGACCGCTGCGGCGCGAACGCGTCCTCCAGACCGTGCCGGTCGCCCCACTGCCCCGCGTCGGCCGGCCGGGCCGGTGAGTCCTTCGCCGCCCGTGCGACACGTTCGGCGAGGCGCGCCAGCACCTGGCGGTACGCGCGCTGGTCGTCCTCCAGCTCCATGAGCCGGTACAGACCGGCTTCCGCGTACCGGTCCTGGGCGCGCCGCTCCTCGGCGCCACCCGCGCGCGGCAGATGGGTGGAGATCTCCAGCGCGGCCGGCGGCAGGGTGGTGCCGTCGGTGGGCGGGACCCACAGGACGGGGACCACGGCACGGCCGTAGTGCCGGCCGCCCCGGCGTTTGAACGCGGTCCACTGGCGTCCGCACAGCGGGTCGGTGAAGTAGCGCGGCGCGTACAGCGGGACGAAGACACGGCAGGCCGCCAGCGCCGACTGCCAGGCGCCGGACGGAGCGTCCGGGGTGTCCACGTGCCCGGCGTCCTGCGCCTTCACCCGGGTCAGCCGGGCCACCTGTTTGCGCAGGTCGTCGTAGAAGGAGAAGACCGGCTGGTCGGCGTCGGATCCGTGCGGCCCCGGGGTGCGGGCGTAGCTGAGGAAGAAGACCGGAGCAGTGGCAGTCATGAGTCCCCCTGGGTGCACGGCGCGAAGACGTTGCGCAGGTCGTCGAAGAGGCTGACGTCACAGGGTTTGAAGCGGGCCGCGGTGGCGACGTCGACGATCCGCTCGGCGATGCGCCACACGGTCCGCCGGTAGACCCGCCACCTCCCGGCCTCCATCAGTCCCCGCAACCCCATGAGCTGGAGGTCGTGGAACTGCTCCTGACGATTGTCCGGCGCGCGGGAGCCGGCGGTCCCGGAGTGCGTCTGCCCGTAGCTGTGGAAGAAGAAAGGCACCTGGGAATCAGGCGGGCGATCGGCTAAGTGCTCGTCGGTCACCTGCGCTGCCCCCTCCAGCCGTCCGGTGTTCCCTTGAACCATTCCACAGCAAAGTCCACCGAAGGAGCCATAGGGAGAAGCCGGGCAACTCTCCGGGCTTAGACCGCCCCGAGGGGGTGCTGTCCGTCCTGCCCGCCGGCCGCGAGGTCAGCGAGTACCTGGTCGGGCACCCCGGCGTCGACAAGGTCTACTTCACCGGTTTCGTCGCCGCCGGCGAACGCGTCATGGAGGTCGCCGCCCGCAACCTGACCCGCGTCACGCTCGAACTCGGCGGCAGGTCGGCGGCCGTGGTCCTCCCGACGCGGACGTCGAGGCGACCGTGGCCGGCGACCGCTGGACCCCGCCACCCAGGCAGGCCCGCTGGTGACGCGGCGTCAGTAGAGGCGCAGTATCGGCTACTTACGGACAGGGCACCCCTCGGCGGGCAGGCGTGAGGATGGGCGACCGCCGGCACGTCGAGGTCGACCGGTCGCTGCGCGTCGGCTCGGCCCAGTGCCTCCACCACGCCCCCGGCGGCTTCCGTCTCGACGTCGCCCGCCAGTCGCATCCGGCCGAGCCGGAGACCGACGCCGACGAGTCGCAGGAGTTCCGGCTCAGCGGCCCCGCGTCTCCTCCGGAGCCGTCAGGTCGATCAGCCGGCACACCGTCTCGATGTCGATCTTCACCTGGGCGATCGACGCGCGCCCCGACAGCCAGGTGATCAGGGCCGAGTGCCAGGTGTGCTCGATGACGCGGACGGCCGACAGCTGCTGCGGCGTCGGGTCCTCCAGACCCATCGCGTCCAGGATGATCATCGTGGTCTGGCGGGAGACCTGGTCGACCTCGGGAGAGACGCTGCGGTCCGCGAACGTCAGCGCCCGCACCATCGCGTCCGCCAGGTGCGGCTCGCGCTGCAGGGCGCGGAACGCCCGCATCAGGGTCTCCGCGACCCGCTCGGCCGCCGTCGCGCCCCGCGGCGGCTTCTTGCGCAGCGTGCCGTGCATGTGCTCCAGCTGGGCCTGCATCGTGGCGACCAGCAGATGCACCTTGGACGGGAAGTAGCGGTACAGCGTGCCGAGCGCCACCTGGGAGGACTCCGCGACCTCGCGCATCTGCACGGCGTCGAAGCCGCCCCGGCTCGCGAGCTGCGCGCTGGCGTGCAGGATGCGCCGGCGGCGGGCCTCCTGCCGCTCGGTGAGAGGCGGTGAGGGAGGGCTCGCGCTACTGACTTCCGCAGGCATGGATCCCGTCCGTGACAGTCGGTGAGGGTGGGTGACCGGACAGAGCATGCCAGGGGTCGGCCGTGGCGTGAATCACCTGATCCATCGCTCACAGCGGCGCTACCTGCCGGTAGATTCAGAGCCTCCTGAACGATCAAGTCTGAAACTTGTTCTAGATTAGCGTCCCGGCGTAACCTCGCGGGACAGAGCAGGGAGAGAGGGGCCCGGAGTGACCGCTGAGGCCAGGGAGGCCGGGTCTCCGACGGACCTTGCCGCCGACGGCGGGCGACCGCTCGACATCGCGCTCCTCACCTACAAGGGGAACCCGTTCTGCGGCGGCCAGGGCGTCTACGTCCGGCACCTCTCCCGCGAACTCGCCCGCCTCGGCCACCGCGTCGAGGTCATCGGCTCCCAGCCCTACCCCGTCCTCGACGAACACGACGACTACGCGGGCCGCCTCACCCTCACCGAGCTGCCCAGCCTCGACCTGTACCGCCAGCCCGACCCCTTCCGCACGCCGAAGCGCGACGAGTACCGCGACTGGGTCGACGCGCTGGAAGTGGCGACCATGTGGACCGGCGGCTTCCCCGAGCCCCTGACGTTCTCGCTGCGCGCCCGCCGCCTGCTGCGCGCCCGCCGCGGCGACTTCGACGTCGTGCACGACAACCAGACCCTCGGCTACGGTCTCCTCGGCGACGTCGGCGCCCCCCTCGTCACCACGATCCACCACCCCATCACCGTGGACCGCCGGCTGGAGCTGGACGCCGCCACGACCTGGCAGCGGCGGATGTCGGTCCGCCGCTGGTACGCCTTCACCCGCATGCAAAAGCGGGTCGCGCGCCGCCTGCCGTCCGTCCTCACCGTCTCCGGCACCTCCCGCAAGGAGATCGTCGACGACCTCGGCGTCCGGCAGGACCGTATTCACGTCGTCCACATCGGCGCCGACACCGACCTGTTCTCGCCGGATCCGTCGGTCCGCCGGGTGCCCGGCCGGATCGTGACGACGTCCAGCGCCGACGTCCCGCTGAAGGGCCTGGTGTTCCTCGTCGAGGCACTCGCCAAGGTCCGCACCGAGCACCCCGACGCCCATCTCGTCGTCGTCGGCAAGCGCCCCGAGGACGGCCCGGTCGCCCGTGCCGTCGAGCGCTACGGCCTCGAGGGCTCCGTCGACTTCGTCAAGGGCATCTCCGACGCCGAACTCGTCGACCTGGTCCGCTCGGCGGAGGTGGCCTGCGTGCCGTCGCTGTACGAGGGCTTCTCGCTGCCCGCCGCCGAGGCCATGGCCACCGGCACCCCCCTGGTCGCCACGACCGGCGGGGCGATCCCCGAGGTCGCCGGACGCGACGGCGAGACCTGCCTCGCGGTGCCGCCCGGCGACGCCGGCGCGCTGGCCGCCGCACTGACCCGGCTGCTGGGCGACGCCGGCCTGCGCGACCGGCTCGGAGCGGCCGGACGCGCGCGGGTGCTCCAGCACTTCACCTGGGCCAAGGCCGCCGAGGGCACGGTGGCCCGCTACCGCGAGGCGATCGCCGCCGGCCGGGGCCCCCGCGCCACGGCCGCCGGCACCGCCCCGGCCACCCCCGTCCGCTCCACGACCCCACCCGTCACCGCCCCGGCCTCCCCCCTCGTCGAGGGCGCCGACACCGAAAGCAGGGCCACGTGCTGACCGTCGACTTCTCCCGGTTCCCGCTCGCCCCGGGCGACCGCGTCCTGGACCTCGGCTGCGGCGCCGGACGGCACGCGTTCGAGTGCTACCGGCGCGGCGCCCAGGTCGTCGCGCTGGACCAGAACGGCGAGGAGATCCGCGAGGTCGCGAAGTGGTTCGCGGCGATGAAGGAGGCCGGTGAGGCCCCCGAGGGCGCCACCGCCACCGCCATGGAGGGCGACGCGCTCGCGCTGCCCTTCCCGGACGAGTCCTTCGACGTCGTGATCATCTCCGAGGTCATGGAGCACATCCCCGACGACAAGGGCGTCCTCGCCGAGATGGTCCGGGTCCTCAAGCCCGGCGGCCGTATCGCCATCACCGTCCCGCGCTACGGCCCCGAGAAGGTCTGCTGGACGCTGTCCGACGCCTACCACGAGGTCGAGGGCGGCCACATCCGCATCTACAAGGCGGACGAGCTGCTGGCGAAGATCCGCGAGGCGGGCCTCAGGCCGTACGGCACCCACCACGCGCACGCGCTGCACTCGCCGTACTGGTGGCTGAAGTGCGCGTTCGGCGTGGACAACGACAAGGCGCTGCCCGTGAAGGCGTACCACAAGCTCCTCGTCTGGGACATCATGAAGAAGCCGCTGGCCACCCGGGTCGCCGAGCGGGCGCTGAACCCGCTGATCGGCAAGAGCTTCGTGGCGTACGCGACCAAGCCGCACCTGCCCCGGGTGGACGCGAAGTGACCACTCCCCGGACAGAACACCTCGTCCTGCCCGGGGTCCTCACCGCCGAGCAGGCCGCCGCGACCGTGGCCGGCATCCTCGCGGTACAGCGGGAGGACGGGGCGATCCCGTGGTTCCGCGGACACCACCTCGACCCGTGGGACCACGTCGAGGCCGCCATGGCGCTGGACGCCGCCGGTGAACACACCGCCGCCGAGCGGGCGTACACCTGGCTGGCCACCCATCAGAACGACGACGGCTCCTGGTACGCCGCCTACCGCGACGGCGCCCACGACGACGTCACCGACACCGGGCGCGAGACCAACTTCGTCGCCTACATAGCGGTCGGCGTCTGGCACCACTACCTGTCCACGGGCGACGACACGTTCCTGGACCGCATGTGGCCCAGCGTCTACGCGGCGATCGAGTTCGTGCTGCGGCTCCAGCAGCCCGGCGGGCAGATCGGCTGGCGGCGCGACGACGACGGCACGCCCACCGAGGACGCCCTGCTCACCGGCTCCTCGTCGATCCACCACGCGCTGCGGTGCGCGCTGGCCATCGCCGAGCAGCGCGAGGAGCCCCAGCCGGACTGGGAGCTCGCGGCGGGCGCGCTGCGCCACGCCATCCGCCGCCACCCGGAGCGGTTCCTGGACAAGGACCGCTACTCGATGGACTGGTACTACCCGGTGCTCGGCGGGGCGCTCACCGGCGCCGACGCCGAGGCCCGGATGCGGGAGGGCTGGGGCCGGTTCGTCGTGCCCGGCCTCGGGGTGCGGTGCGTCGTGCCCAACCCGTGGGTCACCGGCGGCGAGTCCGCCGAACTCGCCCTCGCGCTCTGGGCGATGGGCGAATCCGACCGCGCGCTGGAGATCCTGCAGTCCATCCAGCATCTGCGGGACGCCGAGAGCGGCCTGTACTGGACCGGGTACGTCTTCGAGGACGACGCCATATGGCCGCGTGAACTCACCACGTGGACAGCCGGATCCGTCCTGCTGGCGGTCGCCGCGCTCGGCGGGCACGAGGCCACCTGCGCGGTGTTCGGCGGGGACCGCCTGCCGGCCGGACTGGACCCGGACTGCTGCGCCTGACCGCCGGGACCCGGTCCGGGGCCGGGTGCCGGCGCCGGTGTCAGTGCCGGTGCACCCGGCCGGCGATGGCGTGGCCGACGAACAGATAGACCACGGCGGCCAGGCCGTAGCCGGCGACCACGCGGGCCCACTCCTCGTCGAAGGTGAACAGATCGTGCGACCAGCCCGCCAGCCAGCGGGCGGCGTCATGCACGAACTGCACGAAGTCGTTGCCGGGGTTGGCCCCCAGCAGATACATGAGGATCCACAGGCCCAGGATGAGGGCCATGACATCGGCGACGATCGCGATGACCGTGCCGGCCTGGTTCGCGCTGCGATATCTAGGGGACATGCTCCTCGCTTGACCCCGGAACCCGGCTTGAAACCCGGCCTGCGCCCACGAGTTGTGCTCGTCCGGGCACCCGCGGGGAGCCCGGACGGTCCGTCAGCCAGAAGGTCGGGGAGACGGCAACGGCCCCCCGCCCGAAAGGGCGAGGGGCCGTCGTACGACGTGGGGACTCAGCCGCGCTGGATGCCGCTCGTGTCCTGGAGGACACCGCGACGGCCGTCCTGCGTCTGCGCGACCAGGGCCGCGCCGCGCTGCTCGACGGCCAGGTACCAGGTGCCCGGCGCCAGTTCGGCGATCGGGTTGGGCGAGCCGTCCTCCGGGAAGAGGGGACGCGCCACCGGCACGGCGAACCAGAACGGGGAGAAGTCACCGGCCGGCGCGGGCGCGGGCGCCTGCGGCTGACCGCCCCCGAACGGCGGCTGCTGCTGCCCCGGCGCACCCGGGTACCCGTAACCACCCTGCGGCTGCCCGCCGTAAGGCTGCGGCGCGGCCGGCCGCGGCGCCGGCACGAGCGCGGCCTGAAGCGCCGGCACGAGCGGCGTCGCCACGGCGGCACCGGCGAGGATGAGGGCGGCGAGGAAGCCGAGGATGAAGCCGGCCGCCGCGCTGGCGCGGTCCGGGACGTCCACGAGCGACCAGAACAGGGCCCAGGCCGTCAGGATGGCGAAGCCCGTGCCGACGGTGCCGAGGTCGAGACCGGCGACCTTGCGGGGCTGCGGCAGAAGGCGGTTCACGACGATCAGGGCGGCGCCGATGACCCCGCCCATGTACACGCCGAGGCCGAGGCCGAGGGAGTCCCACGCGTTCGTCTCCACATCGAACCCGGAGACGGAGTAGAGGTCGAGGAACGACGCGATGAACAGCAATACCGCTGCTCCGATCACCACGCCGTCGCCTCGAGTGAGGGAGCGGATATTCACTTCAGATCCTTCGTCAGTCGTCTCAACATCGGCATCGCTGGAGGCGTCGCTGTCACCATGTCGCCGTCTGGCCCCGGTGTGAAGCGTGGGGGTGGCCCCTCATCGTAAGGACGACCTTATCGTCCGTCCGACACGTCTGTCCGCCGGGATCCACCCGAAGACCACTACCCTCGCAGGAAACTCACGATTCCCTCAGAGATTCCCTGCGCCGCCTTCTGACGCCAGGCGCCGCTGGTGAGCAGTGCCGCGTCCTTGCTATCGCGCATGTTGCCGCACTCGATGAAGACCTTGGGAACCGTTGACAGATTGAGACCGCCCAGGTCCTGACGCGTGACGAGACCGGTGCCGTCGCCGACGTAGGTGGAGGGCGCGGTTCCGGTCACGCGGACGAAGGCGCCCGCGACCCGCTCGCCGAGAGCGCGCGACGGGGCCACGATCGGGCCGGTGTTCGCGTCGCCCTTGGCCACCTTGCCGGGCAGGATGACGTGGAAGCCGCGCTGTCCGGCGCCCGCGCCGTCGGCATGGATCGAGACGACGGCGTCGGCCTTCGCCTTGTTGCCGATCTCGGCCCGCTCGTCCACGCACGGGCCCCACGGCCGGTCGCCGTCCTGGGTGAACTTCACGGTGGCGCCCTGCTTCTCCAGCAGCGCGCGCATCCGGCGGGCGACGTCGAGCGTGAACTCGGCCTCCGGATAACCGGCGTTGGTCGAAGTCCCCGTGGTGTCGCACTCCTTGCGGTTCGTGCCGATGTCCACCTGGCGGTTGATCTCGGCCGTGTGCCGGAAGTTGCCGGGGTTGTGGCCCGGGTCCACCACGACCACCTTGCCCGCGAGCGCGCCCGTGTCCGAGGCGGACGGGGCCGGGCTCGGCTTCTCGTCGTCGGTGGGGGGTGCCGCCGGCCGGGTGCTCGCCTGCGACGGCTGTCCCGCCGCCTCGCCGGAACCGCCCCCGTCGTCGCCCACCGCCGCGTACACCAGCCAGCCGAGCAGCGCCCCCGGCACGAGGGCGGAGGCGGCCACGGTCAGGGCGCGGCGACGGCCGCGGCGGGGCTGCGGAGGATCGAAGTCCGGACCTGGGTACGACACGCCAGACACCTTACGGGCCGGTCCCGGACCGTGCCCTCGCGGCACATCAGAGGCCGTCACCCGTCCGCCGCAGGACCCGCAGCGAGTCGGTCGCCGACACCTCCGTGAAGGCGCCGGACGCGAGGGCCCGCAGGTAGACGCGGTAGGGCGCCTGGCCGGTGAACTCGTCGGCCGGGTCCGGGAACACGTCGTGGATGACGAGCAGACCGCCCTCGGCGACATGCGGGGCCCAGCCCTCGTAGTCGGCGTTCGCGTGCTCGTCGGTGTGACCGCCGTCGATGAAGACCAGCCCGAGAGGCGTTCCCCACACCTTCGCGACCTGCGGGGAGCGGCCCACCAGCGCGACCACGTGCTCCTCCAGGCCCGCCCGGTGCAGGGTGCGGCGGAACGTCGGCAGGGTGTCCATCAGGCCCAGTTCGGGGTCGACGGTCTCCGGGTCGTGGTACTCCCAGCCCGGCTGCTGCTCCTCGCTGCCGCGGTGGTGGTCGACCGTGAGGGCCGTCACCCCGGCCGCGCGGGCCGCGTCGGCGAGCAGGATCGTGGAGCGCCCGCAGTACGTGCCGACCTCCAGCAGGGGGAGCCCCAGCCGTCCGGCCTCGACGGCCGCCGCGTACAGGGCCAGGCCCTCACCCGTGGGCATGAAGCCCTTCGCGGCCTCGAAGGCGGCCAGGATGTCGGGCTTGGGGGCGGGGGCCATGGGGGTCCTCTCCGTCGTACGACCGTATGGGCGCCCATCGTGCACCACACCCCCCGTCACCTGGGCGACGGGGGGTGCGGGCGGGCCAGGGGAGGCGGGTCTCAGGCGGTGACCGCCTCGCCGGGCAGCGCGAGGTCGACGTCCACCGTGCCGTCCTCGCCGGGGTGCGTGGCCGCCGAGGCGAGCGGCGCGTGCCCGTCGGCGCGGGCGGCCAGCACGTAGGCGCCCCGCGCCGGGACCGCCAGGGCGTAGCTGCCGTCGTCGGCGGACAGGGTGGCACCGGCCTGCCGGCCGCGCCGGTCGATCAGGGTGACCTTGGCGCGGGCCACCGGGGTGCCGGCGGCGTCCAGGACGCGCCCGCGGAAGCCGTGCAGGGCCTCCTCGGCGCGCGCCAGGTTGGCGTCCTCCTCGCTGCTGGCACGCAGCTGCGGGTGGGCGGAGGGGCGCTGCCTGGGCAGGAGCAGGGCGAACGCGAGGCCGAGGACGACGGCTCCGGTCGCGATCAGGAAGGACAGCCGGAAGCCGTGCATGGTGGGGATCGCGACCCCGCCGACGTCGTTCGCCGTGTTGGCCAGCACCATGCCGATGACGGCGCTGGACACGGAGGTGCCGATGGACCGCATCAGGGTGTTCAGGCCGTTCGCCGCGCCCGTCTCCGAGGCCGGCACCGCGCCGACGATCAGCGCGGGCAGCGAGGAGTACGCGAGGCCGATGCCCGCGCCGAGCACCACCGCGATCACCAGGCTCTGCCAGGCCGCGCTCATCAGGCCGAGACCGGCGCCGTAGCCGATCGCGATGATCAGCATGCCGAGGATGAGGGTGGTCTTGGGGCCGTACCGCGCCGAGAGGCGGGCGTAGACGGGGGCGGTGACCATCATGGTCAGGCCGAGCGGGGCGACGAGCAGGCCCGCGACGACCATGGACTGGCCGAGGCCGTAGCCGGTCGACGTCGGCAGCTGGAGCAGCTGGGGCAGGACCAGCGAGACGACGTAGAAGCTGACGCCGACCATGATCGACGCGAGGTTGGTGAACAGGACGGCCGGGCGGGCGGTGGTGCGCAGGTCGACCAGCGGCGCCTTGACGCGCAGCTCGTACACGCCCCACAGGAGCAGGACGGCCGCGGCGGCACCGAACAGCCCGAGCGTCGTGCCGGACGTCCAGCCCCAGTCGCTGCCCTTGGTGATGGGCAGCAGGAACAGCACGAGACCGGCGGAGAGGCCGAGCGCCCCCGGGAGGTCGAAGGCGCTCTCCGCGCGGACCTCGGACTCGGGGACGACCAGCAGGGTCAGGCCGATGGCCAGGACGCCGAGGGCGGCGGCGCCGTAGAAGAGGGCGTGCCAGTTCGCGTGCTGGGCGACGAGGGCCGCGGCCGGCAGGGCCAGACCGCCGCCGACGCCGATCGAGGAGCTCATCAGCGCCATCGCGGAGCCCAGCCGCTCGCGGGGCAGCATGTCCCGCATCAGGCCGATGCCGAGCGGGATGGCGCCCATCGCGAAGCCCTGGAGGGTACGGCCGACGATCATGGGCAGCAGGGCGCTGGTGACGGCGCTCAGCAGGGCGCCGGCCACCATCACGGAGAGGCTGGCTATCAGCATCCGCCGCTTGCCGAAGAGGTCTCCGAGGCGGCCCATGATCGGGGTGGCGACGGCACCGGAGAGCAGGGTCGAGGTCAGCACCCAGGTGGCGTTGCTGGGCGTGGTGTCCAGCAGCTGCGGCAGGTCCTTGATGACCGGGACGAGCAGGGTCTGCATCACCGCGACCACGATGCCCGCGAAGGCCAGGACGGGGACCACGGCCCCGGAGGTCGCTCTGCCGGCGGGTCGTTCGATGGTCGTTCGTGTCATGTGTACGTCGAACTCCGTCTCCCCGGGCAACTATTCCGATGCTTTGGCACACTAACGAAATCTTGACCTTCTCTTGGGGAAGGGCCGCCGGCCCTCGATGGGGCGCCTGCGAAAATTCGTGCCGGCCGGGAGGCAACGGTTCCAGGGGCTCATGGACTCCTTTGGACATCAAGGAGGTGCCCATGGGGGAACGCAAGGCGGTCCGGGACGCGGAGTTCCAGAGCTTCGTCACCAGCCGCTGGCCACGCCTGCTGCGGACGGCTTTCCTCCTCACCGGCGAACAGCACGCCGCTGAGGACCTGACGCAGACGACGCTGGAGCAGGTCTACGTGGCCTGGCGCCGGGTGGGGACGGCCGACGACCCCGAGGCCTACGTACGGCGCGTGATGATCAACGCGCACGCGCGAAGACACCGGCGGCGGCTCAGGGAGTTCCTGGCGCCGAAGGACGACGCGGGCCTCGCCCGCGAGGTCCCGGACACCGGCGACCGCATCGCCCAGGCCGACGACCGCGACGCGCTGCTCGCGGCGCTGGCCCAGCTGCCGCCCCGGCAGCGGGAGGCCGTGGTGCTGCGCTACTGGGAGGACCTGACCGAGACACAGACGGCCGAGGCGATGGGCTGTTCCGTCGGCGCCGTGAAGAGCAACGCGGCCAAGGGCATCGCGAAACTCCGCGCCCTGCCGGGACTGGCGGAGATGGTCACGCAGGGAGGGCGGAGCCGATGAGCGCGAAGCGGCAGACGAACCACTACATGTCGATCGACGGCCTGACCGTCCACGACCCGGGGGACGCCGCCGAGCGCACCCCCTCCGACATCGCACCACTGCTCGCCGACGCCGCGGACCGCGTCGAGGTCGGTACGGCCCCGTACGCGGCGGTGCTGCGTGGCGGGCGCCGCCGCAAGGCCCGGCGGTGGGCCGCGGCGACGGCGACCGCCCTGGCCCTGGTCGCCTCGGCCGGCACCCTCGCGGTGACGGGGCTGCCCGCCGGGGACGGCTCCGGGGACACGTCGGTCGCCACGAACCCCGCGCCCCCGCCCGCACCGCCCGCCCCGGACGTGCGCACACCCTCGCGGACGCTGCTCCTGAGCGGCACCGACCACGGGGAGCCCTGGCGGGTCCTCGTGGACCTCTGGGAGGCCCCGCGCACCGAGCGCCAGGCCGCCACCCAGCTCGCCGCGATGCGCTCCTTCAACCAGCAGCCGGCGAACGTGGCCGGCGCCGCCGACCTCATCGGCCGCAGCACCTACTTCGTGCTGCGCGAGTACGGAGAGGCGGCCACGGCCCATGTGGTCAGCGAGGGCGCCTTCACGGAAGAGCCCGCCTCGTCCGGCGAGGACGTCGAGGCGGCGGCGATGCCGCTGGTGCCCGGCGCGAAGGACGCCGAGGGCGCGGAACGGCTGGTCGTCGGCCGGGTCGCCCTGGACGCCCGGAAGGTCACCTGCACCTGGAAGGACGGGACGACGACCGAGGTGCCGTCCTTCTTCGAGGCGGCCGGCGGGGCCACCCCCACGAAGTCGGTCGACCTGGGCGGCGACAACCCGCTGATCCGGGTGGTGGACGGCTCACCGGAGGCGTGGTTCGCGTGTGTGGCGCCCGAGGGCACGGCGTTCAAGTCCGTGGCGGTCACGAAGTAGAGGGCGGTCGGCTCGGGGCCGGGGTCAGAGCCAGCCCTGCTGCCGTGCCTCCCGCAGGGCCTCCGTCCGGTTGCGGGTGCCGGTCTTGCCGATGGCGGAGGACAGGTAGTTGCGGACCGTCGACTCCGACAAGTGCAGCCGGGCGGAGACGTCGGCGACCGTCGCGCCGTCCGAGGAGGCGTTCAGTACGTCGCGCTCCCGTGCGGTGAGCGGGTTGGGGCCGGCGCTGAGGGCGGCCGCGGCCAGCGCCGGATCGATCACCGTCTCACCGGTGAGCACCCGGCGGACGGCCCCGGCCAGCTCCTCCACGGGTCCGTCCTTGACGAGGAAGCCGGCGGCACCGGCCTCCATGGCCCGCCGCAGATAGCCGGGCCGGCCGAACGTCGTCAGGATCAGCACCCGGCAGTCGGGCACCTGGTCGCGCAGCTCGGCGGCGGCGTCGAGGCCGCTCATGCCCGGCAGCTCGATGTCGAGGAGGGCCACGTCGGGCCGGTGTGTGAGGGCGGCGTCCACGATCGCGTCCCCGGCCGACACCTGCGCCACGACCTCGATGTCCGGCTCCATCCCGAGCAGTAAGGCGAGTGCCCCGCGCATCATGCCCTGATCCTCGGCGAGCAGCACCCGGATGTGTCTCCCGGGCCGGCGATCCGTCGGCATCTCGTTCACGGCCCAAGCGTAGGGGGGTGGCGGGACGAAGGCACCGGCCGCGACCGAGCTTGCACGGGCCAGGGGTGCCTGCCCGGCCCGGCTCCAGGCAACGGCAATGCCGCACGCGCCCGCCGCCTCGGGTCGTCCGCCGCGTCCGCCGCAAGTCCCGCTGTCCCTACGAACCCGCCCGCGCCCTACGCCAACCGGTGCCCGGCATGGCCAGGCGCCCCCGCCTGCGGTTGCCTCCGGCGTCCAGCACACCGTCACCCCCGGCGCCGGCTCACCCCGCCCGCGACCCGGTAGCGGCCGGCACCGCGTCCACATCCGTGCCGTGCGCCGCCCGGACCGCCTGCCCCGGCCCTTCCGCCCCGTCCGCCGACAGGGCCCCCTGCCCCGCCCCCTGCACCCCATCCGCCGACCGGACGACGTGCCCCGGCCCTTCCGCCCCGTCCGCCGCCCGGACCACATGACCCGCCCCCGCTCCCTCCACCCCGTCCGCCGGAAGTTCCGCCGTCACCGTGAAGCCGCCTCGGTCCGGGCCGGCCGTCAGGGTGCCGCCGGCGGTGGACAGGCGCTCGGCGAGGCCCCGCAGACCCGTGCCTCCGGCGGTCCGGGGACGGTCGGTGCCAGTGCCAGTGCCAGTGCCAGTGCCAGTGCCAGTGCCAGTGTCCGTGCCGGCACCCGTGTCCGTGCCGGCACCCGTGCCCGTGCCGGCACCCGTGCCCGTGCCGGCACCCGTGCTCGTGCCGGCACCCGTGCCCGTGCCCCTGCGGCTGTCCGTGCCGTGGCCGTCGTCCGTGACCGTCAACCGGGCGCGCTCGTCGTCGCCGGTGACCGTGATCTCGCAGCGCGCCGCCCCGCTGTGGCGGACGACGTTCGTGGCCGCCTCCCGGACCACCCAGCCCAGCAGGGCCTCCGTCTGCGGGGCGAGCGGGGGTCCCGAGCGGCGGACGACCGGTTCCACGCCGGCCGCCCGCAGGGCCGAGGCCGCGCCGTCGATCTCGCGGCTCAGGCTGCCCTGCCGGTAGCCGGTCACCGCCTCGCGGATCTCCGTGAGCGCCTGCCGGCCGACCGACTCGATGTCGGCGAGCTGCGCCTGGGCCGCGTCCACGTCCCGGGTGGTCAGCCGCCGGGCCGCCTCCGCCTTCACCACGACCACCGACAGCGTGTGCCCGAGGAGGTCGTGCAGATCGCGGGAGAAACGCAGCCGCTCCTGCTCGACCGCCCGGTGCGCCAGCTCCTCGCGGGCCGCCCGCAGCTGCCGTACGGCGTCCGAGAGGGACAGGATCGCCGCCGTCACCATCGTCGAGATCCACGTGGCGTAGGCGATGCCGAGTCCGCCCCAGCCGTCGCGGGAGACGGCCACCGCACCCGCCAGCACGCCCAGGGCCGCCCCGGTCAGGCGCAGGTGCGGAAAGCGCACGGCCGCGCCCGTGGCCAGCCCGAGCAGCGGGAAGAACAGCAGCCAGGTGCCGCCGTAGGCCAGCGCCAGGGCGCAGGTCACCCCGGTCATCAGCACGAGCGCCACCCTGGTCGACGGTGCCTCCCGGGTCTCCTTCACGAAGGAGCGGAACGCTACGTACACGTAGAGCGAGTTGAACGCGAGCAGCCCCAGCCCGCCGATCAAGGGGTTCGCGGTCTCGCCTTGGAAGAGGTTGGACAGGGAGCCCAGGCCCAGGAGCAGCCAGGGCAGCAGGCTGTACCCGCTCGGCGCCGGCGTCTCGTCCCGGGCGCCCGCGCACGACGCCCCATGCCGCTTGAACAACCAGGCCATGTCCGTGTCCCCTGTCGCCGACGTCCGATGCCGATGTCCGATGTCCTCGACGGTACGGACTCGCGCGGCCGTCCGGCAGGGGCGGGTGTCCGGCGTCCGGCAGGACAAATGTCCCGGCCGAGTCAAGGCTGACGCGGCGTCAGGAGACTTCACAAGTGCCGGGGGCTCGGCTATACAGAGGGCGCCGCACTGGAACGCGTTCTAGAACGAGCGGGTTCCGCGGCCCCGTGACGACCTCGGTGCGGCCGACGGTGCGGACGGCCGTACCGAGGTCTCGACCGCCGCTGTCAGGAGCCGTATGCCCATCGACGCAGCCAAGGCCCTCGCCGCCGGACCCCGGACCGGCGAGATCTCCTGGAACTCCAAGGACGTCCAGCTCTACCACCTCGGCATCGGCGCCGGCGTCCCCGCCACCGACCCCGGCGAACTGCGCTACACCCTGGAGTCCCGGCTGCACGTCCTGCCCAGCTTCGCCACCGTCGCCGGCTCCGGGGCGCCCGGCGTCATCGGCGGACTGTCCATGCCCGGCATCGACGTGGACCTCGCCCGCGTCCTGCACGGCGGCCAGCACCTCACCGTCCACCGCCCCCTCCCCACCGAGGGCACCGCCACCGCCGTCCACCGGATCGCCGGCCTCTACGACAAGGGGAAGGCGGCCGTGCTCGTACTGCGCACCGACGTCGAGGACGCCGACGGGCCGCTGTGGACCGACGACGCCGAGATCTTCATCCGCGGGGAGGGCGGCTTCGGCGGCGAGCGCGGCCCCTCGAACCGCCCCGCACCCCCCACCGGGGAGCCGGACCGCGTCCTGGAACGGCCGCTCCGCGAGGACCAGGCGCTCCTCTACCGCCTCTCCGGCGACTGGAACCCGCTGCACGCCGACCCCGACTTCGCGCAGCGCGCCGGGTTCGACCGGCCCATCCTGCACGGGCTGTGCACGTACGGCATCACGCTCAAGGCCGTCGTCGACACCCTGCTCGACGGCGACGTGACCCGCGTGCGCTCCTACCGCACCCGTTTCGCCGGGGTCGCCTACCCGGGCGAGACCCTGCGCGTCCGCGCCTGGTCCGTCGAGGGCTCCGTGCGGGTCGCCGTGACCGCGGCCGACCGCGACGACGCACCCGTCCTCACCGACACCGTCGTGGACCACACCTGACAGGTCCGGACAGGAATCAGGAGGAGATCCGGACACGGATACGGCCCCGATCCTCCGGGGAGGACCGGGGCCGCGCGCTGTGCCCGGTGCGGCCTCAGGCCGCCGTCCCGGTCTCCTCGACCGGCTTGCGGTGACGGCCGCGGGGGGCCGTCTGACGGTCGCTCGCCGAGACGTCACTGGCCGAGACCGGACCCCGGTGCCGGCCGTGCCCGGCGGCCTCCTGGACCTCGGACGACGGCTGGGTCGTGGTGGCGTTGCTCATCGGTAAGGTTCACCCCGTAAACATGATCTTTCCAACAGCCGGGTGAGTCTAACCAACCCTCCGAGGGCCGGATCCACGCGTCGCGCCGACCGGCACTAGTTCGTTACAAGACCGCCCAAGGGTGCTTGCTGCAAGGGCACGGGACGCGTCACGACGGGACCCGGAGGCTCCGTTTCCCCGGTCGCCGAGGGCTCGCGTTCCGGCCTCGTCCCCGCCTCGGCCGGGACGGCCGGCGCCTCCACCCGGGCCACTCCGCAGGGGACGTCCTCGGTGGCGTACGGCAGCCGCAGCTCGCCCTCCGGGGACCACACCCCGGTGCCCGTCAACCAGCCGACAGGGGCCGCGAAGTGACGGACCGTCCGCTCGGCGGGCCGCCACACGCCGACCCAGCTGCCGACCGGCCCGTCGACACGCAGCGCCACCCCGCAGCTCTCCGGCGTCAGCACCTGGCCCGGCTGGATGGCGAACGGCGTGACCTCGTGGTCCGGCATCCGCAGCGACTCGGGGAAGCGCACCGGCAGGGTGCTGCCGAGGACGCCCCAGCCGAGCCGCGGCCGCCCCGGCGAGGGGGCGTCCGAGCCGATGAGCAGCAGCCCGCTGTCCGGGTCGGCGAGCAGGACCCGGTCGTCGCTGTCCGCCGTGATCTGCAGCAGCGGCGACACCTCGCCGTCCCGCTCCAGATCCACCACGATGGCCTTCGTCCGCCCCCCGGACTCCCGGTCGAGGGCCAGCATCCGCCCCTCCCGGTCCAGCCACACCCCGCCCGAGCAGCGCCCCGGGATCTGCGCCAGCCGCTCGGGCCCGAAGGCGCCGCCCGCCACCAGCCACACCGTGCTGGTGCGCCGCCCCACCGCCAGCGCGTACGCCCGCTCACCGCCCGGCGCCGGGGGCAGCATCCGCAGCCGGGTCCCGTCGTCCGGGCACTCGACCGCGCCCAGCAGCAGCTCGCCGGTGCCGGGGCCGGTCGGGTAGAGCAGGGAGAAGACATGGCGTCCGTCGGTCGGGCGGCGGACGAGGACCCGCCCGTCGCCCATCGGCTGCACCTCCGTGCCCGGCTCCTCCGGCTGATGGCTGGGCAGGGGGACGGCGTAGGGCTCGGGGCCGTCCAGGGTCCAGCGCTCCGGGAACCAGCAGTCGCCGTCCAGCGCGAGGCGGGCGGCGTAGGAGCCGTCCGCGGTGATGACGCACTGCGTCCGAGGCGCGTCGCCGTTGTCGGACTCCGCCGCGGACTCGATCGCACAGGCCGTCATGGTCCGGTCACCTCCGGTCACGACGCTAGTTTTCGCCCGCACAGCCGAGGTGCGGGCCAGGTTCCGCTTCACACAAAGGGGTGGCACAGGAACGATTCGCCTGAGGAAACGGGGACCCGTGTGCTGGACGGCGCCGCACGCGGCGGGGGAGGACCCGGGAGACCGGCGGGAAAGGCGGACGCGGACGCCGTACCGCCCGCCCCGGAGCCGGTACGGCCCCCGACAACGGCCAGGTAGCCTGTCCTTCGTGCCCCGTCTGTCTGAAGTCATCGCCGCGCTGGAGACCCTGTGGCCCGCCGAGCGGGCCGAGTCCTGGGACGCGGTCGGCACCGTCGTGGGCGACCCCGGCCAGGAGGTCTCCCGGGTCCTGTTCGCCGTCGACCCCGTCCAGGAGATCGTGGACGAGGCGGTCGAGCTCGGCGCCGACCTGCTGGTCACCCACCACCCGCTCTACCTGCGCGGAACGACGACCGTCGCGGCCTCCCACTTCAAAGGTCGCGTCGTGCACACCCTGATCAAGAACGACATCGCGCTGCACGTCGCGCACACCAACGCCGACACCGCCGACCCCGGCGTCAGCGACGCCCTCGCCGGCGCCCTCGACCTGCGTGTCACCGGCCCCCTCGTGCCCGACCCGACCGACCCGGAGGGCCGCCGGGGCCTCGGCCGCGTGTGCGAGCTGGACCAGCCGCTCACCGTGCGCGCCCTCGCCGCCCGCGCCGCCGAGCGGCTGCCCGCCACCGCGCAGGGCATCCGCGTCGCCGGCGACCCCGACGCCGTCGTCCGCACGATCGCCGTCAGCGGCGGCTCCGGCGACAGCCTCTTCGACCAGGTGCGGGCCGCCGGGGTCGACGCCTTCCTCACGGCCGACCTGCGCCACCACCCGGTGTCCGAGGCGGTCGCCCACAGTCCTCTCGCGCTGCTCGACGCGGCGCACTGGGCCACCGAGTGGCCCTGGTGCGAGCTGGCCGCAGCCCAGCTCGACGAGATCTCCGACCGCCACGGATGGGACCTGCGGGTCCACGTCTCCGCGACGGTCACCGACCCCTGGACCGCCCACGCGGCGTCCACCACCACCGATTCCACGGGAGCCCCCAACTGAACGCCGCGCCCGCCGACCAGATCCGCCTCCTGGACGTCCAGGACCTCGACGTCCGCCTCCAGCAGCTCGCGCACAAGCGGAAGTCGCTGCCCGAGCACGCCGAGATCGAGTCCCTCACCAAGGACCACACCCAGCTGCGCGACCTGCTCGTCGCCGCGCAGACCGAGGAGAGCGACTGCGCCCGCGAGCAGACCAAGGCCGAGCAGGACGTGGACCAGGTGCGCCAGCGCGCCGCCCGCGACCAGCAGCGCCTGGACTCCGGTGCCGTCACGTCCCCGAAGGACCTGGAGAACCTCCAGCGCGAGATCGTCTCCCTCGCCAAGCGCCAGGGCGACCTCGAGGACGTCGTCCTGGAGGTCATGGAGCGCCGCGAGTCCGCCCAGGAGCGGGTCGCCGAGCTGACCGAGCGCGTCGGCTCCGTGCAGGGCAAGGTCGACGACGCCGTCGCCCGCCGGGACGCCGCGTTCGAGGAGATCGACGCCGAGGTGGCCACGGTCACGAAGGAGCGCGAGGTCGTCGCCGCCGCCGTCCCGGCCGACCTGCTGAAGCTGTACGAGAAGCTGCGCGAGCAGCAGGGCGGCGTCGGCGCGGCCAAGCTGTACCAGCGCACCTGCCAGGGCTGCCGCCAGGAGCTCGCCATCACCGAGCTCAACGAGATCCGCTCGGCCGCCCCCGACACCGTGGTGCGCTGCGAGAACTGCCGCCGCATCCTGGTCCGCACGGCCGAGTCCGGCCTCTAGGAGCCGGTGCCGTGCGGGAGTTCATCGTCGAGGCCGACGGCGGGTCACGGGGCAACCCGGGGCCCGCGGGCTACGGCGCGGTCGTGATCGACGCTGCCACGGGCCAGACCCTCGCCGAGCGCGCCGAGTACCTCGGCATCGCCACCAACAACGTCGCCGAGTACCGGGGCCTGGTGGCCGGGCTGCGCGCCGCGCACGAACTGGACCCGGCGGCCACGGTCCACGTCCGCATGGACTCCAAGCTCGTCATCGAGCAGATGTCGGGCCGCTGGAAGATCAAGCACCCCGACATGAAGCCGCTGGCGTCCGAGGCGGCGCGGATCTTCCCGCCCGGCCGGGTGACGTACGAGTGGATCCCGCGCGAGCGGAACAAGCACGCGGACCGGCTCGCCAACGAGGCGATGGACGCGGGCAAGCGCGGGGAGCGGTGGAGCGCGCAGGACTCGACGGCGGAGCTGGAGGCGGCCGACGCGAGCGCTGCCACCGGGACGGCCTCCGGGGGTGCCGGCACCGGTGCCGGGGACGCCGGTACGACCGCGGCCCCCTCGTCCGGCTGGGCGCCCGCCGACATGGGCGCACCCGCCACCTTCGTCCTGCTCCGGCACGGCGAGACGCCCCTCACCCCGCAGAAGCGGTTCTCCGGCAGCGGCGGCACCGACCCGGCCCTGTCCGCCGCCGGCCGGGAGCAGGCCGAGCGTGTGGGCGCCGCCCTCGCCCGGCGCGGCACCGTCCAGGCGGTCGTGGCCTCGCCGCTCGCCCGCACCCGCGAGACCGCCGCGATCGTCGCGGGCCGGCTCGGTCTGGAGGTCGCCGTCGAGGAGGGCCTGCGCGAGACCGACTTCGGCGCCTGGGAGGGCCTCACCTTCGGCGAGGTCCGCGAGCGGTACCCCGACGACCTGACCGCCTGGCTGGCCGACCCGCAGGCCCGCCCCACCGGCGGCGGCGAGAGCTTCGCGGCCACCGCGGACCGGGTCGCCACCGCCCGCGACAAGCTGATCGCGGCGTACGCGGGCCGCACGGTCCTGCTCGTCACCCACGTCACGCCCATCAAGACGCTCGTACGGCTGGCCCTGGGCGCACCGCCGGAGTCCCTGTTCCGCATGGAGCTGTCGGCGGCCTCGCTGTCCGCGATCGCGTACTACGCGGACGGC
Source organism: Streptomyces sp. SS1-1 (assembly GCF_008973465.1). Classification (NCBI taxonomy): domain Bacteria; kingdom Bacillati; phylum Actinomycetota; class Actinomycetes; order Kitasatosporales; family Streptomycetaceae; genus Streptomyces; species Streptomyces sp. SS1-1. Next base: position 2,083,735 of record NZ_WBXN01000004.1, on the reverse strand, counting down.
AACGCGAGCGTGCGGCTCTTCAACGACACCTCACACCTGCGCGGGTGATTGGCCGAGACCGGCCGCCTCGCGAGCCAGCGTCTCGACCCGCCCCCAGTCCCGGGCCGCCACCGCGTCCGCCGGGAGCATCCAACTGCCGCCCACACAGGCCACGTTGGGCAGGGCGAGGTAGTCCGGCGCCGAACCGGGGCCGATACCGCCCGTCGGGCAGAACCGCACCTGGGGCAGCGGCCCGTACAGCGACCTGAGGTACGCGGTGCCGCCCGCCGCCTCGGCCGGGAAGAACTTCAGCTCCCGCACCCCGCGCTCCAGCAGCGCCACGACCTCCGACGCCGTCGACACCCCCGGCAGATACGGCACCCCGGACGCCCGCATGGCGTCGAGCAGGGCGTCCGTCCAGCCGGGGCTGACCAGGAACCGCGCCCCCGCCTCCACCGACCGCGTCACCTGCCCGGGCGTGAGCACGGTGCCGGCCCCGACCACGGCGTCCGGCACGGCGTCCGCGACCGCCCGGATCGCGTCGAGCGCGGCCGGGGTCCGCAGGGTCACCTCGATCGCGCGCAGCCCGCCCGCGACCAGCGCCCGGGCCAGCGGCACGGCGTCGGAGGGGTCGTCCACCACGACCACGGGGACGACGGGCGCGAGATCCAGGACCGATGTCATGGCGCACATCCTGCCGACGCGAAGCAGTCTGCGCAAAGCCCGTTGCGCAGACTGCAATGACCCCCGGAATGACGGCTAGTGGACCTCGTCCACGAGCACGTCCAGCGCCCACGGCTTCCCGGCCCCGGCGGGCGCCCCGGCCTCCACCTCGTACCCGAGGTCCCGCAGCGCCTCGACCAGCTCGGCCGGGTCCTTCGGCGCGGCCCCGTCCGTCAGCAGGCTCCGCACGATCCGGCCCTTCGTCGCCTTGTTGAAGTGGCTGACGACCTTCCGGGTCGGCGCGTGCAGCACCCGTACCGTCGCCGTCCGCCCGGCCACCTCACCCTTCGGCTTCCACGCCGCCGCGTACGCCGCCGACCGCAGATCCAGCACCAGCCCGCTCCCGGCGGCCTCCGGCAGCACCTCGGCCATCGGCGCCCGCCAGTGCCCCGCGAGCGCGCCGAGCCCGGGCAGCTTCACACCCATCGAGCAGCGGTAGGAGGGGATGCGGTCGGTGACCCGCACAACACCCCACAAGCCCGAGAACACCAGCAGCGACCGGGCCGCCCGCCGCTTCGCCGCCGCGTCCAGGGAGGCGAGGCCGAGCGCGTCGTAGAGCACCCCGGTGTAGATCTCCCCAGCCGGCCGGGCGCCCGCCGTCCGCAGTCCGGCGTTCTTCGCGACCTCGCCGCGCAGCCCCTCGCTGAGCCCGAGCACGTCCCGAGCCTTGTCCTCGTCACCCGCGCACAGCTCGACCAGCTCGGTCAGCACGGCCTCCCGTGCCCCGGCCAGCCCCGGCAGGGACAGCGACTCCGGCCTCAGCGGCGCACCCCGGCCGGACGCGGCCTTGCCTTCGGACGGCGGCAGCAGGACAAGCACAGACACTCCTTCGATCGAACCCCGCCCAGGGTACGGCGTGCCCACCGGGCCCCCTCGCCCTACGCTCGACTCATGCCCCGCCGCCACATCCGCGTGACCGGCGCCCCCGAGGCCCCTCTGCGCGCCGCCCTCACCGCGCTGCGCACCCGGCTCGACGTCCCCGCGAACTTCCCGCCCGAGGTCCTGGCCGAGGCGGAACGCGCCGCGAAGGCCCCCGTCCTCCCGGAACGCGACGCCACGGACATCCCCTTCCTCACCATCGACCCGCCCGGCTCCACGGACCTCGACCAGGCCCTGCACCTGTCCCGGCGGGGCACCGGCCACCGCGTCCGGTACGCCATCGCCGACGTCGCCGCCTTCGTCGTACCGTCGGGCGCGCTCGACCGCGAGGCACACCGGCGCGTGACGACCCTCTACTTCCCCGACACCCGCGTCCCGCTGCACCCCGAGGTGCTCAGCGAGGACGCCGCCAGCCTGCTGCCCGGCCGGGACCGCCCCGCCGTCCTCTGGACGATCGACCTCGACGCGGAGGGCCGTACGGTCGCCGTCGACGTCCACCGCGCCCTGGTCCGCAGCCGGGCGCGGCTCGACTACGCGGGCGTACAGCGGCAGATCGACGCGGGGACCGCCGAGGAACCCCTGGCCCTGCTCAAGGAGATCGGGGAACTGCGCGAGCGCCTGGAACTGGAGCGCGGCGGGATCTCCCTGAACGCCCCAGAGCAGGAGATCGTCGAGCACGACCACACGTACGAACTCGCCTACCGCGCACCCCACCCGGCCGACGGCTGGAACGCCCAGCTCTCCCTCCTCACCGGCATGGCCGCAGCCGAGCTGATGCTGGCCCACGGCACCGGCATCCTGCGCACGCTGCCCGCCGCCCCCGACGGCGCGGTCGGCCGGCTGCGCCGTACCGCCCGCGCCCTGGGCATCGACTGGCCGCACCACGTGTCGTACGCCCCGCTCGTCCGCTCCCTCGACCCGCACCGGCCGCATCACGCGGCCTTCCTCCAGGAGTGCACGACCCTGCTGCGGGGCGCCGGCTACACCCCGTTCCGCGACGGCGACCTGCCCGCCCTCACCACCCACGCCGCCGTGGCCGCCCCCTACGCCCACTGCACGGCACCGCTGCGCCGGCTGGTCGACCGCTACGCCTCGGAGATCTGCCTGGCGGCCACCGCGGGGGACCCCGTCCCCGACTGGGTCCTGGCGGCCCTCGACACCCTCCCCTCCCGTATGACCGAAGGCGCCCGGCGCGCGGGCACGGTGGAGCGGGAGTGCGTCGACCTCGTGGAGGCGGCGCTGCTGAAGGACCGGGTGGGGGAGGAGTTCGACGCCTGCGTGATCGACGTGGACGAGCGCCGCCCCACGTCGGGCGTGGTCCAGCTCCGCACCCCGGCGGTCATCGGCCGCGTCGACGCCCGCTCCCCGCTGCCCCTCGGCGACCCTCTGCGCGTCCGTCTCACGCGGTCGGACCCGGCGACGGCGAAGGTGCGCTTCGAGCCGGTGTGAGGCCGCCGAGGCCGACGAGTCCGTTCAGGTCGGCGACGAGCCCGGCGGCGTCGTCGGCATGGAACCGGACCACCCGGACGTCCCGCCCTCGCCGCCCGAGAAGCGGGGCATGCACGACGGGCTCGGCCAGCTCCACCGTCACGGTGGTCTGCGCCCCGACGGCCAGGTTCAGCTCACCCTCGGCCCCCGCATGGGTGGTCCGCAGCTCACGCCGCACCCGCGCGACGGCCGCGACCGGTATCCGCAGATCGACGTGTGCCGCCCGCCGGACCAGCAACTCGTCCGGTGTGAGCACATGGGGCCGTACGACGGAGGCGGCATGCATCCCGAGGACGAGCAGCAGCGTGTACACGTCGGCCGCGAACCACGCCCACCGCACGGCGGAATGATCGCGCAGCAGGACGCCCATCATGACCGACTCGATCACGACGACGAACCCGAAGCCGAGCATCGTCGCGCCCTGCCCCCGCGCGTACGGAAAGGCGACCCCGCCCGCGACCCCGTGCCGCCGCCGCGCCACCCACAGCCCGATACTGGCCAGCAATCGCAGCTCATGCCGGACCAGGGCGAGCACGACCCCGCCCCTCACCCCCGCTCCGAGATCATCACCAGCGCCCGACGGACGGCCTCCGCCTGGGCCGCCGGGAAATCGGCGTAGAAGGCCCGCAGAAAACTGTCACCGGAGTCGACCGCGAACCCCTCCGGCAGCACCTCACGGGGCAGACAGTCCACGAGGGCCCGCGCGGCCTCGTCCACCCGCGGATCGGTGGGATCGGCGTCGGCGAGACCGTCGAGCAGGGCGTACGCGGCGACGGCCCGCTCCTGCGCCCCGGGCACGGCGAACGCGTCGCCGAGCGCGGCCACGACCCGCTCACCGGCCCCGGGCGCCGCCGAGGTCTCGATGAGAGCGAGCAACTCACGGTCCTTGGCCGCCATCGGGGAGTCGGTCACCCGGGCCATGTCCCGGAACAGCGCCGCCAGTCCCGGCGACACCGGCCCCTCGGCGGGCAGCCCGCCCTCCATGTCCAGCAGTGCCCGCAACCGCGCCCGCCGCTCCCGGACGGCCGCCTCCTGCCGGGCGAGGTCGGCGTCGAGCTCGCCCAGCACCTCGACGAGATCCTTCCCCGCGTCCTCGGCCAGCACGTCCCGCACCTCGGCGAGCCCCAGCCCCAGCTCCGTCAGCCGCCGGATCCGCGCCAGCACGACGGCGTGCCGCAGGGTGTACTCCCGATACCCGTTGGCCCGCCGCTCCGGCTCGGGCAAAAGCCCCTGATGGTGGTAGTGCCGCACGGCCCGCGTGGTGACCCCGACCGCGGCGGCGAGTTCTCCGATCCGCATGGGACCAGTACAGACGTTGACGTCGCGGCAAGGTCAAGGGACGGCAGGCGGGGGCTGTGCCACGTTCGAGGGACGTACGCCCTCTCCCTGGGACAGATGACCGTCCGATGGCCCAGCCTGACCGATGACGGAGGAAGGGAGCGGACAGAGTGCTCCTGGAGGGCTTCCTGAGCCTGGACCCACTTCAGGGCTTCCGGGCCGAGCTGGTCGACGGGGAGATCGTCGTGGCGCCGCCGCCGGACGGAGATCACGAGAAGTACGTCAGCCGGATCGTGCGGCAGGTCATCAAGCACTCCGGGACCGAGATGGACTTCTCGGAGAACAAGGGGCTGCGACTGGTGAGCGGCGACTCGAGCCCTGCCGACCACGTGATCCCGGACGGCACCTTCGCTCCTCTGGAGGCCGACCTCTTCGCGGGAGCGGGGCCCTGGATGCCCTGCGACGGCGTCGCCATGGTGCTGGAGGTGACGGCCGCCAACCCCCGGAGAGACCGCGAGCCCAAACGCCGCTGCTACGCCCGCGGTCGTGTCCCCCTGTACCTCCTGCTCGACCGCGACGCCTCGCAGATCACCCTCTACAGCCTGCCGGAGAAGGATGACTACCGAGGGCGTTGCACCCGCCCCCTCGGTAAACCGCTCGCCCTCCCCGCCCCCTTCGCCTTCGAACTGGAGACGACCGACCTCCTCTGACCCGCCCGGCGACGACCGCCCCCTTCCGGCCGGTACCATGGTCGATACGGCAGACGAGCCGGGCGGACGGCCGCGTGGAGCCCTCAGGGGCTCCCCGAGGAACGTCCGGGCTCCACAGGGCAGGGTGGTGGCTAACGGCCACCCGGGGTGACCCGCGGGACAGTGCCACAGAAAGCAGACCGCCCGGCACTTCGGTGCCGGGTAAGGGTGAAACGGTGGTGTAAGAGACCACCAGTGCCTGGGGTGACTCAGGCAGCTAGGTAAACCCCACCCGGAGCAAGGTCAAGAGGAGCGCTGTGAAAGGCGCTCTGCGCGGACGTTCGAGGGCTGCCCGCCCGAGTCCGCGGGTAGACCGCACGAGGCCGGTGGCAACACCGGCCCTAGATGGATGGCCGTCGCCCCGGCTCCCGCGAGGGAACCGGGGAACAGAACCCGGCGTACAGCCCGACTCGTCTGCCGCTGACAGCTCCTGGATCAGCCGGCGGTCCAGACGACCGGCTTGTCGCCGTACGCGTCACCGTCGTCGAACTCGGCGCCCGTGACAGCGCCGTTCTGCGACGCGGCGAGCGAGCAGGTCTCGTACGACACGCCCTTGCCGAACTCGGCGGGCGCGGATTCCTTGTCGCACTTGCCCGGGATGTCGCCGATCAGCGAGACGCCCGTGCTCCGGCCGCCGTCCAGAAGCCCCCTGAGCTGGACGTACGCGCGCGAGAGGTCGGTGTCGCCGACGTTCTCGACCTTCATCTTGATGAAGTACGGCGTCAGGCCCTTCGCCCGCTCCCCGAACCGGGACATGTCGGCCTCGGTGCCCTTGTCGATCGCCGTGACGGTGATCGCGAGCGTGCCCTTCTTCTTGGCGTACTCGAAGGGCAGGACCGCCTTGTCGCCGACCTTCAGCCCGGTGCCCGGCGCGGTGACATCGCCCGCCGGCTGGGTGTCGCCGCCCTCGCTGTCGCCGCCGTCGGCGCTCGGGCTCGCCCCGTCCGGCGAGGGCGCCGTAGCCGCCGCCGTCGGCGACTCCTTCTCCGTCGCCCCGTCCTCGCTGTCACCGTTGCATGCCGTGAGCCCGAAGCCGAGCGTGGACACCAGAACGGCCGTCAGTGCGATACGCGCCTTGCGCATGTGTCGAATCCCCGCTGATGAATGAGTGTTGTCCGCCGATACGGCGATGTCCTGCGTAGTTTGTCAGGCGGATGTGCACGCTTGGTGACCATGAGGTGACGGAGACGTCGGGGAGCGCTGAGCCACCGTTCCTCCTCAAGGACGGACCGCCGACCTGGACGCCCTGAGGTGCTGGGTGAGCAGTCCGAAGGTGGACCAGGCCCGCGGGTCCGTTCCGTCGCCCAGGGGTAGTGCAGGGCGGGCTCGGCCGGGACGCCGAGCGGCACGGGGGCGGGGCGTGGGGCGGTCGCCCGGTGCGACGGACCTCGTCGTGGCCGAGCGTGAAGGACACGGGGAGCGGAGGCGGCTCGAGCCGCGCGGGGACGGTGAGATCGCCGCGTGCGGAGCGGAGCGCCGTGAGCAGCGTGACGAGGCCGTGCGCGGCGTCCAGTTCGGCTGCGAGAGGCTCGACCGCGTGCAGAGGCGGTGTCTCGTGTTCCGCGTAGCCGAGTACGAGGGTGATGTCCTCTTCGACGCCCGCCGCCGTCCGGAGCACGCGCAGGGTGGCGAGAGCGGGGCGGTCGGGCTGTCCGACGGCGATCAGCCAGCTGGGGCGGGGTGCACGGGCCCGGGCGAGGTCGGTCAGCCGGCGGGTGGACCAGGGGAGGTTGACCGGTTCGGCGGTGCTCCATCCCGCTGGTGCGGAGCCGGTCAGGTGCCGGAACGCGGCCTCCACTGCGCCGCCGAGTACGAGGTCCGTGTCCGCGGGGTGCCGCGTGCGCAGCGTCAGCAGAAGCTGACGTTCGCCGGTCTCGGGGGACGTCTTGAACACCTCGGCCACGGAGGTGGTGCCGGCCGTGTCCCGAACGGGGGTGAAGGTGCCGTCCTTCCAGTGGAGTACGGCACCGGACAGGCCGTCGTAGTAGCCGTGCTCGGGGTCCTGGACCACCCAGCGGTTGGGCAGGCCGCGCAGGGCCAAGCGGGTCGGCAGTGTGAGGCGGGCGGTGAGCGGGGTGACGATCTGCAGGGCCTGGCCGGCGGCGGTCGCGGTGCGCAGTGCGTCGGAGAGCCAGCTGGTCATGGCGACCAGGGGCCTGTCCTGCATGACCACGGCTGTCGAGTCGGTGAGGACGTCCACCGCGGGGGCCGAGGCGGCGGGCACCGGGATCGCCGAGAAGTCGGTGGTGACGGGGACGGCGTCCGTGGTGGCGGCCTCAGGGGGCCAGACCGTGCCGTCGAGGACGGTGGCCAGGCGCCCGGCGAAGGAGCCGGCGAGGCGTCCGGCCTCGGGGACGGCGGCCGACGCCCGGGCCTCGGTCCACCACACCGGGCCGTCCGCGACGGGGTGCCCGAGCAGGCGGCCGGTCTCGCCGGGCACCTGGACGAGGATCGGGGCTTCCACGGAGACCAGAGGCCGCCCGTCGGGGGCGCACAGCTGTACGACGGCGCCGTCGGCCGTCGTGCTCACGCCGAGGTCGGGGCCGCCCGCGTACAGGCCCGCCAGGAGCGTGGGCAGGTCCGGCATCCTCGGGGTGAGGGCGATGACGTCCTTGGTCACTCTTCGTCGGCCTCTTCGTCGGTCAGGGCGGTCTGGATCAGCTGGTGCCGGCGGCCTCGGCGGACGAGGGTGCCGCGTCCCGGTGGCTGCGCCGAGGCGTACAGACCGGGGAAGAGCTGGCCCTCGGTGCGTTCGCCGGTCATGACCAGCGCGGCTGTGCCGGTTTCCCGCAGGGCGGTCAACAGAGGTTCGTACAAGGCGCGGGAGGCGCCTGCGGTACGGCGGGCGAGGACGAAGTGCAGGCCGATGTCCTGAGCGGAGGACAGGTACGGAAGGAAGGGGGACAGCGGTTGCTGTCCGGCGGCGGTGAGGATGTCGTAGTCGTCGACGAGGATGACGATCCGGGGTCCGGTGAAGGCGGGCTCGTCGGTCGGCGGCGCGTCGGGGTCTGCCGTCTCGGGCAGGCGCTTCTCCAACTCGGCGGCGATCCCGGTGGACAGGGCGGCGGCGAGCTTGGCGTTGTGGGCGTAGCCGCCGCGGTAGGGCTCGGGGATGGCGCCGCGCAGGCCGCGGCGCGGGTCGAAGACGCCGAAGACGAGTTCCTTGTCCCCGTACCGTTCGACGAGCTGTCCGGCCACGAGCTTGAGCAGGTTGGTCTTCCCGCATTCGTTGTCGCCGAGGACCAGCAGGTGCTGGTCGGTCCCGAACAGGTCGAGGAGCGCCGGGGCGAGGGTGTCCTGGTCGACTCCGAAGGGGATCTTCACCGGTTCCGTGGCAGGGGAGGGCAGCCGGCCGGCTGGCAGGCGGGTGGGCAGCACCCGTACCGGAGGGGCGACTTCGCCGTGCCAGGACGCGCGGATGGTGCGGGCCGTGCGCTCCAGGGCGGGGCCCAGATCGCCGGTGGTGGGCCGGCTGTCGATACGGGGCAGGGCGACCTGCGCGAACAGCTTGCCGTCGGTCAGCGCACGGCCGGGGGCGTCGGGGGAGAGGGTCTCGGAGAGCTTGCGGTCGATGGTGGAGTCGGCCGGGTCGTTGAGGCGCAGTTCGACGCGGCTGCCGAACAGGGACTGGGTGGCGATGCGGACGTCGTTCCAGCGCAGCATGCCCGCGACGACGTGGATGCCGTAGCCGCTGCCGCGCTTGAGGAGGTCGGCCACCGCGTCGTCCAGGTCGGCGAACTCCTCCCGCAGGGCGCCGAAGCCGTCGATGACCAGGACGACGTCCGTGGCGCCGAGTTCCGGCAGCCGTCCCCGCGCGCGCAGGTGGCGCAGCTGGTCGACGGAGTCGATGCCGTGCTCGCGGAACGCTTCCTCGCGTCGTGTGAGCATGGCCCGTACCTCGGCGACGGTACGTGCGGCGCGTTCGTGGTCTGCGCGGGAAGCCATGCCCCCGACGTGGGGCAGGCCGGCCAGGGCGGACAGGCCACCGCCGACGAGGTCGAGGCCGTACACGGCGACGTCGTGGGGCGTGTGGGTGAGGGCCAGCGAGAGGACGAGGGTGCGCAGCAGGGTGGTCTTGCCGGACTGCGGGCCGCCGATGACGGCCGCATGGCCGCCCGCGACCGTCAGATCCAGCAGCCAGGGCCGCTGCCACTGGCGGGCCGGGTCGTCGAGGATGCCGAGCGGGACGCGGAGCGGTCCGTCGGTGTGGGCGAGGCGGGGACCGTCCGGGCCGGACCGCAGGGGGCCCGCGGCCGCGTCCAGGGTGGTGGCGTCGGGCAGCGGGGGCAGCCAGATCCGGCGTACCGGCGGGGCGCCGGTGGCGAGTCGGCCGACCATGACCGACAGGACGGTCGGGCCCGTCTCGCGCTTGGTGGCGACGGACTCCTCTGCCGCCTCCGCCTGCCGTGGCGCGCTGTACGTCGGGTAGGGCAGGGCGAGCGGCTCGTCGTCACGCTTCTCGAGCCGGGCCGGGCCATGGTGCGCACCCGAGACGTACCCGGCCTTGAAGCGTTCGTACGTGGAGGTGTCGACCTTGAGGTAGCCGAAGCCGGGCAGCGGCGGCAGGTGGAAGGCGTCCGTGGTGTCCAGGACGGTGCGGGACTCGTCGGCGGAGAAGGTGCGCAGTCCGAGACGGTAGGAGAGGTAGGTGTCCAGGCCCTTGAGCTTCCCGCCCTCGATGCGCTGGCTGGACAGCAGCAGGTGCACGCCGATGGAGCGCCCGATACGGCCGATGGACAGGAACAGGTCGATGAAGTCCGGCTTGGCGGTGATGAGTTCGCCGAACTCGTCGATGACGACGAACAGGTGCGGGAGGGGCTCGAGGTCCGGGCGCTTCGTGGCGCGCAGGCCGGCGTAGTGGCCGATGTCGGCGATGTTCCCCGCGTCCTTGAGGACCTGCTGGCGGCGTTTGACCTCGCCGGCCAGGCTGGCGTGGACGCGTTCCAGGAGGCCCGCCTGGTTCTCCAGGTTGGTGATCACCCCGGCAACGTGCGGGAGTTCGGCGAACGGAGCGAAGGTGGCGCCGCCCTTGTAGTCGACCAGGACGAGGGCCAGGTCCTCCGGGGAATGGGTGGCCGCGAGGGCGAGGACCAGGGTGCGCAGCAACTCGCTCTTGCCCGAGCCGGTGGCGCCCACGCACAGGCCGTGCGGCCCCATGCCCAGCTGGGAGGACTCCTTCAGGTCCAGCAGCACCGGCTCGTGCCGGTCCGTGAGGCCGATGGGGACGCGCAGGAAGTCCCGTTCGCCGCGCGGCGCCCACAGTCGTTCGAGGTCGAGCGTGGCCGGGTCGTCGATGCCCAGGAGCGCGGGAAAGTCCACCGGCCCGGACACCGGTGTACCCTCGGCCGCCGACTCGGCCGACAGCCGCAGCGGCGCAAGCAGACGGGCGACGCCCTCGGCGCCGGGACCGGTCACCGCGTCGGACGTGCCGTGGGCGGCCGGGACCTCGGGGGCGCGCAGGTCCTCCACGGTGATCCGGCCGGCGTCGACGGTGATGCGTACGGCGACCTGGTCGGGCTCATGCACCTGCTGTTCGAGCAGGTGCAGCACGGTGACGCCCATGTCGGGCAGGCCGATCGCCGAGTCCGGGCGGGGGAGTTCGGAGGCGGTGTCGCCGTAGGTGTCGGCGACGACGAGCATGCGCGAGGTCAGCCGCAGCGCGTCCCTGCCGGACAGGCCGCGGCGCACCTCGGCCGCGTACGCGGCACGCCGTCGCAGATCGGCCCCGCACAGGCGGGCCAGCGCGGCCAGGTCGGGGGCGATCCGGCGGGCGGCGACGGGACCGTCGTGCGCCTGGGTATCGAGGACGTGCGGAAGCCACTTGGCCCAGGCCCACGCGGACTCGTCGGCCGTGGCCAGGGCGAGCGCCACGTCGTCGGGCGCATGCGTGACCGCCGTCTGCAGAAGCAGGGCGCGGGCGACCCCGAGCACGCCCTCCCGGTCGCCGACGACGCTGACGTCGCCGGCCCGGTCCAGCGGCACGGTGAGCGGGAAGTCCGTGGTCGTGGCGAAGCGGTGCAGCAGAGCGCGGGCCTCGTTCAGCATGAACGGATCCGGCGGGGTGAGCACGCCGCCGGCGTCGCTCCGCGCGATCGCCAGTTCCTGAGCCGGTACGTCACCGATCCCCGCCCGCACCCGGAGGAAGTCGGCGTCCTGACGGCGGCGCTCCCACCGTCGCGCCGGGTCGCGCCCGAGGTCGTACAACGCCTCCGGTGGCGGATCGAGCAGCCGGGCACGCTGCCGCCGTTCCCGCTCCGCCGCGCCCAACTCCTCGCGCAGCCGCTCCAGATACTCCAGATACCGTTCCCGCTGGGTGCGCCGCGTGCGCTGCCCCTTGCCCCGCTGGGACAGGAACAGGGCCACCGCCCCGAACAGCGCCACGACCAGCACGATCGCGCCGATCACGGCGAACTGGCTGTTGCGGACGACCGTCATCAGCACGACGGAACTCAGTACTCCGGCCATGGGCAGCAGCGCGGTGGCCGCACTGCCGATCTTGCCCTCGGGCAGGTTCGGCGGCGCCTCGATCGTGCGCGGCTCGGCAGGGGCCGGCGGCCGGGTGGACCGCGCGGGCCGGTGGACGATCTGCTGGGTCACCGGGCGCGCACCGCCCGCCCTGTCACCTCGGCGGCCAGACGGACGGCCGCGTCGCGGGTGGCCTGGCTCAGCATGGCGGTGTGGATGGGGCCTCCTTGGGCGAGATGACGGTCGTAGGGGAGGTGGATCACCGGTACGCCGGGCTCACGCAGGTGCGCGACGGCGGACCTCACATCCAGCGTGGTGTCGGGGGAGACCGTGCTCAGGGCGACGACGGTGGTGTCCAGGGCGGAGTGCGGCAACCGGCCGAGCCAGTCCAGGACCTGGCGGGTGCCGTGCACGCCCTCGGCCGTCATCGGCGCGACGACCACCCGTGCGTGGGCGGTGTCCATCGCGGCGCGCGCCACCTCGCCGGGCAGTGTCTCGCAGTCCACCACCGTCACGGCGAAATAGCGCCGCAGGGCCGACGTCACCGTCATGTAGGCGCGCAGGTCCAGCGGGGCGCCGACCCGGCCCTGGCCCGCGGGCAGCAGCCAGCCGCCGTCGGCCACCGGCACCAGGTAGCCGGTCACGTCGGTCAGCCGCATGGAGGGGGTGAGGATCCGCGCGAGGTCGGCGCAGCACCAGCGCACCGTGTCCGCGCCCAGCCGTACGGGGAGCGTGCCGAGCGCCGCGTCGGCCTCCAGGGCGAGCACCGGGTCGTGCCGGTAGTGGTTGAAGGTACGGCTCAGCAGCGCGGACACTGTCGACTTGCCGACGCCGCCCCGGATCGAGGTGACCGCGATGACCCTGCCGGTCGTCACCGGTTGCTGCAACTCCTGCGCCCTCCGCGTCTGTTCGGCGACCTCCTGCCCGGCGGAGGCGGTGAGCTGCCGCAGGGAGCGCCCGGTGCGGCGGGCGACCGAGTCGCCGTGCTGAGGGCGGCCGAGGGCGAAGGTGAGGCGGGGGTCGATGGTGGGGAGGGACTCGGGGGCCGACACCGGGGCCGGGGCCAGGGCTGACGCCGGGGCGTGAGCCGGGGCAGGGACAGGGGGCCGGGCAGGTGCCTGCGAGGCGGGGATCCGGCGTGGGACGGCGGAGGAATTCGACTCGGGTGCGGGTGCGGGTGCGGGTGCGGGTGCGGGTGCCGGGGCCGGGGCCGGCGTCGGTCCTGTGTCTGGCCGCGTGGGGGAGGCGGAGACCGGGTCGGACCCGCCGGACGCGGACAGGACCGGTGCCTCCCGGGAGGAATCGCCGGCGAGCTCCCGCAACAGATCGTGCTGCCAGTCACTGCCCCCCGTCATGCCCATCGCCGTGTCCTCACGTCCTCAGGCGAAGGTGCCGAGCAGCCGCCCGTACACCCCGAACACGCCGATGACCAGCGGAAGCATGGCGATCACGGCGGTCGACTCGAGTACGTCGCCGAGGCGCCGCAGCCGCACCCGGACATGTTCGGCGGGCTCCACGCTCAGCACCACGAGCGGGACGATCGCGAGCAGGGACAGCGCGGCGATCGGCCCGCCGGTGCCGGTGTGCTCCAGCCACGTCACGACGAGCCGCACCGTGACGACGCTCGCGGCCACGAGCAGCACCACGACCTCGGCGGTGAGCGGAAACGCACGCGCCCGCAGGCCGAGCGCCACCATGACCATGACACTGAGCAGCACCGTCCACACCGTCACCGAGCGCAGCACCATGACCCCCGCGGCGGCAGCCGAGGCGGCCAGCACGACGGTCGCGATCGCCAGCCCGCGATGGGTCGCCGCGAGCGCGGTGGCCACCTGATAGCGGCTCACCGAGGCCCCACCCGTACGGCGGTCGTCCAGCCCGGTCAGGCCCGACGCCATCAGCGCCAGCCGCGGCAGCACGCCCAGGACGACGACGGAGGACGCCGCCAGCAGCGCGCCGGCCCGGGCCTGACCCGCCGCATCCCCGGCCCCGCCCTGAAGACCGGCCGCCACTTCCCACAGCACGAGACATCCGCCGACCGCCGCGGCCCCGAACAGCGCCCCGCGCCCCAACGGCGTGAACCACCCGGCGAGCACCAGCGCGATCGCCGAGGCCACGGCGAGCCCGGCGAGCCGCTGCGGGCCGGACCAGTCGTAGGCGTCGGCGCAGGTCCAGACGGCGAGCACGGCCAGGGCGCCGGCCGTGGCGATCAACGTGGTGGCCAGGCCGTGCAGCCGGGCACGCCCGCACAGCACCCCGGCGAGCGCGCCCGCACCGGCGACGGCGAGCAACCCGGCACCCACGGCCGCCAGATCGAACTGTCCGCGGGCGAGGACGCCTGCGGCGACCGCCCAGAACACGGTCGCGATCCCGGCGACGACCCTGCGCACCGCAGGACGCCACCGCCACGCCCGTACGTCGAGATCGTCGGCGACCTCGTCGCTCACGTCGTGCACGACAGGTGCCGACGGCGCGTCCTGCACGCGGACCAGCCGCAACACGGCCCCGTCCGGCACACCTGCCGACGCCAAGGACGAGCCGGGCTCCAACGCGGAGCCGTCCGTGGTGACCAGATGCCGTGACTCGGGCCGCGCGCCCACGCGGTCGTCCAGCAACCGCATGATCTCCGGCAGGAGAACCCCGATCGGCTCCCGCGAAGGCAGTACGAGGTCGATCCGGCGCCGCTCGCCGACCAGGGTCACCCGGCTGAGCGCCGCACGCCGGCCGGCCGCCGAGGGGCTCAAAGTCCCCGTAGATATCACGCGTTCGAACCTATCACCGGGTAGAAGCGGTCATTGTGGGGGAAGTTGCCGGTGAGGTGGCCGGCGGGGACGGGACCGAGGCCCCGTACGGGCTCTTCCCGATCACCCGATGCGAGACGAACGACCATCCGACGCATCCCGCGCACACCACGGCCGCGATCACGACACCGACGAACAACTTCCCCACCCTCTCGTCGGCGGACCGCCGCCGACGCTGCGCGCCGAAGAGCAGGGCGTCGCGAAGCCGACGACGGCGTACCGACACCGACTCCAGAAGCTGGCTGTCGTAGTCCTGGGCTGTCACGGTCGTCAGCCGCCTGCCTCTCGGAGAACGTGGATCACGTCTCGAACTCGCCGACCCATGAACGCCTCAGCAAATGCTTGGGCAAGTACTCGGACTCGACCTCGATCGGGAATTCGTTGTCGTAAGCCATACAGGCCAAAGCGAGGGGAGCGAGGGCCACTAGGCCGTCACCGCTCAGGACACGCGCTTCGTCGCCGGCCCAGTACTGCTTGTGCCCGGTGACGGCATCAACCAGTGCGTTGTTGAACTGCTCGGTTTCCCGCAGCTGGAAGCGATGGAAGAGTTCGAGCGGCGGATAAAGGATCTTCAGCATCATTTCCTTGTCAACGACGCCATCCCGCTCGGGATCGGTGCCTTTGACCGCCGCTACCAGCTTGTCCCACATCTCCGTGGCTCGACCGGCCCAATAGCTCTGGAGAGCCTCTACCCAGTCGTAGACGTAGTCATCGAAAACCGCCCCCTCGGGAACGGACTCACGCAGAAACGAAACAGGTACCCGCATCAGTCGATCGAGACGGTCGTTCTCACGGCAGATCGTCGCCAGATAGACCGACGTGAGCCACGCCCCCGCGTGCGTATAAGGTGTCGGCCCTGTCGCAGGCAGGTTCTTCACCTCGCCCGCGCTCCCGATCCGGCACGGTACGGGTCCCTCGGCGGCCGTGGCCGAGTCGAACAGAGCACAGCCGACCTGCATCGCTGTGACCCAGGCCTCCCACGTCTCGAGCTTCGCTGCCTCGGGATCCGTCAGGCAGTGCCACTTCGCCATGGTCAGGGTGCTGCTCAGCGCCCGGTGGCGGGACATCTCCGACCGTTCCATCCGGTCGAGAACCCGACGCGTCCCATCGATGAGCGGCGCCATGGCCTCGGCCGCGTTGTCCGTGCGGAAGCCATGGCGCGGAACGCTCGTGACCACTGAACCCCTCCTCTAACGGATCTTGAAGTATTCCATCACGGAACCAGCGTAGGACCCCGTGTTTTCATTGGCCTTCACCAGGACGTACTGCAGCTTTCCTTCTTCCAGGGCGTCTTCGAGGGCGTTGGCGATCTCGGTGTCTTTCCCGCCTCGCGCCCACATCTTTTCAAGAATTGTATAGAAATATTCCTTGGTGCCCTGTTTGACCATCATGCCCTCGTAGGGGCCCGCACCTCTGCGCCAGCCGAGGTCCGCCGAGGGTGCCTTTGCTTCGACGATCACAAAACCGCCGTCATCCCCAAGCTTGTACACCTGGTCGAACATGTCGGCGCCATTGGGCGTCTTGGGAAGTGGCACCCACTCTGCGCCTGGGAACTCATGCGGAACCACGTGCAGCTCAGCGGCCTTCTCGCCCAGCTTCTCGGATATCTTGCTGTTGTTGGGCACGTCGCCGAGCTGCTCGGCGTATGCCTCCTGTGCTCTTTTGAGGGCCTCATGCGCTTCGTGTGTGGGGGCTTCCTCGACTGCCTTTGTCGCGTCGGTGAGCTTCCCGGCCACCTTGCGGTCTTTCGCGAGCCTGTCGAGCTCGGGGCGATGCATCGGGTCGGCCGAGTCCGGCCCCAGCGGCGTCCGGCCGTACTTGACGTCAGACGGCCCGCTCGGCAGGTCGTTCTTGGCCACCAGCTTGCCGGTCCCGTCCCGGGCGAGGATGGGCAACTCGACTCCGTCAACGATCCTTGCGGCTTCCTTGCGTCGGTCGAGGGCGTCATAGTGTTCTTCGCGCCAGGCCGGGTCGTTGTTGGACTTCCAAACGTGTTCGTCCCGGATGCGCTTTCGTTCCTCGACGGTGAGGTCCCGGTCTCCGGCGGAATTCGTTCCTCCGGAATGGGGATTCGAACCGCTTGACCTCGCGGCAGATCTTGACGGCTCGTGGCCGCTACCGGTCCCGTTGGCATCGCCTGTTCCTTGGCGGGGCGACGATGCGTGCGAGGTGTGTCCCTGAACGCTGCCACCGGTATCGGCTGTTGTTCCAGCGGATCCGCCGCCTGTGTGCGTGGATGCCTGCGGTGACTGTGACCTGCCACCTACTCCTGCAAGTTCTCGCTCTCGCCCTGCCAACTCCTCCGACGGGGCCCGCGCCGTGACGGAAGGTTCCTGCACGGGCGTGCCGCTGGCGATCTTGCCGTCTTTGAGGACGATGAACCTCCCGTCCTCCACGACGAGCACGGAGCGACCTGAGTGGTCGGAGAATTCCAGGACGCTGTGCGGAGTCCTCACTTCGGAGACGTTGTTCGCGCCGCGCAGGCTATCCGTAACCTGGGCAATCTTGGGTATGGCGTGCCCCGTCACCTTGACCGTGGCACTGACCGGGTCGATCGCGTCGCCGACCTTCGCTACCGAGGTGGCGACCTTCGCCGCGGTTCCCGCCCTGCCGGCTGACGCGGCCTTGAGGGGGCCGGCGCCCAGGGTGAGGCCGTTGAAGACGACCGTGGCCGCGGCGCGGGCCGGGTTCTCCTTCCACATGTCCCAGGCGACGAAGGACTTGCCGAACTCCTTGGCGTACTGCTTGCTGTCCTGGGCGAAGTCGGACGCGAAGGCACCGGTCGGCTTCTGGCCGCCGGACTCCATGAGATACGTCTCGGCGCCGACGATCGCCCGCACCACGCCTTCCCACGCCTGGCCGGCGTCGTCCGAGCCGTGGACGCCGGCCAGGGTCGCGAGGCCGTCGACGGTGCCCCAGACGTTGTCGACGATGAACCCGTCCCAGAAGAAACTCTTGGCGTAATAGCCGAGGTCGTCCGGGTCCCACCAGTCGTGCGACTGGGTCTCGGGCGTGCCCCACGGGAGCTTCTCGGCCTGGTCGAGGACCTCGGCGCTGTAGCCGTAGAGGTCGGAGCCGAGCGGCATGAACTGCTTGTCGCCGGTGCTCATCACGTACTGGGTACCGCCCACCAGCGCGGTGATCTTGTTGTTGCAGGCGATCTCGGCCGCCGTGAACGCCGCCTGCGCGACGTTCACGTCGTGCATCAGCGCCTGGTGCTGCTCGACCTTGTCCGCGTCATCGGTCCAGTCCTCGTCGAACTCCCCGTCGGGCGTCTTCAGCCCCGCGACGAACGCGGTCGCCTTGCTCTGCAGACGCTCCAACCGCGCGATGACCGGCGCGACTTCCGCCGCGTACGTCGACAGGGCGTCGGCGACGGTGGCGACCTTGTCCGCGAAGGTGTCCGCGCCGTCACGGGCCGGTGCGGTGGAGGCGAGAAGCTGCTCCGCCTCCGGAGCCTCGTAGAAGGCCGACAGCCCCTGGAACTGGCGGTGTGCCTCCGCGCCGGCCCGGCGGATGCCGTCCGCCTCGACCCGCAGGGCGTCGGTGTGCCGCTCCAACTGGCCGAGATCGCCCGTGAACAGAGGGATGGAATCCGGCTGGATCACAGACGGCCCGCCTTCCAGCCGGTCGGCATGTCGGGCGTGACCAGCCCGGACGCCCGCCGCTGCACCTCGGCCGCCATCTCCAGGTCGCCCTCCTGGTACGCGACGGTGGCGTCCACCGCGCCGCTGACGGTCTTGCCGACGCGTGCGCCGATGAACTGCAGCTCGGTCGCGGTGCCTTCGATGAACTCCGCGAGGGCGGCGGCCACCAGCCCGGTCTGCCCCTTGTGCTCCCCGCTCGCCCCGCCAGGAGCGAGCGTCCCGGCCGCGGTGGCCGCGCCCTCCATGTCCTTCCCGTATGCCTGGACGATGTCGTCCAGGGCCCTCATCACCTCTCCGACGTTCGAGACCACACTCCCGACCCCGGACGGAGATACGTCCCACCTCGGCATGCGCCAGCCCCCGCTTCCCTCTCCCCGTTCCTGCTACCGCTGCGCGTGGGTGTCAGCCGATGTTGTCGACGGCCGCCTTCGCCCTGGTCAGGGTCGACTGCGCGGTTCCGTCGTTCTGCTCCATGGTCGTGCGCACCAGCCGGATGATCTCGCGGACCTCGGCGGCGGCGCGGTGCCAGCGCATCTCCTTGCCGTGGTACTCGTCGGCGACGCCGTCCGCGGCGAAGTCGGCCATCGCTGCCTTCACCGCGCGTTCACGGTCGGTCAGCACGCGCTCCAACTGGCCGATGATGCTCTGCAGGCCGATCTGGACTTCGCTGGAGGCGCCGGTGTCGTAGGAGCGGCGGTCCTGGTTCTGAGGCATCGTCAAGTTCCCCCTCTAGGACGATGATGGCGGGCTTCGGCGGGCGAGCGGGCGAGCGGGTGAGCGCTCGGGTGGTCAGCGTGCGCCGAATCGGGCCGCGTCGAAGTTGGCGGCGCCCATGTTCTGGTTCGCGTTCCCCTCCAGCTCCAGGTCACCGGAACCGAACGCGGTGTCCATCCCGGACTGGCCGCCCAGGATCGCGCTGAGGGAGCTGTTCAGGGCGTCGGTGATCTCGTCGGCGTGCATTTTGAAGGTGTCGAACGCGGCCTTGCCCGCCCCGTTGAACTTCCCCTCCAGCGGCTCCGCCGCCTGGATCAGCAACTGGATGAGCGAGCCCAGATCCTCGCTCGAGCCGACGGTGCTCTTCCCGAGCTGCGACAGGGTCGTCGACCCCATGTCGAACTTCATGTCCGTACCCCCGTACGTGTGCCGTGCAGTGCGGTTGGTCCGGCCGCACGGCGGCATCGAGTGTCACACGCGCTGTGCGAAACTTCGAACATGCTCTCGCATGATGTGTTGCATGCGCAACGCGGGGAGGGGTTCTGTGGCGTGATCCGGCTCATGTGCCGTGTCGGACAACGGGGTTGGTAGAGGCCAGGAAGAGGGTCTGGGGCGAGACCCCTCAACGTCATGGCTGGTTCGGCTGGTTGGCCGCACTCATCCACCAAGCGCCCCGACCGTGCTCGGCTCCCTCTCCAGCAGGTCGGTGATCCCCGCCTCCGCCGCCCGCGCCCGGCGCTGCGGGTCGGCTTCCGTGCGTTCGGCCTCGTACTTCTCCCAGTCCGCGGGTTGGAGGAACAGCATGTCGCCCGTGGCGGGGAGGATGAGGACGCCGCCGAAGGCCGGGTCTCCCGCGAACCAGGCGCCGTCTTCAGTGCCTCGGGGCCGGCGGCGGGTCAGTGACGCGTTCAGGGCTCGCATCTCGCCGGCTCCGTGCCGGCCGCGGATCGGCAGTTTCAGCGTGTGGACCGTACCGAGCAGCAGCCAGTCGGAGCCGCGGTGGTCCACCCGGCCCCGGTACTCCAAGAGGTACGTGCGCAGTACCCGTTCGCATACGTCGAGGCGGCGGCCGTGGCGGAGGCGGAGGAGAAGGAGGAGCAGGACGAAGAGGCCGGGCACGATCGGGAGGACCGTCAGGAGGGTGTTCGGTACGCCCGACGCGATCAGGGTGAAGGGCAGCGCGACCAGAGTTGTGCCAAGAGCGGCCCGCAGGGCCACATGACGGGTTCGGGCCGACCTGTTGTGGGCGACGACCTCCGTCACATCGGGGGGTCGGCGTGGCGGCTGCGGCATGCGGTGGCTCCTCCGGCGGCGCGGTGTCGGACAGCGTAGAGCGGCGTCACCCTCATGGGTGTCCCGGCAAGGCGTCGGTGCCCGGCTTCGGCTAGGCAGGAGACGTGACCCGTCCCCTGGAGGCTGTCGTGGACGACCCCCGCCGTCTTCCCCTCGTCTACGTCCGTGGTTTCGCCGGAGGGACGGCCGGGATCGACAAGGCCGTCGGTGATCCCTTCTACGGGTTCAACGAGGGGTCCACCCATGTGCGGGTCGGGGCGCACGACCAGCCGTTGTTCCATCAGTTCGAGAGCCCTCTGCTGCGGCTCATCCGTGAGGAGGGGTACGAGCTGCTGGTCGAGGGGAGTCAGGAGACCTACCTTGCCCAGCATGCGCGGGTGCCTCCCAACTCCGTCTGGGTGCACCGCTTCTACGACCGGTCCTCCAGTACCTGGGGTGGCCGGCCCGACGAGTACTGGCTCGAGCGTGCCGCCGCCGATCTGCTCGATCTCGTCGACCGGCTGCGGGAGAAGACCGGTTCCCCAGCCGTCCATCTCGTGGCCCACTCCATGGGTGGGCTGATCTGCCGGTGCCTGCTGCAGAAGGTGCTGCCGGACCGGGGGCGCGATGCCGCCGAGTGCGTCGGCAAACTGTTCACCTACGGCACCCCGCACGGAGGCATCGCCTTCGACCTCGGCGGCGGGTGGCTGGAGCGGATCCGGGACGCCGTCGGGATCCAGGGCGCCGACATCTTCGGGCCCCGGCGGATGTACGAGTACCTCACCCCGCAGGCCGAGTTCGACCCCGGCGGTCCGCCCGAGGGGTGGGACGCCCGGCAGATGCCCGACGGCGCCGGGGCGCTGCCGCTGGAGCGGGTCTTCTGCCTCGTGGGCACCGATCCCGCCGACTACGACGTCGCCTTCGGGCTGTCCTCCGCCGCCGTCGGGCCGCACAGTGACGGGCTCGTGCAGATCGAGCGGGCGTACGTGCCCGGCGCGCACCGGGCCTATGTGCACCGCAGCCACAGCGGGCGCTACGGGATGGTCAACTCCGAGGAGGGGTACCAGAATCTGCGGCGGTTCCTGTTCGGGGACACCCGGATCGAGGCGTCGCTGGTCGGGCACCGGTTGCCGGGCGACGACGACCTCGTGTGGCAGGCCGAGACGCGGCTGTCGGTGCGCGGGCTGCCCGTCGTGATGCACGAGCGGCTGGCCGCCCACTGGTGTCCGGTCCAACTCGACCGGCCCGTGGCAGGCACGGAGGCCGAGGCCGTACCGCTCGCCACCACCTTCCTCAACAGCGGGCTGCGTCCTGCGGCCGACGGGCCGATGCGGTTCATCCTCATGCTGCGGCTGCTCTCGCTGCGCGAGCACCGGGGCATCCTCAGCCTCGGTGACCACATCGAGCGCACCGCCGACTTCTCCGACACTCTCGTCATCGACGTGGGCACCCCGGAGGCCGGGCCCGGTATCTGGGCCGCCTGGAACTCGGAGATCGAGGGCGCCATCCGAGACCACGACGTCGCCGGGACCCCACGGGCCGACGAGGACCCCGCACCCGGGCGCTGGGTCGCGCACATCCCGCTCCCGGCGAGTGCGGCCCCCCTGGTCGGCGACGGCGCCAGGATCAGGCTGGTCGCCACGCCCTGGAGCTGAGCGGGCCCCCGCCCTCCTATGCCTTCGGCCCCAGCGACCGTTCCGCCTATGCCTTCGGCCCCAGCGACCGTTCCGTCACCCGCGCCAAGTGCCGTGCGAACACCTCCCGCGCGTCCGGCGTCAGTGTGCGCAGGGCGACCAGGGCCGTGATCACCACGTCGCAGAGTTCGGACTGCACGTCGTCCCACGTGTGGGTGACGCCCTTGCGCGGGTTCTGGCCGGTCGCCCCGATGACGGCCTGGGCGACCTCGCCGACCTCCTCCGACAGTTTCAGCATCCGCAGGAGCAGGCCCTCCCTCCCGGAGACGGGTTGTTCCGACTCCAGCCACGCCCACAGGGCGTCGACTGCCTTCCAGGGGTCGGTGGCGGCCTCGTCTGTCGTCATGCGGGGCAGCCTCGCACAGGACCGCTACGGCACAGGACCGCTACGGCACAGGACTCACTCCTCGAACAGCGTCTCCTGGTCCGCGAACTCGCCGTCCTTGTCGGGGCGGTCGAGGCGCCGGTTGCGGGCGCCCACCACCAGCGCGGTCGCCGCCGCCGTCACGCCGAGGGCCGTCGGGACCATCCAGCCCCGATCCAGGACGTGACCGAGCGCGTGGTCGAGGGAGAGCCGGCCGGGGCCCGTGACCGCGAGGCTCGTCGCGGCGAGGCCGAGGATGGCGGCGTGCTCGTAGCCGCCCTCCTGGTTGAAGAAGCCGTTCGGGGCGTGCACCGCGGCCGCGCCCGCCATGCCGCCGGCCGCCGCCGCGCCCGCGGCGGGGGTGGCCAGGCCCAGGGCGAGGAGCGCGCCGCCGCCGGTCTCCGCGAGGCCCGACGCCGTCGCGCTGGCCTTGCCCGGCTTGTAGCCGATCGACTCCATGAACTGGCCGGTGCCCTCGATGCCATGGCCGCCGAACCAGCCGAACAGCTTCTGTGTGCCGTGCGCCATCAGGACGCCGCCGGCTCCCAGCCGGAGCAGCAGCAGGCCCAGATCGTGTCGGTTGAAAGCACTCACAGCGACTCCCGGAAACAGGTCGGCAGGGGACAGGCCCGGCGGCGGGGAGCTCCCGCCCTTCCACCGTGACACCCGGGGCCCCGGCCCGCCCCGCCGCGGCGCCGTTCGGGTGGCGGGGCGGTGGGGGCGGTGTGACGCTGCCGGTATGACCATTCAGACGTCCAAGCTCAGCGACCCGACGGTCCGTGCCTTCGTCGAGGCGGTCAACGCCCACGACCGCGACGGCTTCATGAGCGTCCTCGCGCCCGGCGCGACCATGGCCGACGACGGCACCGACCGCGATCTGAACGACTGGGTGGACCGGGAGATCTTCTCCTCCAACGGGCACCTCGACGTCGACAACGAGTCGAATCAGGGCCGCGATCTCCTCGCCTCGTACCGCAACGACACGTATGGCGAGATGCGGACCCGGTGGCACTTCGAGGTCGAGGACGACGGCCGGATCTCCCGCTTCGAGACGGGGCAGGCCTGAGCCGTCTCCGCCCCCTCCTCACCGGCACCGTACGCACGGCAGCCGTTCCACCCACCGGTGTGTCCCCCGCGGTCCCACGCGAGGTCCACCCCCACCCCGGTGCGGTGGAACGGCTGCCGCGTCCCCCCTCGGTATGGCATGCGAACCCTGCTGCTCCGAATGTGAAGCTCTCGTGCAGGGCGATCTGAGCATAGGCCGCCCACCGGAGGTGATGTACCGGAATTACAGATTCCAGTTGTGCATATTGTGAAGGCTGAGGACGCGTGGCCCTCGTGCTCGCCCCGGCCCGCCTCAGCCCCGCCCCACGTACGGCATCGCCGTCGCCAGCACCGTCGCGAACTGGACGTTCGCCTCCAGCGGCAACTCCGCCATGTGCCGGACCGTGCGGGCCACGTCCGCCACGTCCATCACCGGCTCCGGCACCACCGAGCCGTCCGCCTGGAGCGCGCCCTGCCGCATGCCCGCCGTCATGTCCGTCGCCGCGTTGCCGATGTCGATCTGCCCCACCGCGATGCCGTACGGCCGCCCGTCCAGCGACAGCGACTTCGTCAGCCCGGTCAGCGCGTGCTTGGTCGCCGTGTACGCCACCGAGTGCGGGCGGGGCGTGTGCGCGGAGATCGAGCCGTTGTTGATGATCCGGCCGCCCTGGGGGTCCTGCTCCTTCATCCGCCGGTACGCCGCCCGCGCGCACAGGAACGCCCCGTTGAGGTTGGTGTCCACCACGTGCCGCCAGGCGTCGTACGGCAGCTCTTCGACCGGCACCCCGCCGGGGCCGAACGTGCCCGCGTTGTTGAACAGCAGGTCCACCCGCCCGAACCGCTCCACCGTGGCCGCGAACAGCGCGGTCACGTCCTCCTCGCGCGCCACGTCCGTCCGTACGGCGAGCGACGCGCCCTGTGGCACCAGTTCCGCCGTCGCCTCCAGCGTCTCCACGCGCCGCCCGGCCAGCGCCACCGACCAGCCCGCGCGCAGCAGTTCCACGGCGACCGCGCGGCCGATGCCCGAACCGGCGCCGGTCACCACGGCGATCCTCGTCCCCGTCTGCTTGTCGTCCATGGGGCGGCAGCGTAGGGGACGGTCCGCCATTCGGAACTCGGCTGTCCGCCATCCGGGTGTTGTGTACGCGCCAAGCTCGTGTCGTCCCGGTCCGGTCCCTCCTCCCGTGCCTCCATCGGGCAGGGGAGGACCGGATGACCACCACGAACGACCTGTCCCAGCACAGCCCCGAACTGCGCGCGGCGGCCCGGCACATCGGCCGCCGCCGCTTCCTGACCCTCACCGGCGCGGCCGCCGCGCTGGCCTTCTCCGTGCAACTGCCCGCCCCGGTCGCCGCGAGCGCCGCCGCGCGCGGCGCCCGCCGGATCGCCGACGACCCCTTCACCCTCGGCGTCGCCTCCGGCGACCCGCTGCCCGACTCCGTGGTCCTGTGGACCCGCCTCGCGCCCGTGCCCTTCCAGGCCGATGGCGGGATGACCGCGGAACCGGTCGCCGTGCGGTGGGAGGTGGCGCACGACGAGGCGTTCACGCGGGTCGCCGCGAGCGGTGAGACCGTCGCCCACCCGGAGTACCACCACTCCGTCCACGTCGACGTCACCGGACTCGAGGCCGGTCGCGTCTACCACTACCGCTTCCGCACCGGCACCTGGATCAGCGAGACCGGCCGCACCCGCACCGCCCCGGCGGCCTCGGCGGCGACGACCGCGCTGACCTTCGCCGCCGTCTCCTGCCAGGCGTACGCCGACGGCTACTACACGGCGTACCGGCATCTCGCGCAGGACGACGTGGACGTCGTCCTCCACCTCGGCGACTACCTGTACGAATACGCCGTCAACTCCGCCGGCGGCTACCGCAACTACACCGACCGCACGCTGCCCGCCGTGTTCAACCGGGAGGCCATGACCCTGGAGGACTACCGGCTGCGCTACGCCCTGTTCAAGTCCGACCCGGACCTCAGGGCCGCGCACGCCGCGCACCCCTTCGTCGTCACCTGGGACGACCACGAGACCGAGAACAACTACGCCGGCGACACCCCGGAGAACAGCGTCCCGCCCGCCGAGTTCCTGCTGCGCCGGGCCTCCGCGTACCGCGCCTACTGGGAGAACCAGCCCCTGCGCGAGCCCCAGCGGCCCACCGGCCCCGACATGCGGCTCTACCGGCGGCTGCACTGGGGCCGGCTCGCCCAGTTCGACGTCCTCGACACCCGGCAGTACCGCTCCAACCAGGCGTACGGCGACGGCGCCCAGGTCCCCGGACCGGAGATCGACGACCCGGCGCGCACGATGACCGGCGCCACGCAGGAGCGGTGGCTGCTCGACGGCTGGCGCGCCTCCACGGCCCTGTGGAACGTCGTCCCGCAGCAGGTGACGTTCTCCCAGCGCAAGTTCGACCTGACCGAGCCGTCACGGGTCTCCATGGACGCCTGGGACGGCTACCGTGCCTCACGGCGCCGGGTGCTGGACGGCGCGAAGGCCGCCGGCGTCGAGAACCTGATGGTGCTCACCGGGGACGTCCACGTCGGCTACGCCTTCGACATCAAGGACGACTTCGACGACGCCGGGTCCGCCACCCTGGGCACGGAGATCGTGGCGACCTCGATCGCCAGCGGCCGGGACGGCGCCGACAAGCCCGCCAACTGGGACACGTACATGAAGGCCAACCCGCACCTGCGGTTCTACAACGGCCGGCGCGGCTATGTCCGGGTGGCGCTGGGGGAGCGGCTGGCGCGGGCCGACTTCCGGACCGTGCCGTACGTGACCACGCCGGGGGCGCCGGTCACGACGGCCGCGTCCTTCGTCACCCAGGTCGGCGGGCACGGGCTCACGCCGGCGTGAGCGCGGGCGCCCGGTCCTCCCCGGGGGTCTCGCCGGGGTAGCGGACGCCCACGCGGTCCCGGATCGCGTCGAGCGTCCGCATCACGGCGAGGGTGCCCTCCAGCGGGACCAGCGGGGACTCGGTCTCCCCGGCGCGCAGGGCCCGCATCACCTCGATCGCCTCGTGCCGCATGGTGGTGCGGGGCCCGTCCGCCGGGTCGGCCGTGAACTCCTCGGGGTCACGGCCGTCGCGGTGCAGCACGAAGCGCTCCGGGTGGAAGAAGCCCTCCGGCACGTCGATACGGCCCGCGGAACCGGTCACGGACGCCACGGTCGGTGTACCGCCCGCGATCGAGCAGTGCAGGGAGGCGAGCGCGCCGCCGTCCCACGACAGCAGGGCGCCGGTCTGCAGGTCGACGCCCTCCGGGGACAGCGTCGCGCGGGCCGTCACGTCCGACGGCTCCCCGAGCAGCAACTGCGCGAAGGACACCGGGTACACGCCGAGGTCCAGCAGGGCGCCGCCGCCCTGCGCCGGGTCGCGCAGCCGGTGCACGGGCGGGAACGGGCCGGCCAGCCCGAAGTCGGCCTGGACGTGCCGGACCTCGCCGATGGCGCCGTCGTCGACCAGGGCCTTCAGGCGCCGCACCAGCGGGTTGCAGTACATCCACATGGCCTCCATGAGGAAGCCGCCGTGCTCCTTCGCCAGCGCGACCAGTTCCCCGGCCTCGCGGGCGTTCAGCGTGAACGCCTTCTCGCAGAGGACGTTGCGGCCCGCCTCCAGGCACAGTCCGGCGGCCTCGCGGTGCGCGGCGTGCGGGGTGGCGACGTACACGACATCGATGTCCTCGTCGGCCGCGAGGGACGCCCAGTCGCCGTAGGCGCGCGGGATGCCGAACCGCTCGGCGAAGGCGTCGGCCGAGGCCCGGGTCCGCGAGGCGACCGCGACCACCTCGGCGTCGGGCAGGTCGACCAGGTCCGCCGTGAAGGCGGCCGCGATCCCGCCGGTCGCCAGAATCCCCCACCGCACGCTCTGTTCCGCCACCGCGGGCCCCGCCCCTCGCTCATGTCGCACTCGGCACTCTGTTCGAGCTGAGAGCATAGAGGGCGGATCACTCGGAGAGGGAGGGGCTCATGAGCGACCGTGGGGGACCGGCACGGGACACGGCACGGGACACGGCGCGCGAGACGGCGTCCGGCACGGCACGGCCACCGGCGCCGCCCGCGCGGCGACCGGCCCGCGCGGCACAGCGCCGCACCGGCCTGCTGGTCACGTTCGTCCTGGGCGGGCTGACGGCGACGCCCCCGCTGGCGATGGACATGTACCTCCCGGCGCTCCCGGAGGTCACCCGCTCGCTGCACGCGCCCGCCGCCACCGTCCAGCTCACGCTCACCGCGTGCCTGGCCGGCATGGCGTTCGGGCAGTTGCTGGTCGGCCCGATGAGCGACCGCTGGGGCCGCCGGCGCCCGCTGCTCGCGGGTCTCGCCGTGTACGTCGTCGCCACCGCGCTCTGCGCGTTCGCGCCCACCGTCGAGGCGCTGATCGCCTGCCGGATCGCCCAGGGCCTCGCCGGGGCCGCGGGCATCGTCATCGCGCGGGCGGTCGTCCGCGACCTCCACGACGGCGTGGCCATGGCCCGCTTCTTCTCCACCCTCATGCTGATCTCCGGGGTCGCCCCGATCGTGGCCCCGCTCATCGGCGGGCAGATCCTGCGGGTGACGGACTGGCGGGGCGTGTTCGTCGTCCTCACCGTCGTCGGGGCGCTGCTGGCCGTCCTCGTCTGGTTCCGGCTCCCCGAGACGCTGCCCGAGCGGGAGCGGCACGCCGGAGGGGTCGGCGAGACCCTGCACGCGATGCGCGGGCTGCTCGCCGACCGGGCCTTCACCGGGTACGCGCTCACCGGCGGGTTCGCCTTTGCCGCGCTGTTCGCCTACATCTCCGCCTCGCCCTTCGTGATCCAGGAGATCCACGGCGCCTCCCCGCAGACGTTCAGCCTGCTGTTCGGGCTGAACTCGGTCGGGCTGGTGATCGTCGGCCAGATCAACGGCAAGGTGCTGGTGGGCCGCGTCAGCCTCGACCGGGTGCTCGGCATCGGACTCGTGGTCGTCGTCCTCGCCGCCACCGCGCTGCTGCTGATGTCCCTGGGCGTGTTCGGCGAGACGGGGCTCGCCCCCGTGGCCGCCGCCCTGTTCGTGCTGATGTCCGCGATGGGCGTCACGATGCCCAACACCCAGGCGCTCGCGCTGCAGCGCACCAAGCGCGCCGCGGGCTCCGCCTCCGCGCTGCTCGGCACCTCCTCGTTCCTCATCGGCGCGATCGCCTCACCCCTGGTGGGCGTCGCCGGGGAGGACACCGCCGTCCCGATGGCGGTCGTCCAACTGGCCGCGGGCCTGGTGGCGCTCGCCTGCTTCGTGGGAATGTGCCGTCCCTGGAGGACACCACCAGGTCCGGGCGCACGGGACGGGGCTTCGCCCGCGCCGGGCGCGGCCGCGAGCACGGGGGAGGAGAGCTGAGCGCGCCGAGACTGCGCGGGGACGCACCGGAGAGGGCCGGACTCGACCCCGAGGAGATCCGCCGGCTCGTCGGCGAGGTCCGCGACCTCAGCGCCGGCCCGCGCCCGTGGGCCGCCGGGACGGTGCTGGTCGTCGGGCGGGGCCCCTACCTGGCCGTCGAGGAGGCGGCCGGCTGGGCGGTGCGGTACGCGTCCTACGACGAGCGCACGGACTCCGGCGTCGAACTGCCCGCCGGGGCCCGGGTGCCGATGACCACCGCCACCCCGTTCGACCTGGCCTCCCTCACCAAGCTGTTCACCTCGGTGGCCGCCGTGCAGCAGATCGAGCGCGGCACGCTCGGCATAGACGCGCGCGTCGGGGCGTACCTGCCGGACTTCCGGGCCGCCGCGCGGCACGACGTCACCGTGCGGCAACTGCTCACCCACACCTCCGGGCTGCGCCCCGAACTGCCGCTGTACGACTGCGCGGACCACGCCGAGCGCCTGGACCGGCTGCGCGCCGAGGCGCCCATCGGGGTGCCCGGCACGTACTGCTACTCCGACCTGAACATGCTGCTGCTCCAGCACGTCCTGGAACGCGTCACGGGCCGCCCGCTCGACGTCCTGGTCCACGACGGCATCACCCGCCCCCTGGGGATGACCGCGACCCGGTTCGGCCCCTGCCCGGGCGCCGCCGCGACCGAGGACCAGCGGCGGCCCTGGGCGAAGGCCGACCGCGGGATGCTGCGGGGCGTCGTCCACGACGAGAACGCCTGGGCGCTCGGCGGGGTCGCCGGGCACGCCGGGCTGTTCTCCACGGGCCGCGACCTCGCCGTCTTCTGCCGGGCCCTGCTGTCCGGCGGCGCCTACGGTCCCGCCCGCATCCTGGGCCCGGACTTCGTGGAGCTGCTGCTGACGCCGCCCGGCCTGGGCTTCGCGGTCGACCAGCCCTGGTTCATGGGGGAGCTGGCCGGGCGGGGCGCGGCCGGGCACACCGGCTTCACGGGCACGTCGCTGGTGCTCGACCCGGCGCGGGACACCTTCCTGATCCTGCTGGCCAACACCGTCCACCCGCGCCGGCGGCGCCCCGACAGCGGGCCGAGGGCCGCGGCGGGGACCCGGGTGGCCCGGGCCCTGCGGGGCCGGTGAGGAGGCCGTCCGCGGCCTCGTAGAATTCCGGGGTGAACGCCCCTGCCGCCCCCTCCGCCGAGACCCTGCGCGCGGCCCTCGCCGCCCTGCTCGACGGGCTTCCGCCCCGCCGGGCCGCGCAGGCCGTCGACCGGCTGATCGCCGCGTACCGGGGCGCCACCCCGACCGACAGCCCCATCCTGCGGGACCGCGCCGACGTGGCCGCCTACGCCGCGTACCGGATGCCCGCCACCTACGCGGCCGTCCGCTCCGCCCTGGAGGCGTTCGCACGGACCGTGCCCGGCTGGGTGCCGGAGCGGCACATCGACGTCGGCGGCGGCACCGGAGCGGCGACCTGGGCGGTCGGCGCGACCTGGCCGGGCCGGCGCGAGGTCACCGTCCTGGACTGGGCCGAGCCCGCCCTCGCCGTCGGCCGGGAGATCGCCGAGGCCGACCCGGCGCTGCGCGAAGTCCGCTGGCAGCGCGCCCGGATCGGCGCGGGACTCACCCTCGACGCCGCCGACCTCGTCACCGTCTCCTACGTCCTCAACGAGCTCACGGACGCCGACCGGGGCACCCTCGTCGACACCGTCGCGAAGGCCGCGGGGACGGTCGTGATCGTCGAGCCCGGCACCCCGGACGGCTACGCCCGGGTCATCGAGGCCCGTGACCGGCTGGTCGCCGCCGGGTTCCGGATCGCCGCGCCCTGCCCGCACAGCGCCGCCTGCCCCATCGTGCCCGGCACGGACTGGTGCCACTTCTCGGCGCGGGTCAGCCGCTCCTCGCTGCACCGCCAGATCAAGGGCGGCTCCCTCGCCTACGAGGACGAGAAGTTCAGCTACGTCGCCGCCACCCGGCTGCCGGCCCACCCGGCCCCCGCCCGGGTCGTGCGCAGGCCCCAGATCCGCAAGGGGCAGGTCCTGCTCGACCTGTGCGAGACCGAGCCGGCGCTGCGCCGGGCCACGGTCACCAAGCGCCACGGCGACCTCTACCGGGCGGCCCGCGACACGGACTGGGGCGACGCCTGGCCCCCGGCCTCCGCCGAGGAGACCTCCTAGGACGGCCGCCTCAGGATCTGGCGAGACGCGGCGTCTTGTCAACTGGTAAATTCAGGCCATGCCAGCACGCGAACCCGCCCCGACCGCCCCCAACGCCGGCCGCCGCAGCGAGCGGTCCCGCCGGGCCATCTACGACGCCGCCCTCGCCCTGGTCGTCGAGGTCGGCTACCCCCGCACCACCATCGAGGGCATCGCCGCCCGCGCCGGCGTCGGCAAGCAGACGATCTACCGCTGGTGGCCCTCCAAGGCGGAGGTGCTGATGGAGGCCTTCCTCGACCTCGCCGAGCACACCGCGCGGGAGGCCGGGGAGCAGCCGTACGCCATCCCCGACACCGGCGACCTCGCCGCCGACCTGAAGGCGGTCCTGCGCGCCACCGTCGACGAGCTCCGGAACCCCCGCTTCGACGCGCCGTCCCGCGCTCTCGCCGCCGAGGGCCTGGTCGACGAGGAGCTGGGCCGGCAGTACGTGGCCAAGCTGCTGGAACCCTCGCTGCGGCTCTACGTCGACCGGCTGCGCTCCGCCCAGGACGCCGGCCAGGTGCGCCCCGACGTCGACCCGCGCATCGCGCTGGAGCTCTTCGTCTCCCCGCTGGCCCAGCGCTGGCTCCAGTACACCGGCCCGATCTCCTACGACTACACGGACACCCTGGTCGACTACGCGCTGTACGGCATCGCCCCGCGCCCGACGGCGTGACGAAAACCGCGTCCGCGACCCCATTACCCCTGATCAGGGCGTTGTGCGCGGCTCGCCCCACCTGGCCCTCTTGTCCGCTACGGCCCCCCGGGGCGCACGAGGGTGGGACCATGGGGCATGCTGTTCCGCACGACGGCGAGGCGAGGGGATAGATGAGCGCGGAGTTGGGTGGCCGGTCCGGCCTTCGGGGCAAGATCTCCCAGTGGCTGCGAGGCCGCCCCCCGGAGGACACCGCCGGTGACGGCGGCCGGGAGGCCCTGCTGCTCGCCGCCGCCGCCGCGGGACTGCCCCTCGCGCCCGCCGCGCACCCGGCCGGATACCGCTGCTCCTGCGACCGCGTCGGCTGTCCCACCCCGGCCCGGCACCCGGTGTCGTTCGCCTGGCAGACGCAGTCCACCACCGACCGCGGCCAGATCGAGCGCTGGGCCCGCCACCATCCGCAGGCCAACTTCATCACCGCGACCGGCATGGTGCACGACGTCCTCGACGTCCCCCTCGCACCCGGGCGCGAGGCGCTGGAGCGGCTGCTCGCCGCCGGCATCGAGGTCGGGCCGGTCGCCGAGAGCGACGACGGGCGGCTGCTGTTCTTCACCCTCACCCGGGGCACTCCCGAGGACGAGGACGAGTGGTGGCCCTGCGAGCTGGACTGCCACCCCGAGACCATGGACGAGCACCCCGGGCTGCGCTGGCACTGCCGCGGCTCCTACGTCCTGATGCCGCCCTCCCGGCTGCCCGGCGACGGCCAGTCCGTGCACTGGGTACGCGGCCCCGAGCACCCCCTGCCCGACCCGCTCAGCATCCTCGAGGTCCTCACCGACGCCTGCGCCCGCCATGTCGGCGAGGAGCCCGACCACGTCTCCGCGTCCTGGCCCCTGCGCCACTGACCCGCCGTCGGGGCTACTCGCCCTTCGCGGACGTCATGCCCTGGATACGGCCCAGGACGTCCACCTTGCCCGAGCCCTTCGGGACCAGCGCCACCTCGTTGGAGACGAACTCCAGCGTCAGCGACTGCTTGATCTCGCCCTCCGTCAGGGCCTGCACCGACTTGCCCGGGACCGGCACGGACGCGCCCGGCGCCGCCGTCTGCTTCTCGAAGTGCCGTGAGGCGAAGAACGCCAGCGCGCCACCGTCGGCCGTGCGCAGCGCGAGCGGGGCGAAGTCGCCGTTCGTCAGCGGTTCGTCGATGAACTGCCGGACCAGACCCGGGCGTTCGGCCTGCTTCTCGCGGGTCTGCCGCCACTTGCTGGTCTGCCCGCCGGCCGCGAAGGCGTCCCCGCCGTCCTTCAGGTAGGACACGTACCGCTCGCTCAGATCCCGGGGCGCAACGGCGAGTTGCCGCGAGTCCGCGGGGACGTCCTCGGCGTAGCCGTCCGCGTCCGTCGTGAACTCGGGCACGTCCTTGGGGGCCATCAGCGTCAGATACGCGGCCTTCCACGGCTGGTCCAGGTCGTGGCGGACGAACACGAACACCCAGCGCGCCTGGCCGCCCTTGTTGGCGGCGGCGTCGGCGACGAACCAGCGGGGCCAGCCCGCCTTCTTGGGGATGGCGAACTTGGTGTCCGACAGCTCCAGCGGGCTGTGCGCCGGGTTGCCGCCGGGGTTCGTCGCCCGGCCCGCCTTCAGCCGGGCCGCGTCGATCGCGCCGAGGGCGCCCGTGACCCGGCCGGAGTCCAGCGCGCTGTCGTAGGCCTTGTCCGCCGCGTTGTACGCGGTGGTGAACTCCTTCAGCGCCTTCGCGGCCTCCGCCCTGGTCGCCGAGGGAAGGACCTCCTTCTCCCCGTGGACCACCACACATCCGCTCGCCGTCAACGACAAAGCGGTCAAGGAGGCCGCTATCAGCGCGCTCCGGTCAAGCCTGCGGAGCCTTCGAGGGCCGCGATCCCTGCTCATCCGGTTCCTTCACCTTCCCCTTCCCGGAGGCGAACCCTACCGGGGCGAGGAACAGCGCGAGCGTCGGGATCAGGTACAGCAGCCACACCGTGACCTGGAGGACGGTCGGGTCCGGCTGGAAGTTGAACACGCCCTTCAGCAGGGTGCCGTACCAACTGGACGGATCGACGGTGTCGCTGATGTCGAACGCCTTGTTCGCGAGCCCCGGCAGCCAGCGCGCCTCCTGCAGGTCGTGCAGCCCGTACGCGAGCACGCCCGCGGCGACGACGACCAGCATGCCGCCGGTCCAGGTGAAGAACTTGGCGAGGTTGATGCGCAGGGCGCCGCGGTAGAACAGCCAGCCCAGCACGACGGCCGTGGCGATGCCGAGCGCGACACCGAGCAGCGGGCGGGGGGTGCCGTCCCCGGCCGCCCGCACCGACGCCCACACGAACAGGGCCGTCTCCAGGCCCTCCCGGCCGACGGCCAGGAACGCCGTGGCGACCAGGGCGCCCGTGCCCATCCGCAGGGCCGCGTCCAGCTTGCCGTGCAGCTCGCTGCGGAGGTTGCGGGCCGTGCGCCGCATCCAGAAGACCATCCACGTCACCAGGCCGACCGCGAGGATCGACAGGGAACCGCCGAGCGCCTCCTGCGCCTCGAACGTCAGCTCCTGCGAGCCGAACTCGAGCGCGCAGCCGAAGCCCAGCGCCAGGGCGACCGCCACGCCGATGCCGGCCCACACGGGCCGCAGGGCGTCCCGGCGGCCCGTCTTCACCAGGTAGGCGATGAGGATGCAGACGACGAGGCTGGCCTCCAGCCCCTCGCGCAGACCGATCAGGTAGTTGGAGAACACGCCTCACGCCTCCTTGCCGAACAGCGTGCTGCCCCACCAGTCGTCCTTGTCGCGGACGCCCGGCGGGACGGCGAACAGCGCCGAACCCACATGCTGGATGTACTCGTTGAGCGCGTCCTTCGCCAGGTTGCGCTGGATCCGGATGAACCCGGTGCGCGGGTCCCGCTGGTAGGCGAGGAAGAACAGGCCCGCGTCCAGACGGCCGAGGCCGTCCGTGCCGTCCGTGAAGGAGTAGCCGCGGCGCAGGATCGTCGCGCCGCCGTTGGAGTCGGGGTGCGCGAGCCGGACGTGCGCGTCGGGCATCATCGCCTTCAGGAACGGCTTGTCGCGCTCCTTCGCCTTGCCCACCGGGGCGCCCTCGCCCTTGCTGCGGCCGAAGACGTCCTCCTGCTCCTGCAGGGACGTGCGGTCCCAGGTCTCGATGTGCATGCGGATGCGCCGGGCGACGAGGTAGGAGCCGCCGGCCATCCAGTCCGGTCCGTCCTTCTCGCCGACCCACACGAACTCGTCCAGGCGGTCGGTCTCGGTGCCCGCGATGTTGCGGGTGCCGTCCTTGAAGCCGAACAGGTTGCGCGGGGTCTGCGCGTCGGGCGTCGTCGACGAGGTCTTGCCGAAGCCGAGCTGCGACCAGCGCACCACGACCTTGCCGAACCCGATGCGGGCGAGGTTGCGGATGGCGTGCACGGCGACCTGCGGGTCGTCCGCGCACGCCTGGACGCACAGGTCGCCGCCGCTGCGGTCGCGGTCCAGGTTGTCACCGGCGAACTGGGGCAGTTCGGTGAGGGCTTCGGGGCGCGCGTCCGCGATGCCGAACTTCTCCCCGAACTTCTCGAAGAACGACGGCCCGAACCCGATCGTCAGCGTCAGCCGGGACGGCTTCAGGCCCAGCGCCTCACCGGTGTCGTCCGGCGGGGCCTCGGCGAGACCGCCGTACGCGCCGTCGCCGACCGCGTGCCCCGCGGTCATCCGGCGCGCGGCCTCCGTCCACTCCTTCAGCAGGGCGACGAACGCGGCCCGGTCCTCGGTCCGCACGTCGAAGGCGGCGAAGTGGAGCCGGTCCTGGACCGGGGTGGCGATACCGGCCTGCCGCTTCCCGTGGAAGGGGATCGCGGCGCCGGTGTCCGCGCCGGCCGGTGCGGCGTCGTCGCCCGGCCGGGTCGCCGCGACGGCCCCGCCGGCGGCGACGGCGCCGAGCGCCAGCCCGGCGCCGCCCCAGCCGAGCAGCGCACGCCGGGAGGTGGTCTTCTCGGACGGTTCCGTCATGACGCGTCCCTACTTGACGACGACGGCGGCGGCGAGCTTGGACAGCGGCTCCGCCAGGGCGTTGACCCCGTCCGAGAGCTGCTTGCGGTCGGCGTCGCCGACCTTGTCGTACGAGGTGAACGCGTACGAGTCCTTGTCGGCGCGGTACTTGTCCAGCAGGCCGTCCAGCGCGGCGAACTGCCGGTCGAGTTCGGTGACGAGCTCCGGCTCGTTGCCCTGGGCGACG
Source organism: Streptomyces sp. SS1-1 (assembly GCF_008973465.1). Taxonomy (NCBI): domain Bacteria; kingdom Bacillati; phylum Actinomycetota; class Actinomycetes; order Kitasatosporales; family Streptomycetaceae; genus Streptomyces; species Streptomyces sp. SS1-1. The sequence goes on along the minus strand of NZ_WBXN01000004.1, from coordinate 2,048,226 downwards.
GGCTTCAGCAGCTCGTACGCCTTCTCCGCGCCCTCGACGTTGGCCTTGAAGTCGACCAGGTCGGTGTGCGAGTAGCGCTCCTCCTCGCCGGTGACCTTGCCGGTGGCGACCTCGTCGAGGAGTTCCTTGGCGCCGTTGGCCATGGAGGTGGGGGTGATCTCGGCCTTGCCGACCCGGTCCCGCCAGTCCTTCAGGTCCTTGATCAGCAGGTCGGCGAGCTCCTTCTCCCGGTCGCCGATCTTCTTGTCCTTCCAGAGCGACTTCTCCAGCCGGTGCCAGCCGGTCCAGTCGGTCGCCGGGTCCTGGCCGTCCTCCAGGCCGTCCTCGCGGACGTCGACCTTCGGGTCGATGTCGCCGAAGGACTCCGCGACCGGCTCGGTGCGCTCCCAGCCGAGGCGGGAGGGCGCGTACGCCTTCTTCGCGGCCTCGACGTCCCCGGACTTCACGGCCGCGGCGAACGTCTCGGCGAGCGGCAGCGTCGCGTCGGCCTGCTCCTGGACGTACTCGCGGTAGGCGGCGACGGCCTTGTCCAGGCGGGGGTCGCGCTTGGCGGCCGAGCCGCCGGTGGCCTTGACGGACTGCCGGATGCCGTCGCCCTTCATACCGGGCTTGCAGGCGATGGTGTAGTCGCCGGCCTTCACCTCGGCGGTGACGGTCTGCTTGGTGCCGGGGCCTATGTTCTCGCGCTCGGTGACGATGCGGTCGTCGGGGAAGAGGACGTAGACCTCCGTCACCTTCGAGCCCTTGTTCTCGACGGTGAGCTCGATGTGACCGGCCGGGAACTCCTTCTTGGACACCTCGCACTTGTCGTCCGTCGCGGTCACCCGGACGACCCGGTCGGACCCCGCCGAACTGCCCTTCTCGGTGCACCCGGTGACGGTGGTCAGGGCCGCCACGGTGGTGGCGGCGGCGACGGCGGACAGTCTGGCGGGTCGCATGAGGGCTCCAAATCGGGGTGGCCGGAAAGGACGCATGACGTGCCTCACAGCCGAGCAAGGTGAGGCTCACCTAACGAAGCTAAGGATGGCCTAAGTGGCCAAAAACGTCCCCATGGAAAGGTCAAAGGAAGGTCAAAGGTTCCGGTGGGGCGGTCCCGGGCACCCGGCGTCCCGCGCGCGCGGCGGTGCTTCAATGCCCTCGTGACTGACTACGACGTCCTCCGCGTGTTCTGCGGACCCAGGGGCGGATACGGCAACGAACTCGGCGTCGTCCGGGACGGCTCGGTGATCCCGGACGCCCGGGACCGGCAGGCGCTGGCCGCCAAACTCGGGTTCAGCGAGACCGTGTTCGTGGACGACCCCGAGCGCGGGGTCGTCGACATCCACACCCCGTCCACCCGGCTGCCCTTCGCCGGCCATCCCTGCGTCGGCACCGCCTGGCTGCTGGACGTGCCCGAACTGGTCACGCCCGCCGGAGTCGTGGGCACCCGGATCGACGGAGAGTTCTGCTGGATCGAGGCCCGCCCCGAGTGGGCCCCGCCGCGCACGCTGCGCCAGTACGCCTCGGCCGCCGAGGTCGACGACCTGGAGGTGCCGCCGCCGGGGGAGTGGATCTACGCCTGGGCCTGGGAGGACGAGGCCGCCGGGCGGATCCGCGCCCGCGGCTTCCCCGGCCGGGGCGACGGCATCGAGGAGGACGAGGCGACGGGCGCGGCGGCGATGCAGCTCACCCATCGCCTCGGCCGCGCCCTCAACATCACCCAGGGCGCCGGCTCCCAGCTGCTGACCGCACCCCAGCCGGGGGACTGGGTCGAGCTGGGAGGCCGGGTCGTCCTGGAACGCTGAGCCGGCTCAGGCGCTCAGCGGGAACTCCTCGCCGAGCGCCCGGAACATCGCGGTGTTCAGCGCGAACGCCTTCTTGCACTCGGCGACGATCCGCTGCTTCTCCAGGTCGTCCGCCGGGACGCCGTCCAGCAGCGCGCGGTACTCCCGCTTGAACGCGGCGGGGTTCGCGATCCCCTCGAAGACGTAGAACCGGACCCCGTCGCCCTTGCGCGCGAAGCCCCACGTCCGCTCCGCCCGGTCGCGGATGATCTGGCCGCCGGAGAGGTCGCCGAGGTAGCGGGTGTAGTGGTGGGCGAGATAGCCGCCCGGCCACCCCTCCACACAGGAGCGCACCCGGTCCGCGTACGCCCGCGTCGCCGGCAGGGCCGTCAGCCCGGCCCGCCACTCGGGGCCCCGCAGATGGGCCAGGTCCCGTTCGAGCGCCTGGAGCCGGAACAGCTCCGGCCGGACGAAGGGGCCGGCCACCGGGTCGGCCGCCAGTGCGCCGGCGCCCGTCTCCAGCGCCTCGTAGACGAACCACAGCTGTTCCGTGTACCGCGCGTACGCGTCCACGCCGAGCTTCCCGCCGAGCAGGTCGCTCATGAACGTCGAGGTCTCGGCCTCGGTGTGCTGCTCCTGGGACGCGGTGCGGATGACGGTCGAGAAGGAGTCCATGGTCGCATCCTCCGAGGTTAGGCTCACCTAAGTCAAGAGGTTTGCCGACAGGATGTCGGTAAAAGGGTACCGAGAAGACCCGCCCTCCGCAGAGGACGGGTCGTGGACGGACGCGACAGGGACCGGAGCGGTCAGGGCAGGGTGAGGATCTCCGTGCCCGTCTCCGTCACCACCAGCGTGTGCTCGAACTGCGCGGTGCGCTTGCGGTCCTTCGTGACCACGGTCCAGCCGTCGTCCCACATGTCGTACTCGTGCGTGCCCAGCGTCAGCATCGGCTCGATCGTGAACGTCATACCGGGCTGGATCACCGTCGTCGCGTGCGGGCTGTCGTAGTGCGGGACGATCAGGCCCGAGTGGAACGACGAGTTGATGCCGTGACCGGTGAAGTCCCGCACCACGCCGTACCCGAAGCGCTTGGCGTACGACTCGATCACCCGGCCGATGACGTTGATCTGCCGGCCCGGCCTGACCGCCTTGATGGCGCGGTTCAGCGACTCGCGGGTGCGCTCCACCAGCAGCCGGCTCTCCTCGTCCACGTCACCGACCAGGTAGGTGGCGTTGTTGTCGCCGTGCACACCGCCGATGTACGCCGTCACGTCGAGGTTGACGATGTCGCCGTCGCGCAGCACCGTCGAGTCCGGGATGCCGTGGCAGATGACCTCGTTGACGCTGGTGCACAGCGACTTGGGGAAACCGCGGTAGCCGAGCGTGGAGGGGTAGGCGCCGTGGTCGCACATGTACTCGTGCGCCACCTTGTCCAACTCGTCCGTCGTCACACCGGGCGCGATCAGTTTCGCCGCCTCGGCCATCGCGCGGGCGGCGATACGGCCGGCGACCCGCATCGCCTCGATGGTCTCCGGCGTCTGCACCTCCGGCCCCGTGTACGGGGTCGGCGCGGGCTTGCCGACGTACTCGGGGCGGCGGATGTTGCCGGGTACGGAACGGGTGGGGGACAGCTCCCCGGGAACGAGCAGCGACTGGCCAGACATGCCAGCGAGTCTAACCAGCGGTCCTGGGGGAACATGTCGGTGGCGAGAGGAGCTGGTCATGGCCTTGTTCAAGAAGCGCACGGTCGGCAAGCCGGGCGAGTGGTACTACTGCCTGGTCCACAAGAAGGTCGAGGAGGGGCCGGACTGCCCGGCCAAGGACCGGTTCGGTCCCTACACCTCGCGTGAGGAGGCCCAGCACGCCATGGACCTCGCCCGCGAACGCAACCTGGAGTGGGAGAACGACCCCCGCTGGCACGACTCCCGGTCGGGGCAGGGGGACGGCGGCTGAGCAAGCCCTCTGGGAGGCTTCACCAGCGAGGGGGCGGCGGCGCCGTCAGGGCGTCCGCGAGGCGCGACAGGCGGTCCCGCAGGCGCCGGCGCCCCCGGCGGGACGGCAGCGGGTTCTCCCCGGCCGCCGCGCTCACCAGGTGCTGCACGGTGTCCAGGTCGAGTTCGGCGCCCTCCGGCACGATCAGCCGCTCATGGGACATCGCCGTCAGCTCGCCCTCACCGGTGCCGAGCACCAGCACCGTCGCGCCCGCCCGCCGCGCGTCGTACACCCGCTCCAGCAGCGGCGCCCCCGGCCCGGTACGCGGTCCCGGCACCTGCCCCGGTGCGTCCGGGCACGGCGCCGCCGACGGAGCCACCACCAGCAGGGTCTCCCCGCGCCGCGCCGCCGCCAGCCGGCCGAGCCCGACCGCCAGATGCGCCGGGTCCGAGGCGCGCGCGTCGTGCCGTACCAGGGTCGGCGCCAGCTCGGGCGTCCCCGACCACGCGGCCTCGTCCACGAGATGCGCCGCCAGATGCCACGGCTCGTACTCCCGCGTCCCGACCAGCAGCAGCCCGCCGCCGTGCGCCACCGCCGACGTCCGCAGCGTCCCGGCGAACCGCCGCGTCGCCCCCAACCACTCGGTCCCGGCGAGCACTTCCCGCAGCAACGCGACCCGTACGGCATCCATGGGGCCGCATCCTGCCCCAGCGGCCCCCGCACCGCCCGCCGTTCCCCCCGAATTCGCCCGACCCGGGGTCATCCGCCCGCACACCTGCCCGACCCCGCCCCACCGCCCTCGCCCGCCCCGGACCCCACGGCGGACGTAGAGTCGGCGCATGACCTCTAGCGACAGCGCACAGCAGTCCGCCGGGACCCCCGCCAAGGCACCGGCCAAGGACCCCTGGGACCTCCCCGACGTCTCCGGGCTCGTCGTCGGTGTGCTCGGCGGCACCGGACCGCAGGGCAAGGGCCTCGCGTACCGGCTCGCCCTGGCCGGCCAGAAGGTGATCATCGGCTCCCGCGCCGCCGAACGCGCGCAGGCCGCCGCCGAGGAGCTCGGACACGGCGTCGAGGGCGCCGACAACGCCGAGACCGCCCGGCGCAGCGACATCGTGATCGTCGCCGTGCCGTGGGACGGCCACGGCAAGACGCTGGAGTCCCTGCGAGAGGAACTGACCGGCAAGCTCGTCGTCGACTGCGTCAACCCGCTCGGCTTCGACAAGAAGGGCGCCTACGCCCTCAAGCCCGAGGAGGGCAGCGCCGCCGAGCAGGCCGCCGCCCTGCTCCCGGACTCCCGGGTCACCGCCGCCTTCCACCACCTGTCGGCCGTCCTGCTCCAGGACCCGGAGATCGACAGCATCGACACCGATGTGATGGTCCTCGGCGAGGAGCGGGCCGACGTCGAGATCGTCCAGGCGCTCGCGGGCCGTATCGCCGGGATGCGGGGCGTCTTCGCGGGGCGGCTGCGCAACGCCCACCAGGTGGAGTCCCTGGTCGCCAACCTGATCTCGGTGAACCGCCGCTACAAGGCGCACGCCGGGCTCCGCGTCACGGACGTATGAGGCAATGGGGGACACTGGGCACAGCAGTGTCCCCCGACCAGGAGCCGACCCCATGCCCCGCCTCGCCTACTACACCCTCGTCGTCTGCGTGCTCTCCGTGGCCGCGGCGGTCGTCTCCTTCGTCCAGGGCAGCTGGCTCGGGATCGTGTGGATCCTGCTGGCGGGACTGTCGTCCAACATGACCTGGTACTACGTGAAGCGCGCCCGGGACGCCCGGCGGGACTCCGTCACCGGATGACCTGGCACAGCTCGTTCCCGTCCCGCCAGAAGCGGAACAGGTCGTAGCCGCAGTAGGTGTCGACATCGCCGATGCCCAGGGCGCGCAGCACGGCGTCGACTATGTCGAAGAACACGCCGTTGACCTCGGGCACCCACAGCAGCGCGAAGACGAACAGCAGGCCGAACGGGGCGAACGGCTCCACCTGGCGCCGGACGTCCCGCGACAGCCAGGGCTCGATCACGCCGTAGCCGTCCAGGCCCGGCACCGGCAGGAAGTTCAGGATCGCCGCCGTCACCTGGAGCAGGGCGAGGAACGCCAGCGCGTACCGGAAGTCCCGCGGGACGCCGTCGAGCGCGCCCAGCCAGAACGGGGCCGTGCACACGACGGCGAACAGCACGTTCGTCAGCGGTCCGGCCGCCGAGATCAGGCTGTGCCGCCAGCGGCCCCTGATCCGCCCGCGCTCGATGAACACCGCGCCGCCCGGCAGACCGATACCGCCCATGATCACGAAGACGACCGGCAGGACGATGCTCAGCAGCGCGTGCGTGTACTTCAGCGGGTTCAGCGTGAGGTAGCCCTTCGCGCCGACCGAGATGTCACCGCTGTGCAGCGCGGTGCGCGCGTGCGCGTACTCGTGCAGGCACAGCGACACGATCCAGGCGGCCGTCACGAACAGGAACACCGCGAGGCCCGGCTGCTCCGCGAACCCGGTCCAGGTGGCCCACCCCGTCACCGCGGTGACCGCGACGATCCCGAGGAACACGGGGCTGATCCGCCGTTCGCTGTGGCGGCTGAGGGCGGTGGTCATGAGGCTCCCTGGATCGTCGTGCGCGCGGACCCGCGCGTCGGCCCGCCCGACCGTACCGGTCGTACGCGGAAAACGTCTCGCGGTGGGGCGGTGGTTCCAGGGAGGCTGGACCCCGGCCCCCGCACCCCGGGGCCGCCACGCCTCGTCCGACGGCCCCGTGACCGGCCCCCAGCCCACCAGAGACAATGGACCCCGTGCGCTACCGCATCCTCGGCACCACCCAGGCACTCCGCCCCGACGGCAGCGCCGTCCCGCTCGGCGGGGCCCGGCTGCGGGCCCTGCTCACCGTGCTCGCGCTGCGCCCCGGCCGGACCGTGCCCGTGGGCCTCCTGGTCGACGAGGTGTGGGGCGCCGAACCGCCCGCCGACGCCACCGGGGCGCTCCAGGCCCTCGTGGGCCGGCTGCGGCGGGCCCTGGGCGCCGACGCCGTACGGTCCGAGGACGGCGGATACCGGCTCGCCGCGGCGCCCGACGACGTCGACCTGCACCGGTTCGAACGGCTCACCGGCGAGGGCCTGCGCGCCCTCGCCGACGACGACCCCGCCAAGGCGGCCGGCGTCCTCGACGACGCCCTCGCCCTGTGGCAGGGCCCCGCCCTCGCCGACCTGCCCGACCGCACCGCCGAGACGGCCCGCGTACAGACACGGCACCTCGACGCGCTGCGCGCCCGGCACACGGCGGCCCTCGCCCTCGGCCGCGCCGAGCAGGCGCTGCCCGAGCTGACCGCCCTGTGCGACGCCCACCCCCTGGACGAACCCCTCCAGGCGCTGCGGCTGCGCGCCCTGCGCGACACGGGCCGCCCCGCCGAGGCCCTGGCCGCCTACGACGACGTACGCCGGCTGCTGTCCACCCGTCTCGGCTCCGACCCCGGACCCGAACTGCGCGCCCTGCACGCCGAGTTGCTGCGCCCCGGACCGGACGCACGGCCCGCCGCGCCGCGCCCCGCCGACGCCCCCCGCCCGCAGACCGCCCCGGCCGGCAACCTGAGGGCCCGGCTCACCTCCTTCGTCGGCCGCGAACCCGACATCGCGGCCATCCGCGGGGACCTGGCCGGCGCCCGGCTCGTCACCCTGCTCGGTCCCGGCGGTGCCGGGAAGACCCGGCTGTCCCAGGAGGCCGCGGAGAGCGTGCGCGACGCCGTCCCGGACGGCGTGTGGCTGGCCGAACTCGCGCCGGTCGACGACCCCCGGGCCGTCCCCGAGGCCGTCCTCACCGCGCTCGGCGCCCGCGAGACCGTCCTGTACGGCGCCGGCGCCGAGGCCATGCGCGCCGGCACCGAACGGCACGACGACCCCCTCGACCGGCTCTCCGAGTACTGCGCCCCCCGCCGCATGCTGCTCATCCTCGACAACTGCGAGCACGTCGTCGACGCCGCCGCCCGCCTCGTGGAACGGCTGCTGGAACGCTGCCCCGGACTGACGGTGCTCGCCACCAGCCGTGAACCCCTCGGCGTCCCCGGCGAGTTGCTGCGCCCCGTCGAACCGCTGCCCGAGCCGTTCGCGCTGCGCCTGCTCGCCGACCGGGGCGCCGCCGCGCATCCCGGCTTCCGTGTCGAGGCCGACGAGGAGACCGCCGCGGCCTGCGCCGAGATCTGCCGGCGCCTGGACGGCCTGCCCCTCGCGATCGAACTCGCCGCCGCCCGGCTGCGGATGCTCACCCCCCGCCAGATCGCCGACCGGCTCGACGACCGCTTCCGGCTGCTGACGTCGGGCAGCCGCACGGTGCTGCCCCGCCAGCAGACCCTGCGGGCCGTCGTCGACTGGTCCTGGGAGCTGCTGGACGACGACGAACGCGAGGTGCTGGGCCGTCTGTCGGTCTTCGCGGGCGGCTGCGACCTCGCCGCCGCCGAGGCCGTGTGCGGGCCCATGGCCCTGGAGGCGCTCGGCTCCCTCGTCGACAAGTCCCTCGTGGTGGCGTCCGCCGCGGACGACGGGGAGATGCGCTACCGGCTGCTGGAGACCGTCGCCGAGTACGCCGCCGAACGGCTCGACGAGACCGGCCGGCGGGCCGAGGCCGAACGCGCGCACCTGACGTACTTCCGGGAGCTCGCCCGCACCACCGAGCCGTCGCTGCGCGGCCGCGGCCAGCTCGCCGCCATCGCCCTGCTGGAGCGCGAGAGCGAGAACATCCGCGCCGCCCTCCACCACGCGGTCGCCGCGCGGGACGAACAGGAGGCGCTGTGCCTGGTGCTGGCCATGGCCTGGTACTGGCAGATGCGCGACCTGCGGATCGTCGCCCGCACCTGGTCGCGCGAGGTGCAGGACCTCGGGCCCGACCCGTTCACCGAACCGGTGCGCCGCGCCGAGCCCCTGTGGGAGCGCTGCGTCGACACCCCGCCGCCCTGGAGGGACCAGGTCCGCGACGAGGCCCGGCGCGAGGTGCACCTGATCCACCTCGCCTGCATGGACACCGAACTGGACGCCTGGCAGACCCCCGAGGCGCAGGCCAAGCTGCGGATCATCGCCGAGACCTACGAGCCGGGTTCCCCGCAGGTCTGCCGCTCCCCGGGCTCCCTGTGGTTCTTCGCCGTCATGCTCACCGGCGACATGGACCGTCTGCGGACCGTCGTCGACGCCACGGTCCGCACCTGCCGTGCACGCCCCGACTACCGGTGGGACCTCGCCGTCGGTCTCCAGCTGCGGGCCAACCTGCTCGCCAACCGCACCGACTGGGCGGGCGACGCCATCACCGACGCCGACGAGGCCCTGGAGATCTTCGAGGACATCGGCGACCTGTGGGGGACCGCCGAGGCGTACTCGGCGCGGGCCGAGGCCCATGAGCGCCAGGGCGCCTACCTGCGGGCCGCCGCCGACTACGAGGTGGGCATCGACCACGCCGAGCGGCTCGGCGCCCACGCCCAGGTCGGCGTGCTCAAGGCCCGGCTCGGCAGCGCCCTGATCGAGGCGGGGCAGGGGGAGCGGGGGGAGAGTCTGCTGCGCCGGGTCATCGACGAGGGCAGCGGGCCGAGCGAGCACGCCATGCCGTTCGCCCGGCTCATCCTGGCCGGGTGGCTCGGCCTGACCGGCCGGACCTCCGAGGCCCGGGAGGAACTCCGTCTGCTGCGCGAGGAGTTCAAGATCGCCCACTTCATCGTCTTCGACGCGTTCATCCTCGGTGCCGAAGCCCTGCTGGACGCCCTCGAGGGGCGGACCGAGGAGGCCCTGGAGACGGTCAGGAAGGCGCTGGAACGTGCCGAGGACCCGCTCGCCCTGGCCATCGCGCCCCAGTTGCGGGCCGCCTACCTGACCACCGCCGCGCTCGCCCTGGCCGGCGCCGACGGCGGCCGCCGGGCCGGGGACGCCGCCCGCTGCCTCGGCGCCGCCGACCGGCTCCAGCCGGACCGGCACGTCCCGAGCCGCCAGGAGCGGGAGGTGCGGCGCTGGGCGGAGACGGGCGCCCGGGCCGTGCTCGGCGCCGCCGCCTACGAGGAGGCGTACGCCGAGGGCGGCGGCCCTCCCCGCAGGAGGCCGCCGCCCTCGTGTGACGTGTTCCGCCGCCGGCGTCAGGTCTTGGTGCGGAACTTGTGGATCGCGACCGGCGCCATCACGGCCGTGATGAGCGCCGACCAGCCGAGCGTCACCCACAGGTCGTGGGCGACCGGCCCGCCCACCATCAGCCCCCGCGCCGCGTCGGCCAGCGTGGACAGCGGGTTGTAGTCGGTGAACGCCTGGAGCCAGCCCGGCATCGACGTCGTCGGCGCGAAGATCGACGAGCCGAACTGGAGCGGGAACAGCACCAGGAAGCCCATCGCCTGCACGGACTGCGCGCTCTTCATCACCACGCCCAGGGTGAGGAACACCCACATGATGGACGAGGCGAACACGGTGGACAGGGCGACCGCCGCGAACAGGCCGGGCCAGTGATGGATCTCGAAGCCGACCAGGACCGCGACGACCATCAGCACGGCCGTCGCGAACAGCATCCGCAGCAGCTCCACGGAGATCTTCGCGAACAGCACCGAGCCGCGCCCGATCGGCAGCGACCGGAAGCGGTCCATGACACCGGAGTTGAAGTCCTGGCTGAACCCGGTGCCGACGCCCTGCGACAGCGTCATGCTCATCATCGCGATCATGCCGGGGATGACGTACTGGACGTACTGGTCCTGCCCGCCGCCCAGGGCCTGCCCGATCGAGCCGCCGAAGACGAACACGAACAGCAGGGTGAAGATGACCGGCATCAGCAGCGCGTCGGCCATCGACTCGGGGTCCTGGCGGATCCACAGCAGGTTGCGGCGGACGAGCGCGCCGGTGTGCCGCAGATGCCCGCGCAGCGGGATCCGCGCGTCGTCCTTGGCGGGGGCGTCGGTCAGGGTGGCGGCGCTCATACGGCGACCTCCTCGCGGTCGTCGGCGGGCACGGTGTCCTGGGGCGCACTGGCGCGGTGGCCGGTGAGCGAGAGGAACACCTCGTCCAGGCTGGGCAGTTCGGTGGTGATGGAGGCGAGGGTGACCCCGCGCGCGGTGACGGCGCCGACGATCGCGGTCAGCTGCTCGTCGCTGAGGACGGGGACGAGCAGGGTGCCCGCCTCGGCGTCCACGGTGGTGCTGGCGAGCCCGGTGATGCCGAGCTCGTCCAGATACCCGGCCAGCGGCCCCAGTTCGAGGGCGTCGGTGGGGCGGATCCGCAGCGTGCGGCCGCCGACCTTCGCCTTGAGCTCGTCGATGCCGCCGCCCGCGATGACCTTGCCCCGGTCCACGACCGTCAGCTCCGAGGCGAGCTGCTCGGCCTCCTCCATGTACTGGGTGGTGAGCAGGACGGTCACCCCGTCCCCGACCATCGCCTTGACCTCGTCCCACACCTCGTTGCGGGTGCGCGGGTCCAGGCCGGTCGTCGGCTCGTCGAGGAACAGCACGGCCGGCCGGCCGATCATGGAGGCGGCCAGGTCGAGCCGGCGGCGCATACCGCCCGAGTAGGTGGAGGCGGGCCGCTTGGCGGCCTCCGTCAGGGAGAAGCGCTCCAGGAGCTCGTCGGCGCGCCTGCGGGCCTCCTTGCGGGGCAGGTCCAGCAGCCGTCCGATCATGTACAGGTTCTCCCAGCCGGGGAGCTTCTCGTCCACGGAGGCGTACTGCCCGGTCAGGCCGATGACCCGGCGCAGCTGCCGGGGCTGCCGTACGACGTCGTAGCCGGCGACGACGGCCTCCCCGGCGTCCGGGGTCAGCAGTGTGGACAGGATGCGGACGAGGGTCGTCTTGCCGGCGCCGTTCGGCCCCAGCACGCCCATGACGGTGCCCTCGCGGACCTCCAGGTCCACACCGTCCAGTGCCTTGGTCTCGCCGTAGTGCTTGACCATCCCCCGTACGGAGACGGCGCCGCTCGCGCCGCCCGGCGTGTTGTCGTTTCGCGTCATGGCACCGACAGTGACAGACCCCACCGACAAACCGCCGACAGCCCGCCTACACCCCGCCCGCCGTCCTGTCGGCGGCCCCGGCCCCGCTCAGGAGACCGGCGCGCCGACCTCGACGCGCGCCGCGACCGGCAGGTGGTCGCTCCCCGTCCTGGGCAGCGTCCACGAGCTCGACGGCTCGACGCCCTTGACCATGATCTGGTCGATCCGGGCCATCGGGAACCGGGCCGGCCAGCTGAACCCCATCCCGGTGCCGGACGCGCCCTGCGTGGAGCGCATCTGGGCGGTGACCGCGTTGAGCGCGCGGTCGTTCATCGTGCCGTTCAGATCGCCGAGCAGGACGATCCTGTCGAGCCGCTCGCCGGCGATGGCCTCGCCCAGCGCGTCGGCGCTCTTGTCGCGCTGCCGGGCGGTGAACCCGGCCTCCATCTTCACGCGCACCGACGGCAGATGGGCGACGTACACGGCGACCTCGCCGGACGGCGTGTCCACCACCCCGCGCATGGCCCGGGTCCAGCCCAGCTGGATGTCGACCGGCCGCACCCCGCTCAGCGGGTACCGGCTCCACAGCCCGACCGTGCCCTGCACCGAGTGGTACCGGTACGTCGTGGCGAGCGCCTTCTCGTACGTCGGCACCGCCGAGGCCGTCAGCTCCTCCAGGGCGACCACGTCGGCGCCGGACGCGGCGACGTCCCGGGCGGTGCCGGACGGGTCGGGGTTCTCGGCGTTGACGTTGTGCGTGGCGACCGTCAGATCGCCGCCGGCGCCGGTCTTGTCGGTGAGCTGGCCGCCGAAGAGGTTCAGCCAGACGACCGACGGGACCAGCACGGCGATCAGCGCGGTCGCCGACCGGCGCACGACGCCCAGCACGAGCAGCAGCGGGACGAACACGCCGAGCCAGGGCAGGAACGTCTCGGTGAGACTGCCGAGGTTCCCGATCGCGTTGGGGATCTGCGCGTGCAGCACCATGACCAGGGCCAGCGCGAGCGCGAAGACGGCCGGCACCAGCCCGCGGCGCCAGACGCCCGGGTCGCGCCACCAGCCGGAGGCCACGCGGTGCGTCAGACGCCGGAGCGCGGGCCTGCGGCGTTCGGGCCCCGGGCCGCCGTTGTCCGTCTCCGTCACGTACGCCTGTTGCGCCATACCGTCGCCTCACTACCTGCCGTGCAACACCGTCGTCCCCCCGCGCCCAGAGAAAACCCTAGGGGATGATCGGCTCCGTTCCCGCCGTCCTGAAGACGGCCGTACGGGGGCGAGGACGTGGAAGCGGGCCCGGGCAGTTCCGCTTCGCCGGGAGGAATGCGCGTTCTGTGACGGAACGCGCATACGCGCTTATGCGACGGGCGGGTTGACGGGCCGTAGGCCGTTGAGCGCGGCGTCGGCCATCTGTTCGGCGAGGCCCTCGGGGAGGTCGGCGTCCGGGCGCATCACGGCCCGCACCAGCATCGGGCCGAACACCATGTCGTTCATCACGTCGATCCCGAGGTCGGCGCGCAGCTCGCCGGTCTCCTGGCCGCGCCGCAGGATCGCGTGCTGCCTGCGGCGGCGCGGCTCGATGACGTTCGCCTGGTAGGCGTGCCAGATCTTCGGGCTGCTCTTCATCTGGGCGATGACGTTGTGCAGCAGCACCGACGAGCGGGTCATCAGGCCGCGCTGCCGGGTCTGTTCGAGCAGGGCCACCACGTCGTCGCGCACGGAGGTGCCGGGCAGTTCGGGGTCCGGCGGCTCGGCGGCCCGCACGATGTCGACGAACAGCTCCTCCTTGCCGCTCCAGCGCCGGTAGATGGCGGCCTTGCCGACGCCGGCGGTGCGCGCGATCCGCTCGATGGACAGCTCCGCGAGGGGAACGCCGTCCTCCAGGAGCTTCAGCACGCCCTCGGTGATGGCCCGCTCCACGGCCTCGCTGCGCGGCCGGCCCCGGGTGGGGCCGTCCTGCCGGGGACGACTGTCGGCGAGGCTCACTGGGTCGCTCCTTTCCGTGGGCGCTGTGCCGATTCTCCCCCCGGTGCGGACGCCGCCGGAACGACGGCGTCCGCGTGTGCGCGCTATTCGGACGCCACGAGCTCCTTCTCCTCCTCGCCCTCGCGCGGGCCGGCGGTCCGTCCGGGCAGGAACAGGGCCACGACGACCGCGCCGAGCACGGCGATGCCCGCTCCCCACAGGGCGGTGACGTGCATGGCGTGCAGGAACGCGTCGTGGGCCGGGCCGACGAGGGCCTCCCCGCGCGGGCCGAGCTTCTCGGCGACCCCGAGGGTGGCCTCGATGGACTCGCCGGCGGTGTGCCGTACGCCCTCGGGGAGCGCGGTGAGCTTGTCCTCGACGCCGCCCCGGTAGGCGGTGGAGAGCACCGAGCCGAGCACGGCGATGCCGAGGGCGCCGCCGACCTGCCGGAACGTGTTGCTGAGCGCCGAGGCGGAACCGGCCTTCTCGCGCGGCAGGGCCTGCATGATGACGACGCTGATGGGCGTCATGATGTGCGCCATCGCGGCACCCATCAGGAAGAAGATGACCTCCAGGATCCAGATCGGGGTGTCCGCCTCGAACGTGGCGAAGGAGGCCAGCGTGGCGGCGATGAGGACCATGGCGCCGGTGGTGGTGGCCCGGTTGCCGAACCGGTCGACGAGGAGCCGGGCCCGCGGGGCGAAGATCATCTGCGCGGCGGCGAGCGGCAGCATCAGCAGACCGGTCTCCAGCGGCGAGTAGCCGCGCACGCTCTGGGTGTAGAAGACGGAGAAGAACGTCACGCCCATGAGGGCGAAGAAGACCAGCGCGATGACGCCGATCGCGGCCGAGAAGACCTTGTTGCGGAAGTACCCGATGTCGATCGACGGGTGGTCGCTGCGCTTCTCGAAGATCACGAACGCGGCGAGCACCACGAGGCCGGCGCCGATCGTCGCCAGGACCGCCGGGTCGGTGAAGTCGGCGAGCTGGCCGCCCTTGATGATGCCGTAGACCAGCAGGACCAGGCCGACCACGGAGAGCACCACACCGATGGGGTCGATGCGGCCGGGCCGCGGGTCGCGCGAGTCCGGGACGAGCCACAGCATCAGCGCGAGCGCGAGCAGCACGATCGGCACGTTGATCAGGAAGACCGAGCCCCACCAGAAGTGGTCGAGGAGCAGTCCGCCGGTGATCGGCCCGATGGCGATGGCGAGGCCGACGCCGCCGGCCCAGATGCCGATGGCCTTGGGCTGCTCGTCCCGCTCGAAGACGTTCATCAGGACCGCGAGCGTGGCCGGCATGACGAACGCGGCGCCGAGGCCCATGACGGCGCGGAAGGCGATCAGCTCGCCCGGCGAGCCGGAGAACGCGGCGAGCGCCGAGCCGATGCCGAACACGGCGAGCCCGCCGAGCAGCACCTTCTTGCGGCCGAGCCGGTCCCCGAGGATGCCCGCGCTGAACAGCAGCCCGGCGAAGACGAGCGTGTAGGCGTTGATCGCCCACTCCAGCTCGCTCTGCGTGGCGCCGAGGCCGGTCGGCGCGGGCGTCGAGATGGTCTTGATGGCGACGTTGAGGATGGAGTTGTCCAGCACGACGATCAGGAGGCTGAGCATCAGCACACCGAGGATCGCCCAGCGGCGCCGGTGCACCGCCTCCGGTATGCGGGTGGCTGGGGCGGGAGAAGTCATGGTGCCGACCGTACCGTCTTAACGATACGGGTCCGTCTCGTATCGTAAGTTCTTACCGGAACCTTACGTCACGAAACGGCCACGGGCACAGGGCGGAACTCACATACCGCGGTCTGGCCCCGCCCGGCACGAAGTGCCACCATGGACCTGATCCGGGGACGCCGTCAGGGCGCCTCGAGATGACATGAAGGAGCCGTTGCCATGACGCAGCTCTCGGCTGCCCAGACGCCTCAGGCGAAGCCCTCCGACGCCGGGAAGGCGCTGTACGGAGGCAAGAGCACCCGCCGCATCACCGTCCGCGACATCGCCCTCGCCAAGGAGCGCGGCGAGAAGTGGCCCATGCTCACCGCGTACGACGCGATGACCGCGTCCGTGTTCGACGAGGCCGGCATCCCGGTGATGCTCGTCGGCGACTCCGCGGGCAACTGCCACCTCGGCTACGAGACCACCGTGCCCGTCACCCTCGACGAGATGACCATGCTGTCGGCGGCCGTCGTCCGGGGCACCTCGCGCGCCCTGATCGTCGGCGACCTGCCCTTCGGCTCCTACCAGGAGGGCCCGGTGCAGGCGCTGCGCTCGGCGACCCGGCTGGTCAAGGAGGCCGGCGTCGGCGCGGTCAAGCTGGAGGGCGGCGAGCGCTCGCACCGCCAGATCGAGCTGCTCGTCGAGTCCGGCATCCCCGTGATGGCGCACATCGGCCTGACCCCGCAGTCCGTCAACGCCATGGGCTACCGCGTCCAGGGCCGCGGCGAGGAGGCCGCCGCGCAGCTCCTGCGGGACGCCAAGGCCGTCCAGGACGCCGGCGCCTTCGCGGTCGTCCTGGAGCTGGTGCCGGCCGAGCTGGCCGCCGAGGTCACCCGCGTCCTGCACATCCCGACCGTCGGCATCGGCGCCGGCCCCGAGACCGACGCCCAGGTCCTCGTGTGGACCGACATGATGGGCCTGACCGGCGGCCGCGTACCGAAGTTCGTCCAGCAGTACGCCGACCTGCGCCGGGTCATGGGCGACGCTGCCAAGGCGTTCGCCGAGGACGTCGTCGGCGGGACCTTCCCGAGCGAGGCGCACTCCGTCCACTGACGGCCCGCCCCCGAACCACTGCGGCACCAGCGCCCCGCCGATCTTCCCCCGTCGGCGGGGCGCTCTCCGTGCCCGGACCCTCAGGGCCGGGGCTTCGCGCCCCGTTCGCGCAGCATGTCGGCCATCAGGTCGATCTCCGCCTGCTGCCCGTTGACCATGGTCCGCGCCAGCCTCTTCTCCACGCCGACCGCGCACTTGTCCAGACAGCCCTCGGCCATGTGGATGCCGCCCTTGTGATGGGCGGTCATCAACTGCAGGAAGAACACCTCCGCCTGCTTGCCGTTCAGCGTGCCGAGCTTCTTCATCTCCGCGTTCGTCGCCATGCCCGGCATCAACGAGCCCTCCCCGGCGGAGGGCGCGTCGCCCATGCCCATCCAGGTCATCGGGGGGTCCGCCGACACCTTCGGCAGCTCCCACAGGTCCAGCCAGCCCATCAGCATGCCGCGCTGGTTGGCCTGCGTCTGCGCGATGTCGTACGCGAGCCGGCGCACGTCCTCGTCGTCCGTGCGGTCGCGCACGATGTACGCCATCTCGACGGCCTGCTGGTGGTGCACGGCCATGTCCCGCGCGAACCCGGCGTCCGCCGAGCCCGCGTCCGGGACGGTGTCCCCGGAGCCGTCCCCGGCGGCCGCGTACGTGAGCGCGCCGGCGGCGACGAGGACGGCCGCCGCGGTCCCCGCCATCCAGCCGATGTGCGGCCTCACTCCGGCAGACCGCCCGTGCAGGCCGCGCCCGGCTCGGGCGTCTGCTTGCCCTGGACGTAGGTCTCGAAGAACTTCCCGACGTCCGGGTCGTCCGCGCTCTTCACCGTGCGCTGGTGCCCCCACGCGCTCAGCATGATCGGGTCCTTCTGCTTCTCGTCCGGGCTCATCAGCGTGTACGGCGTCTGCTTCACCTTCGCCGCCAGCGCGTCCACGTCGGACTTCGCCGCCTTCGACGTGTACGTCACCCACACCGCGCCGTGCTCCAGCGAGTGCACGGCGTTCTCCCGCCGCAGCTCCTTGGTGTAGACGTCGCCGTTGCAGTTCATCCAGGCGCGATGGTGGTTGCCGCCGACCGGGGGCTCCATCGGGTACTTCACGCTCGTCTCGACGTGCGTGCTGGCCAGCTTGCCCTTCCAGGTGTTCACGCCGTCGTCGCCGGCGACGAACTTCCCGGAGGTCTTGTCGGGCTTCGCGGCCTCGTCGTCGCCGCCCTGGGAGCGGACGAGGACGACCCCGCCGACGACCAGCGCGGCGACGATCACCGCGGAGACGCTGATCGTGATGACACGGCCGCGGCGCTCGCGGGCCCGCTCGGCCCGCCGCATCTCCTCTATCCGCGCCTTGCGCTCGGCGCTGTTCCTGTTCTTGGCGGAGCCCATGAGGTCATGTCCTTCGGCGAAAGGGGCGGTCGGGTCCGCTGATCGTAATGGGGAAGGGGTGACCTCTCGTAGGGAGGTGACGACAACGGCCGGATCACGGGGACGGGCGTCGCGGTTCCGCCGGATATTTGGAATGGGCGATGCGCATTATTACGCTGGCCGGCATGCGGCTGTTGCGCTCCACCGATCTGGCCCTGCGCCTGCTGATGCGGCTCGCCGTCCTCGGGGACGCCACGCCGACGACCCGCGAGGTCGCGGCCGACATGGAGGTGCCCTACACGCACGCAGCCAAGGTGGTCGCCGAGCTCCAGCACCAGGGCCTGGTCGTCGCCCGCCGGGGGCGCGGCGGCGGGCTCACCCTCAGCGAGCGGGGCCGCACCGCGTCCGTCGGCGCGGTCGTCCGCGCCTTCGAGGGCGACGGCGACGTCGTGGAGTGCGAGGGCGAGAACCCCTGCCCGCTCAGCCCCGGATGCCGGCTGCGCGGGGCGCTGCGGCGGGCCCAGGAGGCGTTCTACGCCTCGCTGGACCCGCTCACCCTCGCCGACGTCACGGCGGACCCCACCGGCCCGCTGCTGCTCCAGATCGGCGTCGGCCGGCCCCTCTGACAGCCGCTTGGCTCAGCCCGCCTGCACCAGCCACAGGTCGGGCCCGAACACCTCGTAGTGGATGTCCGCCGCCGCCACGCCCTTGGCGAGGAGCTGCGCCCGTACGGCCCGCATGAAAGGCAGCGGACCGCACAGGTAGGCGTGCGTTCCCTCGGGGACGTCCACGTCCGTCAGGTCGACCAGGCCCGTGCGGTGGGACGCCTCGGCG
Organism: Streptomyces sp. SS1-1; assembly: GCF_008973465.1. Lineage (NCBI taxonomy): Bacteria > Bacillati > Actinomycetota > Actinomycetes > Kitasatosporales > Streptomycetaceae > Streptomyces > Streptomyces sp. SS1-1. Next base: position 2,029,713 of record NZ_WBXN01000004.1, on the reverse strand, counting down.
GGGTCGGCGCCGGTCTCGTAGAAGAAGCGGACCGTGGCGTCCGCCAGCTTCCCGGCGTACTGCTCGTGGTCGGCGCGCAGGGCGTGCCCGGCGGGGGAGCGGTCGCCGTGCACGACCAGCACCGGGCCCTGGTGACCGGCGTCCACGAGCTCACCGAGTATCGCGACGATCGGGGTCACCCCGATGCCGGCGGAGACCAGCAGCAGCGGAGCGTCCGTGCCGGCCAGCACGAGATCGCCGTACGGCGCCGAGAGGCGCAGCCGGTCGCCGGGCCGCACATGCGCGTGCAGGTGCCCCGAGACCTCGCCGTCCGGTCCGGCCTCGCCGCGCACGCGCTTGACGCTGAACTGGCGCAGCGGTGAGCCGGGAGCCGCCGAGAGGCTGTACTGGCGGATCTGCCGGGCCCCGTCCGCCAGCTCCACCTGGACGGAGACGTACTGGCCGGCCCGGAAGTCCGGCACGGGCCCGCCGTCGGCCGGGCGCACCCGGAACGTGGCCACGTCCTCCGTCTCCTCGACGCGCTCCACGACCTCCCAGGGCCGCAGGCCGGCCTCGCCGCTCTCCTCGTACAGCCGCTTCTCGATCGCGGTCAGGGCGTTCGCCATCAGCCAGTACACCTCGTCCCAGGCGGCCGCGACCTCGGGGGTGGCGGCCTCCCCGAGCACCTCGGCGATCGCGGCGAACAGGTGCTCGTGGACGAGCGCGTACTGCTCGGGAGTCACGCCCAGGGAGGCGTGCTTGTGCGCGATCCGGCTCAGCATCGCGTCCGGCCGCTCGTCGGGGTGGGCGACCAGGTGCGTCGCGAACGCGGCGATCGACCCCGCCAGGGCCTGGCGCTGGGTGCCGGCCGCCTGGTTGCCGCGGTTGAACAGGTCGCGCAGCAGCTCGGGACGGGCGGCGAAGAGGCGGGCGTAGAAGCGCTCGGTGATCTCACCGATGGCCCCGCCGACGACGGGGAGGGTGGCGCGCACGGTGGCGGCGGACTGCTCGGACAGCATCGGGTCTCCTCAGGCTCGACCGGGCGGTGCGGGGGTGACCGCCCGCCCCCATTAAAACTTGCATCCGAGATGCAAATTAAAGCGGGGTCGGTCCGACGGGGGCGGCCGTTACGGATGTCGGGCCGAGCAGGCACTATGGGCGGAAGAGCGGTTCACCCGGCACCGCGGCGGCACCCCCGCCGGCCGTCGGGCGTTCGGCCGGGGTCGATTCGCGATCAAGGTCCGCAACGCGCCGGAAACGGTGGTGTGGTGGGATGCTCAGGTGCCCGACCGCCTCCCGCAGCACCGGGGACAGGCGGCCTGACCAGCAAGGATGGGGAAGCGGAAGATGGACAAGCAGCAGGAGTTCGTGCTCCGGACGTTGGAGGAGCGCGACATCCGGTTCGTACGGCTGTGGTTCACGGACGTGCTGGGCTTCCTCAAGTCCGTGGCCGTGGCCCCCGCCGAGCTGGAGCAGGCCTTCGACGAGGGCATCGGCTTCGACGGCTCCGCGATCGAGGGCTTCGCCCGCGTCTACGAGTCCGACATGATCGCCAAGCCGGACCCGTCGACATTCCAGATCCTCCCCTGGCGCGCCGAGGCGCCCGGCACGGCCCGGATGTTCTGCGACATCCTCATGCCCGACGGCTCCCCGTCCTTCGCGGACCCGCGCTACGTCCTCAAGCGCGCCCTCGCCCGCACCTCCGACCTGGGCTTCACGTTCTACACGCACCCGGAGATCGAGTTCTTCCTGCTGAAGGACAAGCCGGTCGACGGCACCCGCCCCACCCCGGCCGACAACTCCGGCTACTTCGACCACACCCCGCAGAACATCGGCATGGACTTCCGCCGCCAGGCGATCACCATGCTGGAGTCCATGGGCATCTCGGTCGAGTTCTCCCACCACGAGGGCGCCCCCGGCCAGCAGGAGATCGACCTCCGCTACGCCGACGCGCTCTCCACGGCCGACAACATCATGACGTTCCGGCTGGTCATGAAGCAGGTGGCGCTGGAGCAGGGCGTCCAGGCGACGTTCATGCCCAAGCCGTTCTCCGAGCACCCAGGCAGCGGCATGCACACCCACCTGTCGCTCTTCGAGGGCGACCGCAACGCGTTCTACGAGTCCGGCGCCGAGTACCAGCTCTCGAAGGTGGGCCGCTCCTTCATCGCGGGCCTGCTCCGCCACGCCGCCGAGATCTCCGCGGTCACCAACCAGTGGGTGAACTCCTACAAGCGCATCTGGGGCGGCTCCGAGCGCACCGCGGGCGCCGGCGGCGAGGCCCCCTCCTACATCTGCTGGGGTCACAACAACCGCTCGGCCCTGGTCCGCGTCCCGATGTACAAGCCCGGCAAGACCGGCTCGGCCCGCGTCGAGGTCCGCTCCCTGGACGCCGGCACCAACCCGTACCTCGCCTACGCGGTCCTGCTCGCCGCCGGCCTCAAGGGCATCGAGGAGGGCTACGAACTCCCGCCCGGCGCCGAGGACGACGTGTGGGCCCTCTCCAACGCCGAACGCCGCGCGATGGGCATCGAGCCCCTCCCGCAGAACCTCGGCGAGGCCCTGACCCTCATGGAGAACAGCGACCTGGTCGCCGAGACCCTCGGCGAGCACGTCTTCGACTTCTTCCTGCGCAACAAGAAGAGCGAGTGGGAGGAGTACCGCAGCGAGGTCACGGCCTTCGAACTGCGGAAGAACCTGCCGGTGCTGTAGGGGCGGGTCAGGAGCGGGGTCTCAGTGATCCGGCGAGTGGGGCCGGCGGTCCGTAACCGTCGGCCCGGACCGTCTGCGGGCCGTCGCCGTGTACCGCACCCGCTCCGTTGCTTCCTCGCGCAAGCGCAGCGCTCCGCGCAGCCTCGACCTGGAGCACCCGCTCCAGGGAGTCACGGACGGCCGCCTCGTCATCCGCGATCATGATCCGCACGCCGGCCCGCCCTACGGGCGAACAACGGGACTTTGCGGACACGACCTGAGCCCGGCCACCGCCGGGTGGTGAGGGCCGAGGCCGGCCGGGCGGGCCCGGGGGGCCGGCGATCGCGGACCGCCGGCCCCCGCGTGCTACTCCGACTCCGCAGCCTGCTCCGACAGCACCGCGTGCAGCGGCTGGGCCGCGCGGCGGCGGTACTCCTGGATCGACCAGCCGTTGCCGTCGGGGTCCTTGAAGTACATGAAGGTGGCGCCGTCGTCGGGGGAGTACTGCACCGGCTCCGACACCTCCAGGCCCCGGTCGCGCAGCTCCGCGTACGCCGCCTTGATGTCGGCCACGCAGAGCTGGAGGCCCTGGTAGGAGCCGGGCTGGGGGACGGTCTCGCCCTTGGTCAGGTCCCAGATGCTGTCGCCCAGGGCGATCGAGCAGCCCGACCCCGGCGGGGTCAGCTGGACGATGCGCATGCCCGGCATGACCTCCTGGTCGATGTCGACGTGGAAGCCGACCTTGTCGCGGTAGAAGTCACGGGCCCGGTCGATGTCGCTCACGGGCAGCGGGATCACTTCGAGGGTGAAGTCCATCAGCGGTCTCCAGGGTCGACGGTGGCTCGGTCCGCCTGAACGGCTCACCCTTACCGAAGCCGAAATCGGTACGGGGCGCCACCGAAACGCCCGGAACGGGCACACCCGCCCGCCGGCCACCGCGCCGGACGCGTCGGCGCCGACCGCCGGGACTGCGGCTAGGCTCGATCGCGTACGACCTTGATCGGGTACCACCAGGAACGCGTACACCCCTGATCGGAACGGGAGGGCGAGCATGACGGCGCCGGGACGCAGGAGCAGTACGTTCACTCGGCTGCTGCGGCACGGTTTCACCGACCCGTCGGCCGCCGAACGCCTCCTGGACAGCCCCGACCTCACCCCCCTCAGGAACGACCCGGTCCTCCTGGAGGCCCTGGGCGCCACCGCCGACCCCGACCTCGCGCTGAACGGCCTCGTCCGCCTCACCGAGGCCCAGCCCACCCCCGCCGACCGGCGCGAGCTGCTGGACACCCTGATAGCGGCCAAGCCGCTGCGCGACCGGCTGCTCGGTGTGCTCGGCGCCTCCGCCGCCCTCGCCGACCACCTCGCCCGGCACCCCGGCGACTGGCAGGTCCTGGTCACCTACGAGCCGCGCGACCTGCACCCCGAGGTGGAGGAGTTCGAGCGGGCCCTCGCCGAGGCCGGCGACCCCGTCGCCCTGCGCGTCGCCTACCGGCGCTGCCTGCTCTCCATCGCCGCCCGCGACGTGTGCGGCACCACCGACCTCGCCCAGACGGCCGCCGAGCTCGCCGACCTCGCCACCGCCACCCTGCGCGCCGCCCTCGCCCTCGCCACCGCCGACGCCCCGCGGGACGCCGAGCAGTGCCGGCTCGCGGTGATCGCGATGGGGAAGTGCGGCGGCCACGAGCTCAACTACGTCTCCGACGTCGACGTCATCTTCGTCGGCGAGAGCGCCGACGGCGCCGACGAGGGCAAGGCCCTGCAGGCCGCCACCCGGCTCGCCTCGCACATGATGCGGATCTGCTCCGAGACCACCGTCGAGGGCTCCATCTGGCCCGTCGACGCCAACCTGCGTCCCGAGGGCCGCAACGGCCCCCTGGTGCGCACCCTCAGCAGCCACCTCGCCTACTACCAGCGCTGGGCCAAGACCTGGGAGTTCCAGGCCCTGCTCAAGGCCCGCCCGGTCGCGGGCGACCTGGAGCTGGGCGCCGAGTACGTCGCCGCGCTGCGGCCCCTGGTCTGGAAGGCCGCCGAGCGCGACAACTTCGTCGCGGACGTGCAGCAGATGCGCCGCCGCGTCATCGAGAACATCCCGGTGTCCGAGGTGGACCGCCAGCTCAAGCTCGGCCCCGGCGGCCTGCGGGACGTCGAGTTCGCCGTGCAGCTGCTCCAGCTGGTGCACGGCCGCGACGACGCCGCCCTGCGCAGCGGCACCACCCTGGACGCCCTCCAGGCCCTCGCCGCCGGCGGGTACGTCGGCCGGGCCGACGCCGCCCAGCTCGACGCCGCCTACCGCTTCCTGCGCTCCATGGAGCACCGCATCCAGCTGCACCGGCTGCGCCGCACCCACCTGGTCCCCGAGGACGACGCCGACCTGCGCCGCATCGGCCGCTCCCTGGGTCTGCGCGTCGACCCGGTCGCCGAGCTGACCCGCGAGTGGAAACGGCACAGCAGCGTCGTACGGCGGCTGCACGAGAAGCTGTTCTACCGGCCGCTGCTGGACGCCGTCGCCCAGCTCGCCCCCGGCGAGGCACGGCTCAGCGCGGGCGCGGCCCGGGAACGGCTCATCGCCCTCGGCTACGCCGACCCCGCGTCGGCGCTGCGGCACCTGGAGGCGCTGGCCTCCGGGGTGACCCGCGCGGCGGCGATCCAGCGCACCCTGCTGCCCGTCCTCCTCGGCTGGTTCGCGGACTCCGCCGACCCGGACTCCGGGCTGCTGAACTTCCGCAAGGTCTCCGACGCGCTCGGCAAGACCCCCTGGTACCTGCGGCTGCTGCGCGACGAGGGCGCCGCCGCCGAGAACCTCGCCCGGGTCCTGTCGGCGGGCCGGCTCGCCCCCGACCTGCTGATGCGGGCACCGGAGGCCGTCGCGCTGCTCGGCGACGGCGACGGCGGCACCGGTCTGGAGCCACGACCCCGGGCCCATCTGGAGCAGGAGGTCCTGGCCGCGGTGCGCCGCGCCGACAACGCCGCCCAGGCAGTCACGGCGGCCCGTGGCGTCCGGCGCCGCGAGCTGTTCCGTACGGCCGCCGCCGACATCGTGGCGTCCTACGGCACCGAGACCACGCCGGCCGAGGCCGACCAGGGCGCCCTCGTGGACCGGGTCGGCGCCGCCGTCTCCGACCTCACGGCGGCCACACTGGCCGGCACCCTGCGCGCGGTCGTCCGCGAGGGCTGGGGCGACACCCTGCCCACCCGCTTCGCGATCATCGGCATGGGCCGCTTCGGCGGGCACGAGCTGGGCTACGGCAGCGACGCGGACGTCCTGTTCGTGCACGAGCCGCGCGACGGCGTCGACGACCAGGAGGCCGCCGCCGCGGCCAACCGCGTGGTGGCGGAGATGCGGCGGCTGCTCCAGATCCCCAGCGCCGACCCGCCGCTGCTGATCGACGCCGACCTGCGCCCCGAGGGCAAGTCGGGGCCGCTGGTGCGCACCCTGAAGTCGTACGCCGCCTACTACCGGCGCTGGTCGCTGGGGTGGGAGTCGCAGGCGCTGCTGCGGGCCGAGCCGGTCGCGGGGGACGACGATCTGGGCGCCCGGTTCATCGAGCTGATCGACCCCCTGCGCTACCCCGCCCGGGGGCTCGACGAGGAGGCCGTACGGGAGATCCGGCGGCTGAAGGCGCGCATGGAGTCCGAGCGCCTGCCGCGCGGCGCCGACCCGAAGCTGCACACCAAGCTCGGCCCCGGCGGGCTGTCGGACGTCGAGTGGACCGTTCAGCTGCTCCAGCTGCGGCACGGCGCGGAGGAGCCGGGACTGCGCACCACCCGCACTCGCGAGGCGCTGGCCGCCGCCCGCGCGGCCGGGCTCATCGGCGAGGAGGAGGCCGGGATCCTGGACGAGGCGTGGGTGCTGGCGACCCGCGTCCGCAACGCCGTGATGCTGGTGCGCGGACGCGCCGGCGACACCTTCCCGTCGGACCCGCGCGAGCTGGCGGCGGTCGGCCGGTACCTGGGGTACGAGCCCGGTCACGTCGGCGACATGCTGGACGACTACCGCCGTACCGCCCGGCGGGCGCGCGGCGTGGTGGACGAGCTGTTCTACGGGGGATGAGCCCGCGGCTACGGGCCCGAGGGAGCGCGGGCCGGGACCGGCGGGTTCTCCTCCTCGGTGGCCGCCGGGGCGGGCCGTGCGCCCCCGCCCGGGGACAGCGCTTTCCCGGCCCCCACGGCCCGCGGCAGCCGGTAGGGCAGCGCCCCGTACCAGAGGCGGGCCACGGTGTAGCCGAAGGCCAGGCAGATCAGACCGCCGACCGCGTCGAGCCAGAAGTGGTTGGCCGTCGCGACGATCACGACGAGGGTCGCCACCGGATAGAGCAGGCCGAGGAGCCGGACCCAGGGGGTCCTCGCCAGGATGAAGATCGTCAGACCGCTCCACACCGACCAGCCGATGTGCATGGACGGCATCGCGGCGTACTGGTTCGACATGTTCTTCAGGTCGCCGGAGGCCATCGAGCCCCAGGTGTCGTGGGCGAGGACCGTGTCGACGAAGCCGGTGTTCGTCATCAGCCGCGGGGGAGCGAGCGGATACAGGTAGTAACCGACGAGGGCCACACCGGTGGTGACGAAGAGGACCAGGCGGGTCGCCGCGTAGCGGCCGGGGTGCCGGCGGAACAGCCAGACCAGCACCGCGAGCGTCACCACGAAGTGCAGTGTGGCGTAGTAGTAGTTCATTCCGACGATCAGCCAAGTCACGCCGTTCACCGCGTGGTTGACGGACTCCTCGACGGCGATGCCGAGGCTGTGCTCGAGCCGCCACAGCCAGTCGGCGTTGCTGAGGGCCTCCGCGCGCTGCTCCGGGACGGCGTTGCGGATCAGGGAGTACGTCCAGTAACTCACCGCGATCAGCAGGATCTCGAACCACAGACGTGGTCGTCGCGGGCTGCGCAGACGTCGTAGGAGTCCCGGTCCCGTCCTCTCCGCGACGGAGAGCGGGACGGCTTCTTCAGGGCCTTCGCGTGTCGTCACCGTAGCGTCACCCATAGGCACAGAGTCTGCCAGAAAAGACCTCTCCGACCGATCATCCTCCGGTCGGGTCCGTGACGCACGTTCTGCCGCTTTTCTCCTCCCGGGGGAGTAGGCCGTAAGTCCTGGCGACCCCTAGGGGCGCGTCCGGTCGCCGGGCGCGGAGGCCGTCGAGCCGCGGACGACCAACTCCGGCATGAAGACGAACTCGCTGTGCGGCGCCGGGGTTCCGCCGATCTCCTCGAGCAGCGTGCGTACGGCGGCCTGGCCCATGGCCGGGACCGGCTTGCGCACCGTGGTGAGGGGCGGGTCGGTGAAGGCGATCAGTGGGGAGTCGTCGAAGCCGACCACGGAGATGTCGGTGGGGACCTCGAGCCCCTGCTGGCGGGCCGCCCGTATCGCGCCCAGCGCCATCATGTCGCTGGCGCACACGATGGCCGTGCAGTCACGGGCGATGAGGGCGGTGGCGGCGGCCTGCCCGCCCTCCAGCGTGTACAGCGAGTGCTGCACCAGGTCCCGTTCCACGACGTCGGGCGCCAGGTTCAGCTGGTCCTGGACGGTCCGCACGAACCCCTCGATCTTGCGCTGCACCGGCACGAACCGCTTCGGGCCGAGGGCCAGGCCGATCCGGGTGTGCCCGAGGGAGACGAGGTGGGTCACCGCCAGCGACATCGCCGCCCGGTCGTCGGGGGAGATGAAGGGCGCCTGGACCTTGGGGGAGAAGCCGTCGACGAGGACGAAGGGGACGCCCTGGGCGCGCAGCCGCTCGTAGCGCTGCATGTCCGCGGTGGTGTCCGCGTGCAGACCGGAGACATAGATGATGCCCGCGACCCCCCGGTCCACGAGCATCTCGGTGAGCTCGTCCTCCGTGGACCCGCCGGGCGTCTGGGTGGCCAGCACGGGCGTGTAGCCCTGCCGGGTCAGCGCCTGGCCGATGACCTGGGCGAGCGCCGGGAATATCGGGTTCTCCAGCTCGGGCGTGATCAGGCCGACGAGGCCCTCGCTGCGCTGTCGCAGCCGCACCGGACGCTCGTAGCCGAGCACGTCGAGTGCGGCCAGCACGGACTGGCGGGTGGTGGCGGCGACGCCCGGCTTCCCGTTGAGGACGCGGCTGACGGTCGCTTCGCTCACCCCCGCCTGAGCAGCGATGTCGGCAAGCCGTGTGGTCACGGCACTGGACTGTACCTGTCGTATGCCGCCTTGCACACCAATCGGACGCCGAGGGCGACCCGTTGGCCGGCCCGTGCGGGGCTGCTGCGTCATCGCGCTCCCTCGTGGAAGTCATGGCAAGAGCTTGCAGAGTCTTGCACAAGTGGACCGCGGACCGCTCCACCCCAGTAAGGAAGCGTCTCACAGTGGTCGCACGACGGTCACGCGGGGATAACTTCCGTGTTCCCTTGCACTTTTTTGCTGCAAGGTCTTTCGCAAGGATTGCATCGCTGTTACGTTCACGTCGCCCGGCGGCCGCAAAGGCGCAGTCGGCACGACAGCAGGGGCAGGCAGACGGGGCCGCCCCCGCATCACACGGGCTTTCACCCTCAAGGAGAACTCATGCGGCGTGGCATAGCGGCCACCGCGCTGGTGGCGTCCCTCGCCCTCGCGGCGACGGCCTGCGGCGGAGACGACAGCGGCAGCGACTCGAGCGGTCCGGTCACCATCACCTGGTGGGACACCTCCAACGCGACCAACGAGGCGCCGACGTACAAGGCCTTGGTCAAGGAGTTCGAGGCCGCCAACAAGGACATCAAGGTCAAGTACGTCAACGTCCCCTTCGACCAGGCGCAGAACAAGTTCGACACCGCCGCCGGATCCAAGGGTGCCCCCGACGTCCTGCGCTCCGAGGTCGGCTGGACCCCGGCCTTCGCCAAGAAGGGCTTCTTCCTGCCGCTGGACGGCACGGACGCCCTCGCGGAGCAGGACAAGTTCAAGTCCAACCTGCTGGAGCAGGCCAAGTACGAGGGCAAGACGTACGGCGTCCCGCTCGTCACGGACACGCTCGCGCTCGTCTACAACAAGCAGCTCTTCGAGAAGGCCGGCATCACCGAGGCCCCCAAGAGCTGGGACGACCTCAAGAAGGCCGCCGCCACGATCAAGGGCAAGACCGGCGTCGACGGCTACTGGGGCTCCACCCAGGCCTACTACGCCCAGTCCTTCCTCTACGGCGAGGGCACCGACACCGTCGACGCCGGCGCCAAGAAGATCACCGTCAACTCGGCGGAGGCGAAGAAGGCGTACGGCACCTGGCTGGACCTCTTCGACGGCAAGGGCCTGCACAAGGCCGACACGACCGCCGACGCGTACGCCCACATCCAGGACGCGTTCGTCAACGGCAAGGTCGCCGCGATCGTCCAGGGCCCCTGGGAGATCACGAACTTCTACAAGGGCTCCGCGTTCAAGGACAAGGCCAACCTCGGTATCGCCACCGTCCCGGCCGGCTCCAGCGGCAAGGCGGGCGCCCCGACCGGCGGCCACAACCTGTCCGTCTACGCCGGCTCCGACGAGGCCCACCAGAAGGCCGCGCTGAAGTTCGTGAACTTCATGACGTCGGCGAAGTCCCAGGAGGCCATCGCGCTGAAGAACAGCACGCTGCCCACCCGTGACGACGCGTACACCGACAAGGTCAAGGCCGACCCCGGCATCGCCGGCTACCAGGGCGTCCTCGCCGCCGCCCAGCCGCGCCCGGCGCTGCCGGAGTACAGCTCCCTGTGGGGCCCGCTCGACACCGAGCTGCCCAAGATCGCGGGTGGCAAGGAGTCCCTGGACAAGGGCCTGAGCTCCGCCGAGACGGCCATCGCCAAGCTGGTGCCCGACTTCAGCAAGTGAGCCCCGCGTGGCCGCCGGACCGCCCTGTTGGGGCGGGGCGATCCGGCGGCCGCCCGGCCGTCCCACCGGCCGCCCCCTCGGACTTTTGAACTCCCAGAAGGTGTCGAACCATGACAGTCGCCATCGACCGCGCGACCGGCAAGCGCCGCGGTGACCGTGCGCCCCGGCCAGGGCTCGGGCAGCGCCTGAGGAACAGCTACCAGAAGCACTGGTACGCGTACGCGATGATCGCCCCGGTGATCGTCGTGCTCGGCATCCTCGTGCTGTATCCGCTGGCCTACGGTCTGTACCTCACGCTGACCGACGCCAACAGCCTCAACACCGCGCGCACGATCGGCGTCAACGAGATCGAGGCGACGTACAAGTTCATCGGCTTCGACAACTACGCCGACATCCTCTGGGGCGACACCTCCTACGACCGCTTCTGGTCGCACTTCATCTGGACGATCGTGTGGACGGCCGCGTGTGTGGTCCTGCACTACTCGATCGGCCTCGGCCTGGCGCTGCTGCTCAACCAGAAGCTGCGCGGCCGCACCCTCTACCGCCTCGTCCTGGTCCTGCCGTGGGCCGTGCCGACCTTCGTCACCGTGTTCGGCTGGCGGTTCATGCTCGCGGACGGCGGCATCATCAACTCCGTGCTGGAGAGCCTGCATCTGCCGGCCCCGCTGTGGCTGGAGGACACCTTCTGGCAGCGGTTCGCGGCGATCATGGTCAACACCTGGTGCGGTGTCCCCTTCATGATGGTCTCCCTGCTCGGCGGCCTGCAGTCCATCGACGCCTCCCTCTACGAGGCCGCGGAGATGGACGGCGCCAGCGCCTGGCAGCGCTTCCGGTACGTCACCCTGCCCGGCCTGCGGACGGTCAGCTCCACCGTGGTCCTGCTCGGCATCATCTGGACCTTCAACCAGTTCGCCGTGATCTTCCTGCTCTTCGGCAACACCGCGCCCGACGCGCAGATCCTGGTCACCTGGGCCTACTACCTCGGCTTCGGACAGCAACCGCGTGACTTCGCCCAGTCCGCCGCCTACGGCATCCTGCTGCTGGGCATCCTGATCGTCTTCACCTCGTTCTACCGCCGCTGGCTGAACCGCAACGAGCAGCAGCTCGCGATCTGAGGCAGGAGTTCTTCATGAGTACCACCACGGACCGGACCTCCGCCGCGGCGACCGAACCGGAGAGCACGCAGCACAAGCCCCGCCGCACCCGGCGGCGCGGTGAGACGAGCCTCGTCGGCGCCCTCACCTCGCACGGCGTGCTCACCGTCGCGAGCCTGATCGCCCTGTTCCCCGTCCTGTGGCTGGTGTACCTGTCACTCGGCCCGGACAAGGACGACTATCTGCACCCCGGACGCATCTGGTCGAAGATGACGTTCGACAACTACACGTTCGTCCTGACGGAGACGAACTTCTTCGACTGGCTGAAGAGTTCGCTGATCGTGTCGCTGGGCACCACCGTGATCGGCGTGCTGATCGCCGCCACCACCGGCTACGCCGTCTCCCGTATGCGCTTCCCCGGCTACCGGAAGTTCATGTGGGTCCTGCTGGTCACCCAGATGTTCCCGATCGCCGTCCTGATCGTGCCGATGTACCAGATCCTCTCGGAGCTGGGCCTCATCGACACCTACCTCGGCCTGATCCTCGTCTACTGCTCGACCGCGGTGCCGTACTGCGCCTGGCTGCTCAAGGGCTACTTCGACACCATCCCGTTCGAGATCGACGAGGCCGGCCGCGTCGACGGCCTCACCCCGTTCGGCACCTTCGCGCGGCTGATCCTGCCGCTCGCCAAGCCGGGCCTGGCGGTCGCCGCCTTCTACAGCTTCATCACCGCCTTCGGCGAGGTGGCCTTCGCGACCACCTTCCTGCTCGACGACGAGAAGTACACGCTCGCCGTCGGCCTGCAGAGCTTCGTCAGCGAGCACGACGCCCAGCGCAACCTCATGGCGGCCACGGCCGTGCTGATCGCGATACCGGTCTCCCTCTTCTTCTACCTCGTGCAGAAGAACCTGGTCACCGGCCTCACCGCCGGCGGCACGAAGGGCTGAGCCGGCCCCGAGAACCCGAGGCGGCCGCCGTGTCCATCCGACCCCGCTGTCACTGCGGCCGCCTCGTCGTCCGCCGCCCGCACGCGCACGACGCAGACCCGACGACTCCTTCTCCGCCCGCGCCACCGTCCGGGCGGAAGACCCCCACCGCATCAAGGAAGCCATGAGCCAGTACCCCACCGCCCCGGCCGAGACCGCTGCCGTCGCCACCGTCGCCAAGCGCCGTGACTGGTGGCGCGACGCGGTGATCTACCAGGTCTACCCGCGCAGCTTCGCCGACAGCAACGGCGACGGCATGGGCGACCTGGAAGGCATCCGTTCCCGCCTGCCGTACCTGCGCGACCTCGGTGTCGACGCCGTGTGGCTGAGCCCCTTCTACGCCTCCCCGCAGGCCGACGCCGGCTACGACGTCGCCGACTACCGGGCCGTCGACCCGATGTTCGGCAACCTGCTGGACGCCGACGCGCTGATCCGCGACGCCCGCGACCTGGGCCTGCGCGTCATCGTCGACCTGGTCCCCAACCACTCCTCGGACCAGCACGAGTGGTTCAAGCGCGCCCTCGCCGAGGGCCCCGGCTCGCCGCTGCGCGACCGCTACCACTTCCGCCCCGGCAAGGGCGCGAACGGCGAACTCCCGCCCAACGACTGGGAGTCCATCTTCGGCGGCCCCGCCTGGACCCGGGTCACCGAGCCCGACGGCACCCTGGGCGAGTGGTACCTGCACCTCTTCGCGCCGGAGCAGCCCGACTTCAACTGGGAGCACCCGGCGGTCGGCGACGAGTTCCGCTCCATCCTGCGGTTCTGGCTGGACATGGGCGTGGACGGCTTCCGTATCGACGTCGCCCACGGCATGGTCAAGGCCGAGGGCCTGCCCGACCTCGGCTCCCACGACGAGATGCGTCTGCTGGGCAACGATGTCACCCCGTTCTTCGACCAGGACGGCGTCCACGACATCTACCGGCAGTGGCGGAAGATCCTCGACGAGTACAGCGGCGAGCGCATCTTCGTCGCCGAGGCGTGGACCCCGACCGTCGAGCGCACCGCGAACTACGTCCGCCCCGACGAGCTGCACCAGGCGTTCAACTTCCAGTACCTTGCCTCTGCCTGGGACGCCGCCGAGCTGCGCGAGGTCGTCGACCGCACCCTGGAGGCCATGCGCCCCGTCGGCGCCCCCGCCACCTGGGTGCTCTCCAACCACGACGTCACCCGGCACGCCACCCGCTTCGCCAACCCGGCCGGCCTCGGCACCCAGATCCGCACCGCCGGCGACCGCGCCCTCGGTCTGCGCCGCGCCCGCGCCGCCACCCTGCTGATGCTGGCCCTGCCCGGCTCGGCGTACGTCTACCAGGGCGAGGAGCTCGGTCTGCCGGACGTCGTGGACCTGCCGGACGAGGTGCGCCAGGACCCGGCGTACTTCCGCGGCGAGGGCCAGGACGGCTTCCGCGACGGCTGCCGGGTGCCGATCCCGTGGACGCGTACCGGATCGTCGTACGGCTTCGGCGCGGGCGGCAGCTGGCTGCCGCAGCCGGAGGGCTGGGGCGAGCTGAGCGTCGAGGCGCAGTCCGGCGACCCGGACTCCACCCTGGAGCTGTACCGCGCCGCGCTGGCCGCCCGCCGTGCCCACCCCGACCTCGGCGCCGGGGACGCGGTGGAGTGGCTGCGGGCCCCCGAGGGCGTCCTCGCCTTCCGGCGCGGCGAGTTCGTCTGCGTGGCGAACACCGGCACCGACTCGGTGACCATCCCGGCGTACGGGCGGCTGCTGCTCGCCAGCGGTGAGATCACCGAGACGGACGGTGAGGCGAAGCTGCCCGGCGACACCACGGTGTGGTGGACGACGGCCTCCTGACGGCCGTTCTGCAAGAATTTTCATCCAACTTCGACCGGCCCGCTGCCTTTTCAGGCGGCGGGCCTTTAACATCTCCGTCACCGCAAGGTAGTTGAAAGTTTTCAGCAAGAACCTTCAACGGTGAAGGAAACCCCACATGCACCGCAGAACCCTTCCCTGGGCGGCCGCCCTCACGACGGCCCTCACCGCCTCCTCTCTTGTCATGCACCCAACGGAGGCGGCGGCCTCTCCCCCCGGCACCAAGGACGTCACCGCCGTCCTCTTCGAGTGGAAGTTCGCCTCCGTCGCCAAGGAGTGCACCACCACCCTCGGCCCGGCCGGCTACGGCTACGTGCAGGTCTCCCCGCCCGCGGAGCACATACAGGGCTCCCAGTGGTGGACGTCGTACCAGCCCGTCAGCTACAAGATCGCCGGCCGGCTCGGCGACCGGACCGCCTTCCAGAACATGGTGAACACCTGCCACGCGGCTGGTGTGAAGGTCGTCGTCGACACGGTCGTCAACCACATGGCGGCCGGCAGCGGCACCGGCACCGGCGGCTCGTCGTACACGAAGTACGACTACCCGGGCCTGTACTCGTCGTACGACTTCGACGACTGCACCTCCCAGGTGAGCAACTACCAGGACCGCTGGAACGTCCAGCACTGCGAACTCGTCGGCCTCGCCGACCTGGACACCGGCGAGGACTACGTCCGCAAGGCCATCGCCGGGTACATGAACGACCTGCTCACGCTCGGCGTCGACGGCTTCCGCATCGACGCGGCCAAGCACATCGACACCGCCGACCTGGCGAACATCAAGTCCCGCCTGACCAACCCGAACGCCTACTGGAAGCAGGAGGTCATCTACGGCTCCGGCGAGGCCGTCCAGCCCACCGAGTACACCCGCAACGGCGACGTCCAGGAGTTCCGCTACGCCTACGACCTCAAGCGGGTCTTCAACAACGAGAACCTCGCCTACCTCAAGAACTACGGCGAGGGCTGGGGCTATCTGAGCAGCTCCAGCGCCGGTGTCTTCGTCGACAACCACGACACCGAGCGCAACGGCTCCACCCTCAACTACAAGGACAACGCCAACTACACCCTGGCCAACGTCTTCATGCTGGCCTGGCCGTACGGCGCGCCCGACATCAACTCCGGCTACGAGTTCTCCGACATCGACGCCGGCCCGCCCAACGGCGGCTCGGTGACCGCGTGCTGGCAGAACGGCTGGAAGTGCCAGCACAACTGGCCGGAGATCAAGTCCATGGTCGCCTTCCGCAACGCCACGCGCGGTCAGGCCGTCACCAACTGGTGGGACAACGGCAACGACGCCATCGCGTTCGGCCGGGGCAGCAAGGGCTTCGTGGCCATCAACCACGAGTCCGGCTCGCTCAGCCGCACGTACCAGACGTCGCTGCCCGCCGGCACGTACTGCAACGTGCAGAACAACACCACCGTGTCGGTGAACTCCTCCGGTCAGCTCACCGCGACCCTCGGCGCGAACACGGCCCTGGCCGTATACGCGGGCAAGTCGAGCTGCTGAGCGGCAACTGAAAGTTTTTACCGGTGGTTTCAAGCCTCTTGCTGTAAGCATTGCGACGGCGATACGGTCGCGCGGGGTCGGACCCGAAGAGCCGCAATCGCAAGGAGCCCCTCTGTGATACCGAGATGGCCGTCGCCGTCGAGGCGCCGAACCACCCATGCCGGACGGGTCGCTGCGGTCACCGTGACCGCGCTGGCCGCAGCGCTCGTCCAGCCCCTCGCCGCGAAGGCGGCGACTCCGCCGGCGCCGCCGTCCGACGCGAAGCTCGCCGCCGAGCCCGCCCGGCACGACGCGACCCGCGAGCAGTTCTACTTCGTCC
This sequence comes from Streptomyces sp. SS1-1, assembly GCF_008973465.1. Taxonomy (NCBI): domain Bacteria; kingdom Bacillati; phylum Actinomycetota; class Actinomycetes; order Kitasatosporales; family Streptomycetaceae; genus Streptomyces; species Streptomyces sp. SS1-1. Next base: position 2,013,533 of record NZ_WBXN01000004.1, on the reverse strand, counting down.
TGCCGGACCGTTTCGCCAACGGGGACACCGGCAACGACAAGGGCGGCCTGACCGGCTCCCGCCTGTCCACCGGGTACGACCCCACCGACAAGGGCTTCTACCAGGGCGGCGACCTCAAGGGCCTGACCAAGCGCCTGGACTACATCAAGGGCCTGGGCACCACCGCCATCTGGATGGCGCCCATCTTCAAGAACCGGCCCGTGCAGGGGACCGGCAAGGACGCCTCCGCCGGCTACCACGGCTACTGGATCACCGACTTCACCCAGGTCGACCCGCACTTCGGGACCAACAAGGACCTCGAGACCCTCATCTCCAAGGCGCACGCCAAGGGCATGAAGGTCTTCTTCGACGTCATCACCAACCACACCGCCGACGTCGTGGACTACCAGGAGAAGTCCTACGAGTACCTCTCCAAGGGCGCCTTCCCGTACCTGACCAAGGACGGGCGGCCCTTCGACGACGCCGACTACGCCGACGGCACCCGGCGCTTCCCCGCCGTGGACGCCGACTCCTTCCCGCGCACCCCCGTCACCGGCCCGACGAAGAAGGTCCCGTCGTGGCTCAACGACCCGACGATGTACCACAACCGGGGCGACTCCACCTTCGCCGGGGAGAGCTCCGAGCACGGTGACTTCTCCGGCCTGGACGACCTGTGGACCGAGCGTCCCGAGGTCGTCAGCGGCATGGAGAAGCTCTACCAGCGCTGGGTGCGCGACTTCGACATCGACGGCTTCCGCATCGACACGGTCAAGCACGTCGACATGGACTTCTGGACCCAGTGGGCGACCGCCCTCGACGCCTACGCCGCCAAGCACGGCCGCGACGACTTCTTCATGTTCGGCGAGGTGTACACCTCCGACACGGACATCACCGCGCCCTACGTCACCGAGGGCCGCCTCGACGCCACACTGGACTTCCCCTTCCAGGAGGCGGCACGCCAGTACGCCTCCCAGGGCGGCAGCGCGCGGAAGCTCGCGTCCGTCTTCGGCGACGACTACAAGTACACGACCGACAAGGCCAACGCCTACGAACAGGTCACCTTCCTCGGCAACCACGACATGGGCCGCATCGGCGCCTTCCTCAAGCAGGACAACCCGAAGGCCACCGACGCCGAGCTGCTGAAGAAGGACCGGCTCGCCAACGAGCTGATGTTCCTCAGCCGCGGCAACCCGGTCGTCTACTACGGCGACGAGCAGGGCTTCACCGGCGCCGGCGGCGACAAGGACGCCCGCCAGACCCTGTTCGCCTCGAAGACCGCCGACTACCTGGACGACGACCAGATCGGCACCGACCGCACCCACGCCAGCGACGCCTACGACACCAAGGCCCCGCTGTACCGGCACATCAGCGACCTCGCGCAGCTGCGCAGGACCAACCCGGCCCTCGCCGACGGAGTCCAGACCGAGCGGTACGCCGCCGACGGCGCCGGCGTCTACGCCTTCTCCCGCACCGACGCCCGCAAGGGCACCGAGTACGTCGTCGCCTTCAACAACGCGGACGAGGCCCGCACGGCGACCTTCGCCGCCGGCTCCGCGAACACCACGTACAGCGCCCTGTACGGCACGAAGGCCGCCGCGCGCTCCGGCGCCGACAAGAAGCTCACCGTCACCGTCCCGGCCGGCGCGGCGATCGTCCTGAAGGCCGCCGGACGCCCCGCGCAGCCCGCCGCCAAGCCGTCCCTCACCCTGAAGGCCCCCGCCGCGGGCGCCACCGGCACCGTGGAGATCTCCGCCGACGTCGACGGCGGGCAGCTCAACCGCGTCGTCTTCGCCGCGCAGACCGGCAACGGCACGTGGCGTGTCCTCGGGTCCGCCGACCACGCCCCCTACAAGGTCCGCCAGGTCATCGGCCAGGACGTGGCGCCCGGCACCGCCCTGCGCTACAAGGCCGTCGTCATCGACTCCGCCGGCCGTACCGCCTCCGCCACCGCGTCCTCCACGACCGGCACCCCGCCGGCCCCGGAGACCCCCACCGCCGCCTCCCGCGACCACGCGATCGTCCACTACAAGCGCGCCGACGGCGACTACACGGACTGGGGCCTGTACGCCTGGGGCGACATCGCCGACGGCGAGGCCACCGACTGGCCCGAGAGCCACCCCTTCATCGGCCGGGACGCCTACGGCGCCTTCGCCTACGTCAAGCTGAAGCCCGGCGCCTCCAGCGTCGGCTACCTGGTCATCGACAAGGACGGCACCAAGGACGTCTCCGCCGACCGCGCCATCGACGTCACCAGGACCGGTGAGATCTGGATCGAGCAGGGCAAGGAGGACGCCCTGACCGAGCGGCCGGAGTACCCGGCCCAGGACACGTCCAAGGCCGTCCTGCACTACCACCGCGCCGACGGGAACTACGACGGCTGGGGCCTGCACACCTGGACCGGTGCCGCGAACCCCACCGAGTGGTCGAACCCCCTGAAGCCGGTCAGGACCGACACCTATGGTGCCGTCTTCGAGGTACCGCTCACCGACGGTGCCACCAGCCTCAGCTACATCCTCCACAAGGGCGACGAGAAGGACCTGCCCACCGACCAGTCCCTCGACCTCACGGCGAACGGCCACGAGGTGTGGCTGGTGAGCGGCCAGGAGAAGTACCTGCTGCCGCAGCCCGCCGGCTCGGCCGCCGCGGTCGACCTGACCACCTCCAAGGCCGTCTGGATCGACCGGAACACCGTCGCCTGGAACGGCTCCGAGGGCGCCGCCTCCACCCAGCTGCTCTACAGCCGCGACGGCGGCATCGAGGCGAAGGACGGCGCGCTGACCGGCGACGCCCGGTGGCTGCGCCTGAGGAAGACGTCGCTCACCGACGCCCAGAAGGCGAAGTTCCCGCACCTGAAGGACCTCACCGCCTGGTCCGTCGACCCGCGCGACCGCGACCGCGTCCGCGAGTCCCTGCGCGGCCAGATCGTCGCCTCCCAGCGCGCCGCCAACGGCGCCGTGCTCGCCGCGACCGGCGTCCAGCTCGCCGGTGTCCTCGACGACCTCTACGGCGCCGCGACCAAGGCCCACCTCGGCCCGGTCCTCACCAAGGGCCGTCCGACGCTGTCCGTGTGGGCGCCCACCGCCCAGTCCGTGAAGCTGGAGATCGGCGGCTCCACCGTCGCCATGCACCGCGCCGACAGCACCGGCGTCTGGTCCGTCACCGGACCCGCGTCCTGGAAGAACAAGCCCTACCGGTACGTCGTGAAGGTGTGGGCGCCCAGCGTCCGCAAGGTCGTCACCAACAAGGTCACCGACCCCTACTCGGTCGCGCTCACCACGAACTCCCAGCGCAGCCTCCTCGTCGACCTCGGCGACCGCTCGCTGGCCCCGCGCGGCTGGACCAGCTACACCAAGCCCAGGGCGGTGCCGCTGAAGGACGCCCAGATCCAGGAGCTGCACGTCCGGGACTTCTCGGTCGCCGACACCACCGTCCCCGCGAAGGACCGCGGCACCTACCGCGCGTTCGGCGACAAGCTCAGCGACGGCTCCCGGCACCTGAGGAAGCTGGCCGAGGCGGGTACGTCGTACGTCCACCTGCTGCCCGTCTTCGACATCGCGACCATCCCCGAGCGCGCGAAGGACCGGACGAGCCCCGACTGCGACCTGGCCTCGTTCGCGGCCGACTCCGACAAGCAGCAGGAGTGCGTGGCGAAGGCCGCCGCCAAGGACGCCTACAACTGGGGCTACGACCCGTACCACTACACGGTCCCGGAGGGCTCCTACTCCTCCGACCCCGACGGCACCACCCGCACCGTCGAGTTCCGCCAGATGGTCAAGGCGCTCAACGAGGACGGCCTGCGCGTCGTCATGGACGTCGTCTACAACCACACCGCGGCCGCCGGCCAGGCCGACACCAGCGTCCTGGACCGGATCGTGCCCGGCTACTACCAGCGGCTCCTCGCGGACGGCTCGGTCGCCAACAGCACCTGCTGCGCCAACACGGCCACCGAGAACGCCATGATGGGCAAGCTCGTCGTGGACTCGATCGTCACCTGGGCCAAGGAGTACAAGGTCGACGGCTTCCGCTTCGACCTCATGGGCCACCACCCGAAGGAGAACATCCTCGCGGTCCGCAAGGCCCTCGACGCCCTGACGCTGAAGAAGGACGGCGTCGACGGCAAGAAGATCATCCTGTACGGCGAGGGCTGGAACTTCGGCGAGGTCGCCGACGACGCCCGCTTCGTCCAGGCCACGCAGAAGAACATGGCCGGCACCGGCATCGCCACCTTCTCCGACCGCGCCCGTGACGCCGTGCGCGGCGGCGGCCCCTTCGACGAGGACCCCGGCGTCCAGGGCTTCGCGTCCGGGCTCTACACCGAGCCCAACACGTCGAAGGACAACGGCACCGAGGCCGAGCAGAAGGCCCGTCTGCTGCACTACCAGGACCTGATCAAGGTCGGCCTGTCCGGCAACCTCGCCGGGTACCGCTTCACCGACACCGCCGGCAAGGAGGTGAAGGGCTCCGAGGTCGACTACAACGGCGCCCCCGCCGGCTACGCGGCCGCCCCCGGTGACGCCCTCGCCTACGCGGACGCCCACGACAACGAGTCGCTGTTCGACGCGCTGACGTACAAGCTGCCCGCCGGGACGAGCGCGGCCGACCGCGCCCGGATGCAGGTCCTCGCCATGGCCACCGCCACCCTGTCGCAGGGCCCGGCGCTCTCCCAGGCCGGCACCGACCTGCTGCGCTCCAAGTCGCTGGACCGCAACTCCTACGACAGCGGCGACTGGTTCAACGCCATCCACTGGAACTGCGCCGACGGCAACGGCTTCGGCAAGGGCCTGCCGCCCGCCGCCGACAACGCCTCGAAGTGGCCGTACGCCAAGCCGCTGCTGAGCACGGTCAAGGTCGGCTGCCCGCAGATCGAGGGCGCCTCGGCGGCCTACCGCGACCTGCTGCGGATCCGGTCGACGGAGAGCGCCTTCTCCCTCGGCACCGCCGCCCAGGTCCAGTCGAAGCTGTCCTTCCCGCTCTCCGGCAAGGACGAGACGCCCGGCGTGATCACCATGCGCCTCGGTGACCTCGTCGTCGTCTTCAACGCCACGCCCGAGCGGCAGAAGCAGAAGGTCGCCCCGCTCGCGGGCACCGGCTACCGGCTGCACCCCGTCCAGGCCAAGGGCGGCGATGCGGTCGTCAGGAGCGCGTCCTACACGGCGGGCTCCGGCACGTTCGACGTCCCGGCCCGCACGGTCGCCGTGTTCACCCGCACCAGGTGACACGGAGCTGAACGAAGGGGCGGTCCGGTCACCGGGCCGCCCCTTCGCACGCCGAGGTTAGGGTGGGGGCCGCAGAACCCGAACAGGAGCGCCCATGCCGCAGATCACCGTCGACTACTCGCAGGAACTGGCCGACGACTTCGACCGCCCCGCGTTCGCGCGGGCCCTGCACACCGCCGTCGTCGACATCGCGGCCGCCAGGCCGCCCGCCTGCAAGACGCAGTTCCGCCGCACCGAGGACACCGCGGTCGGCGACGACACCGCCGGGCACGCCGTCGTGCACGTCACCGTCGGCCTGCTCGCCGGCCGCACCGAGGAGACCAAGGCCCGGCTCACCGAGGCCGTGCTCGACCTGCTGCGCACCCATGTGAAGCCCGCCGGCGGCCTCGCCGTGCACGCCTCCGCCGAGGTCCGCGAACTCGACCCGTCGTACCGCAAGTACGAGAGCTGAGCCGACCGCGGCTCGACCGCGGCTACGACGCCAGCGCGACCAGCCGGCCGACCAGGTCGCTGAAGGGCCCCTCGGTCGGCTCGTCCGCCAGCACGGCACGCAGCAGCGCGCCCATCTCCGGGTCGTGGGCGGCGCTCACCGCGGCCAGCGCGGCGAAGTCGTGCACCAGCTGGACCTCCAGCTCACGGCGCGGGATACGCCGGCCGTCCAGCCAGATCAGGGCCGTGGACTCGGCGAGCGAGATCCAGGAGCGGACCACCAGCTCCAGCCGCGCGGGCGGGTCCGTCACGCCCAGGTGCGAAAGGATCTGGACATACGCGGCCTGCCGCACCGAGTCGATGAGCGCGTTCGTCGCCGTCGAGCCGACCGCCGGACCGCCGCGCATCAGCGCCGAGAAACCGGGCCCGTGCTCGTCGACGAAGTCGAAGAAGCGGCGCATCACCCGCAGCAGCCGGGCCCCCAGCGGACCCTCCGGCGGCTCCACGAACCGGCTCGCCAGGTCCTCCGCCGCACGCGTCAACGCGGCCTCGTACAAGCTGAGTTTGCCGGGGAAGTAGTGGTAGACCAGCGGCCGGGAGATACCGGCCGCCGACGCTATCTCGTCGATGGAGACCTCGTCGGGCGAGCGCTGGCTGAACAGTTCGAGGGCGACGCCGATCAACTGCTGCCGCCGCTCGTCGACTCCCATTCTGCGACGTACCCCGGTAGTCATACGAACACCTTACCGATCGATTCCGGCCCTGAACGGACCGGACCGACCACGGGTGTTCACCTCAGAGCGCCGAACCGCCCGCTCCGCCCCTCACGTGAGGCCGCCGATCGTCCGCCCGTCCTCCAGCGTCCCCTTCAGCTCCGCCCGCGCACCCTGCCGCGCCGGAACCGCCAGCAGGCTCCCCGTGGCCGAGCCGCGCACCCCGCCCGACGCCCGTACGGCCTCCGTCTCCCGGTCACCGGCCGCCAGCAGATACCAGCCGCCCGACTGCGCCTTCCACAGCACCCCGGCCAGCACATGCGGATCCCGCGCCCCGCACGCCGCCACGTTCTGCGCCTTCGCCACCACCGCCGCCTGCGCGGTGCCCGGCGTACGGAACTGCGCCAGCACCCGCTCGCCGCCGCCCCGCCAGGTCTCGGCCCGTGTGCACACCCAGTCCCCGGTACCGCTGCCGTCCGGCAACGGCTGGTGCGCGTACGGCCAGGCGTTCACCGACCGCACGCCCGCCGAGCCCAGGGCGCCCAGCCAGCACGCGTTCGGCGCCCACGCCCGCAGCGCCCGCGCCCCGGAGACGTCCCCGGCCTGCCCGGGGCGCCCGGCGGTGAGCCGCGCCGGGACCAGCTCGGCCAGGTCGGTCAGCAGCCGGGTGCCCGTGCCGTCCGTCACCTGCAGCACGTTCCACGAGGTGCAGGAACCGCCGCCCTGCCGGGCCGCCGGGCTCGCCATCGGCGAGGTGACCCCGCCGGTCACCGTGAGGTCCATCGCCCCGGCACCCGGCTTCACCAGATCCCGCTCGGCCGCCTTCCGCACCCACGGGGCCAGCAGATAGCGGACGTTGCCGTCGGCGCGGCTCAGCACCACCGCGCCCGCCTCCGCCCGGGTCGCGCCGTCCACCCGCGAGAAGTCCAGGGCGGCGCCCGCCGTGCCGTCCGTGGGCTCGGCGTAACGGGCCACGCGCAGGCCGTCGTACAGCAGGACCACGCGCACCGAGTCGACGGTGCCCGCGTACAGCAGCTGCGGCGCTCCGGGCGGGCCGCCCGCCGGGGTGCCCGGGGTCGCCGACACCGCGACCGTCTCCCCGGGGCGGGCCCAGGTCGCGAGGGCGCGGCGCAGCAGCGCCGAGTCGCCGGTGAGGTCGCCGCGCGCGGGCCACACCGAGAAGTCGGTGCGCGCCGACGACTGCCAGGCCGCCGCCGGCACCTTCGTCAGCTGGGCGGGGTCGAGGGCCGCCTCCGCCGACGGGTTGCGCGCGTACGGGGGAGCGGCCGGACCGTCGGGGGCCCAGCCCTCGCCCGGCAGGCCGAGCAGCGCCCCGCACACCAGCAGGGCGGCCCCCGCGGCGAGCACCGCCCGCAGATGCTGGCGGCGCCGCATCAGATCGGTCGGCCGGGCCTGCAGCGAGCAGGGGTCGAACTCCGGGGACTCCAGCAGCGTGTAGCGCGCCTCGACGCCGTCGGCCTCGTCGAGCGCGTCGTCCGGGTCCTCGACCCCGGCCGCCTCCAGGACGGCCCGTACCGCGTCGTCCGGCAGCTTCTCCAGGCCGCGCAGCACATAGGCCGCGCGGGCCGGCCCCGACAGCGCCGACAGCTGCTGGTCCAGGGCCAGTTCGTCGGCGCCGCCCGACCGGGGGAACAGCCGCAGGCCCCAGACCTGGGGCAGCAGGGGCGGCAGCTGGGAGCGGCGCGGCCAGGCGGCCCGCTTCAGCGGACGGCCCGCCTCCAGCGCGGCCCGCAGCAGCCGCGCGCGCAGGAACGCGTACCCGGGGTCGCCGTCCCGCCCGCTCGGCTGGGCCGGGATCGCGGGCGTCGGCGCCGAGCGGCCGCGGGGCAGCGCCCGCTGGGTGAGGGAGTGCGCGGTCAGGACACGCCGGTTGCGCCCGAGGCCCGGTGGCAGCACCAGGTAGGCGAGGCGGACCAGACGCGGGTAGTGCTCGACGAGCGCGGCCTCGGCCCGCTCGACGTCCACGACCGGGCCGGCGGAGCTGGCTGCGGGGCGCGAGGCGACATCCTGTGACTGCACGTTCAGCAGAACGAGCGAATCGGCGGTTGGTCACCGTGACCGGGGCGCCCCCGGCCCACCGGAGGCGTCCGCACGGCCCGGGTCAGACCTCCTGCGCCCGGGGTTCCACGAGCGCACGCGCGTAGTTCGCCATCGACCGCTGGTAGCGCGGCAGATGCGGGGCGAGCGCGCCCAGCACCAGTGCCAGCCCCTCCCGGTCCCGGCCGAGGCTCGACAGGCACAGCGCCAGCGTCGCGCGCACCGCGTCGTCCAGCTCGTCGGACGGCCCGTCCAGCTCCGGCGTCAACAGCGCGACGCCCTCCTCCGCCCGCCCCACGTTCCGCAGCGAGCTCGACATCTGGATCTTGGCCCGCCGCCCCTTGTAGCCGCTCAGTCCGCGCGCCAGCGCCTCCCGGTACAGCGGCACGGCACGGTCCGAGTGTCCCGTCGAGTCCCAGGCGCACGCCTGCTCGAAGGGGCCGAGCGGGCTGCCGTCCGGCAGTTCGGCCACCAGCCCGTCGATGAGCGCGCGGAACTCGGCCGCCCGCTCCTCGGGGTAGTCGTCGAAACTCGCCCATGCCGCGCTGACGCGGTTCTCCCAGTCCTGGTCCATCGGATCACCCTCGCACGCCCGTTCCATGAGAGCCTCCTGTTTGCGTGCATCGTTTGAGCGCATCGCGCACCGCAGCCGTATGGGAGACGAGGGCCCGGCCGGGCTCCGTGCGGCATGGACCGGAGGACGAGATGAGACTGACCCGACCGATGCTCGCGCTGAGCGGCGCGGTGGCGGTGCTCGCGCTGGCCGGGTGCGGCGCCGGCGGCGACGACGAGGCGAAGGCGCCGAAGACGGCGACCGGCAGTCTGGAGCAGCTGGCCGCCAAGGCGAAGTGCGACCCGAACATGCAGACCGACGCCGACGAGATCCGGCAGGCGATCTGCACGACGGGCAAGGACAAGTACATCCTCGCCACCTTCGCCACGGACCGCGGTCAGGCCGAGTGGCTGAGCGGCGCGAAGGACTACGGCGGCTACTACCTCGTCGGCCGCAAATGGGTCGCCGTCGGCCAGGAGAAGACGGTCACCGCCCTCCAGGACACACTCGGCGGAACGATGGAAGAGGGCTCCGAGCACATGAATCCCGGCGGCAGCCACAACAAGGGCGGCCATCACGGCTGATCCACTCCGGATACGGAGAACCGGCTACGGAGAACAGGACACGGAAAAGGCCGGCTGCGGGAATTCCGCAGCCGGCCTTTTCTCATGGGCCGGGGACTAGTCGCAGTCCTGGCCGCTGTTGATGCACTGGACCACCTGGTTCATCAGGTTCTCGTCGAAGAAGTTGATGAAGTCGTTGTGGTCGGTGATCGGCTTGTGCAGCTGGTCCGGGAAGGAGTCGATCGCGAAGGCGTTCTGCACCTGCCCGTTCTGGATCTGCGGGGCCTGGATGTCGTACACCAGGCGGACCTGGAGCTGGGGGATGGCCTTGAACCCGTTGGCGCAGGTGCCGTCCGCCTGCACGAAGGCGACGTGCGTGCGGTGGTTGGCGCTGTCGATGTTCTGCCCGTCCCAGCAGCTCTGGAAGGCGGACGTGCGCACCACGCTGCTGCCGTCGGGGCAGATCGGGTACTTGTCCGTCACCTGGCGGTCCTCGAAGCCGGTGCAGCTCCACGCCGTGTTGGCGTTGTTCAGGCCGTTGACGAAGGACTTCGCGTCACCGGTGATGATGCGCAGCGCCTTCGGCATCGCGACGACGTCGCTGGTGCGGTTGCCCACGAACTTCAGCTGGGCCTCGTTCGGCGCGACGATCTTGCCGACGTTGCCGTCCTGACCGCCGCCGGGCTGTCCGGCGTCGATGTCCTGCGACCCGTCCTGGATGCGGATGACCGGCCAGAAGTACGACGACTTGTCGCCCTGGTTCTGGCAGGTGGTGTCCGCGTTGGCCAGGTCCTGGTCGCTGGCGAAGGCGTTGTTGCTCTGGTTGCCGACGTAGTCGTGCTGGTGCTGGGCGCCGTTGCTGACGCCGGGCGCCACGATCACGTTGTCCGAGTTGCGGTTCGCGTTCTCGTTGGTGCCGCACCGGGTGGTGAAGCTGCCGGTCGAGCCGCTGTCACCGTTCGCCGGAAGACCGTTGGGCAGGTTGCGGGAGTTGGGCTGGACGTCCTCGATCTTGATGAAGTCGTCCGCCACGGGGCCGTTGCCGGCCTGCCCGCCGTTGTTCTGCTGCCCGCCGCCGTTGTCCTGTCCGCCGTTGTTCTGCCCGCCGCCCTGCTGCCCGCCGCCCTGCTGACCGCCGCCGTTCTGCTGCCCGCCGCCGGTCGGCTGCTCCGCCGGGACGCCCTGGCACTGCGCCCACCGGTTCATGTCGCGCGGGGCCTTGCCGCCGCCCCGGTTGATGCTCTGGCGGATGCGGTCGAGCGTGGCGACGCGCTTGGACTTCAGCGGGCTGAGAATGGCGTTGCTGACGTAGTTGGCGTCACCCGCCTGAGCCTGCCGCGTCTGAGCGAGCCGGGTGTAGGCCGCCGTGATCTGCCGGTCGAGCAGCGCCAGTTCCTTGGCGACGGTCCTGCGCGCGCTTCTCGGCACCTTCGTCAGCCGCTGGCCCACGTCCGGGCAGTTGATCGTCGCGACGCGCGCGGAGGCGGACTTCGTCCGGTTCCCGGAGTGTCCGTCCTCGTGCGCCGATGCGTAGAAATTGGCCCAGACAAGCCCGCCCCCACCGAGCGCTAGGGCCGCCGATGCGGCAATGGCCTTGGTGGCCAGTGGCGTACGGCGTTTTCTTGTGTTGCGTCCCATGGAACTCCTCTGACTTCCTTTTTCGGGGGCATCGAGGCGCCCGACAGGAGTGAAGCGGCGCCCTCTCATACGGAGGGCGCCGCACGGGTGTTCAGCCGTCCCGGGAATTCCTGAGAGATTCATGTGTACGGTGCGGTCTCAACAGCCGCTCTGACACCGGGAGTTGCTGATCCCGTACACGGGGTGAAGAGGCCGGTCAGGCGGTGGGGGCGTCCTCCGCGGCCGCGAGGGCCTTCGCCTCCACCTCCGGATCCAGGCCCTTGAGGGAGCGGTCCGGACGCCGCGGCGCGGTGCCGCCGAGGCCCTGGAGCCACCGCCAGGTGTCCGCCACCGTCTCGGCGACGGGACGACACCGCAGCCCGCTCTCCACGGCCCGTGAGACGTCCGCCGCGTGCAGCGCGTCGTGCAGGTCGCTGCCCGGCGGCACCCACACCGGGAGCTGTGTCCAGGGCTCGATGCCCGCGCCCAGTACGACGTCCGGCTCGACCCAGCGCAGGTCGGCGTCCGGCCCGGCCACCGCCGCGCAGGCGTCGAGGAACTCGCCCATAGTGGCGTGCCCCTGAGGACTTGTCAGGTTGTACGCCCCGCTCAGCCCCGCCTCCACCGCGTCGAGCATCCACTCCGCGAGGTCCCGGACGTCGACGTACTGCAACGGCAGGTCCCGGGGACCGGGCGCCAGGACCGGGCCGCCGCGCGCCATCCGGTTCAGCCACCACGGCAGCCGGCCGACGTTCTCGTACGGCCCGAGGATCAGCCCGGCCCGCACCAGCAGTGAGCGGCCGGCCCCGAACCCCTCGACGGCGGCCAGTTCGCCGCCCCGCTTGTCGCGCGCGTAGTCGGTCTGCCCGGCGCCCGCCTCGGCGCCCCCGATCACCGGGGCGTCCTCGCCGTACCCGGCGGGCGGCGCCCACGCGTACACCGAGCGGCTCGACACGTACACGTACCGCCCCGCCCGGTCCCGCAGCAGCCGGGCCGCGTCCCGGACCGGGCGGGGCGCCGCCGACCAGGTGTCGACCACGGCGTCCCACGTCTCGTCCCCGGCGAGGGCGGCGAGCCCGTCGGGCGCGGTGCGGTCACCGCGCAGCGACCGCACCCCGGCCGGGGGGTCGTGCCGCCCCCGGTGGAGGACGGTCACCTCCCAGCCACGCCCGAGCGCCGCCTCCACGACCGCCCGTCCCGCGAACTCCGTACCGCCCAGCACCAGAAGTCTCATACCGGCGACTCTGCCCGCCGGGCGCGCGGGACGGAACGGCGCTCTGCCGACGGCAGAGGACGCGGCGGGCGGTCAGCGCCCGGCCGGCGGGGCGTACTTGTAGCCGACGCGGCGGATCGTGCGGATGGTGTCCCGGTGCTCGGCGCCCAGCTTGCGGCGCAGCCGGGCGATGTGCACGTCGACGGTCCGGCCGTCGCCGACATGCCCGTACCCCCACACCGTGGTGACCAGCTGGTCGCGGGTGTGCACCCGGTGCGGGTGCGCCACCAGATGGGCGAGGAGCTCGAACTCCAGGTACGTCAGGTCGAGTTCCCGGCCGTCGACGGCGGCGGTGCGCCGCACCGGGTCGATGGAGACCAGCGGGTCGTCGACGGGCTCGGCGGCCGGGACGAGCGCCGGCTGCCGGTCTGCCGGTACGAGCACCAGGTAGCCGACCATCGGCGGCTGTCCCGGCAGGGCGGGCAGGGAGTGCTGGGGGGCGGGCAGCCAGGTGGCGCCCGGCGGCAGGAGGTCCGCGACGTCGATCACCTCGTCCCGGTCGACGGCACGCAGATGCTGCCGGACACCGGTCGACGAGGGGGAGGCGAGGGTGGGGGCGGAGGACAGGGAACGGGTGGTCGCCATGGGAGGTCAGCTCTTTCGCGCGAGAGGTCCGTGGGAAGACGTACGTCGTGTCGCGCTGGCCGAAGGCCGGGGAACGGCTCTACCGGGCCCGCGCGGTCAGCGCGCGGCAACACACCCGGTCGAAGTCGTGGTGCTGACGGGAAGGCCAGAACGGCTCGAGGTCGGAACGACCTGTCGCGGAGAGGTTCTGGAAGCCTGCCATGCACCCATTGAATCAGACGCCCGCCTCCGAGGGGACCCTTCGTCCCGGTCCGTGGACGGCGGGCGGGCGGCGGGCACGGGAGGGGGACGTCCGGGCACGCGGAAGGGCGCCCACCGGTGACGGTGGGCGCCCCTTCGTACGGCCGGGCGGCGGCAGGTCAGACCTGGCCGGCCTTCTCCAGCGCGGAGCAGCAGGTGTCGACCAGCAGACGGGTCACCGTGTAGGGGTCGACGTTGGCGTTCGGGCGGCGGTCCTCGATGTAGCCCTTGCCGTCCTTCTCGACCTGCCACGGGATACGGACCGAGGCGCCGCGGTTGGAGACGCCGTAGGAGTACTCGTTCCACGGGGCGGTCTCGTGCAGACCGGTGAGGCGGTCGTCGATGCCGGCGCCGTAGTTCTTGACGTGGTCGAGCGGCTTGGAGCCCTCGCCGAGGGACTCGCAGGCGGTGATGATGGCGTCGTAGCCCTCACGCATCGCCTTGGTGGAGAAGTTGGTGTGCGCGCCGGCGCCGTTCCAGTCGCCCTTCACCGGCTTCGGGTCCAGGGTCGCCGCGACACCGAAGTCCTCGGCGGTGCGGTACAGCAGCCAGCGGGCCACCCACAGCTGGTCGGAGACCTCCAGCGGGGACAGCGGGCCGACCTGGAACTCCCACTGGCCGGGCATGACCTCGGCGTTGATGCCGGAGATGCCCAGGCCCGCCTTGAGGCAGTTGTCCAGGTGGGCCTCGACGACGTCACGGCCGAAGATCTCGTCGGCGCCGACACCGCAGTAGTAGCCGCCCTGGGGGGCCGGGAAGCCGCCCTTGGGGAAGCCGAGCGGGTAGCCGTCCTTGAAGAACGTGTACTCCTGCTCGATGCCGAAGATGGGCTCCTGCGCGGCGAACTTCTCCGCGACCTCGGTGAGCGCGGCACGGGTGTTGGACTCGTGCGGCGTCATGTCGATGTTCAGGACCTCGCACAGCACGAGGACGTCGTCGCCGCCGCGGATCGGGTCCGGACAGGTGAAGACCGGCTTCAGCACGCGGTCCGAGGCGTGCCCCTCGGCCTGGTTGGTGGAGGACCCGTCGAAGCCCCAGATCGGCAGCTCGGCACCCTTGGCGTCGTCCGCCAGGATCTTCGTCTTGGAACGGAGCTTTGCCGTCGGCTCGGTGCCGTCGATCCAGATGTACTCAGCCTTGAAGGTCACGGGCCACTTCCTTCGGGGTGGGTCAGGGCGCGTACTGCGGGTGCTGCGGCGCTGCGGCACTGGGGCGCCGCGCTCTCGATGTCCGGGAGCTTGTCAACAGGCGATTTCCCGGCCATTGCCCATGTGTGAACCCCGTGTTACCGGGTGCCGGAGTGGCCCGATTCACGCGGTGAGCGGCCGCGGGAAGCACACCGGGCGCGGTCCGGCACCGGGGGAGGGGCGGCCCGTCCGCGCTCGTATGCGATGCCGTGGGGCCCCGCCGCTCGTGGCCGCGAGCGGCGGGGCCCCTGACAGGTACGGCGTCCTGGTCGCCCGGTCGTCAGCCCACCTTCTCGATCACGGCCCGGCGGATGAGGAACTTGCCGGGCTCGCGGACCTGCTCGAAGGCCGCGTTGTTCAGCAGCACACAGCTGCCGGAGACCGAGGTGACCTCCACCGTCGTGGACTTGTTGTTGTCCAGGTTGGTGACCTTCAGCTTGGTGCCCGCCGGGAACTGGTTGCTGGACGCGGCGGGCGCCCCGCCCTCGCCGGACAGCGTGACGGTCGAGCCGTTGCAGACCTGCTGGCCCGCGGCGGCGCCGCCACCGGCGTTGCCGTTCCCGGCGTTCCCGTTGCCCGCGTTCTGGCCGTTGCCCGCGCCGCCGGCGTTCTGCCCGGCGCCCGCGTTCCCTGCCGCCTGGCCCCCGTTCCCGGCCGCGCCGCCCGCCGGAGCGCTCGGCTGTCCCGCCTGGGAGCCCTGAGCCGACTCCCCGACGGCGCACCCGGACGCCTCCTGCTGGACCTTGATCTGCTTGATGACGGCCTCGCGGTTGGCGATACGGGCCTCCGACTGGGCGTCCGGGTTGGCCCGCTGCCCGTCGATGAACCGCTGGTTGTTGCCGAGCGCCGTGGCGAGGCCCTGGCAGACCGTCGAGTCCGCGGCGGACTTGACGGTCGCCGTGGGCGTCTGGGAGGCGTTCGAGGTGCTCGCCATGACGAAGGCACCGCCTCCCGCCACCGTCGCCGCACTCACCAGCAGGGCGAGCTTCTTCTTCGTGCTGACCGTTCTCCTGCGCGACATCCGCGCCTCCTGGGAGGTTGGGGGAGCGTACGCCGCTATGTACGAGATACCGAACGCCGTTACTCAGCGGTTACCGGAGGAGTCTGCGTAACGTACGTCACACCGGCGGGAGTTGGGCGCCCGGCGACGGTCATCCCTCGCGGGACAACGCGTCCCGTACGGCCTCCTCGGACCGTCCGACCACGGCCGTGCCGTCCTGCGCGGTGATGATGGGCCGCTGGATCAGCCGGGGGTGCTCGGCGAGGGCCGTGACCCACCGGTCCCGGGCGTCCGCGTCCCGCGGCCAGTCCTTGAGCCCGAGCTCCTTGGCGTCGGCCTCCTGGGTGCGGGTGATGTCCCAGGGCTCCAGGCCGAGCCGGTCCAGGACGTCCCGGATCTCGTCCTCGGTGGGGACGTCCTCCAGGTAGCGGCGGACCGTGTAGTCGGCGCCCTCGGCGTCCAGCAGGGTGAGCGCGCTGCGGCACTTGGAACAGGCCGGGTTGATCCAGATCTCCATGCCGCACAGGGTATCCGCGACCCCCGCTGTTCGATTTTCTGTCGGTGTGCGCACATCGCTCACGAAGGGGCTGAGGGAACGACAACTTCCTTACTGACCAGGCGATTTCCTGGACGTCTGGAGCCCCCGATTGTCAGTGGCGGCCAGTACACTGGAGTCAGTGTTCGAGAGTGTCACCGGACCCGTCCGGAGGCGCTCGTCCGCGACAGGAGGATGCCTGTGCCCGCTGCCGCACTGAAGCCGAAGCCCACCCGTAAGCCGACGCGCACCCAGTCCACCGCCCGCCGTCCGGTCCTGCTCGACTCGCCGTACGCACCCGTCGAGAAGCGGGCGCTGCCGCCCGGCCGCCCCCGCGAGTGGTACGTCACGCACAATCGCCGGCTCAAGGCGATGCGCCTCGCGATAGCGCTCCTCGACATGGGTGTCTACCTGCCCGACCAGGCGCGCAACGACCGGATCCGCAGCGCCGCGGAGACGATCGGCGTGCACCCGCCGTCCGAGACGACCTGCCACATGGTCCGGGCACTCATGAGGTACGCCCGCTAGACGGTGTCCGCCGGGTGCTTCCGCCGTGCTTCCGCCGACGGGAGCACCCGGCGCGCGTCACCCGTTCGCCGTATCCGGCATGCGTACGCCCCCCGGCCCGCCTTCACTGCCAGACAGGGGACACGACCGCGTTCGGCACCGAGGGCGGCACGGGAGGCGCGATGGACAGGGACGGCACACGGCGGCTGACCGGCCCGAGAGCGGCTCGTACGAGGGTGCCCGTGCGGGCCCGCCGGTCCGGGTCCGCATCCCTCGGCCGGGGCCCCGCATGACCGCCGCCGGCCCCGCCGAGCGGGCCGAGCGGGGCCGGGCCGCCCGGCAGCGCGTACGCCGTTCCGGCCACGCCGGCTGGGTCCCGCCCCTCGGCCGGCCCGACCCGGTCGCCGTACTGGAACGCCAGGGGCGGGACCGGCTGGCCGAGCTGCTGCCCGTCCGGTACGGGCGGATGGCGTCCTCGCCCTTCGCGTTCCTGCGCGGCGCCGCCGCCGTGATGGCCGCCGACCTCGCCGCGCTCCCGCACACGGGCCTGACCGTGCAGCTGTGCGGCGACGCCCATCTGCTCAACTTCGGGCTGTACGCCTCACCGGAACGCTCCCTGCTGTTCGACCTCAACGACTTCGACGAGACGTTCCCCGGCCCGTTCGAGTGGGACGTCAAACGGCTCGCCGCCTCGGTCGTCGTGGCCGCCCGCGAGAACGGCCACCCGGACGCCAAGGCCGCGCGCGCGGCCCGGGAGGCCGTCGCCGCCTACCGCGCGGCCATGCGCCGGCTCGCCCGGCTCGGCGAACTCGACGTCTGGTACATGCGCATCGACACCGAGCAACTGCTGCCGCTGGCCCGCTCCGCCCGCGACCGGCGCCGCGTCGAGGCCACCCTCGGCCGGGCCCGGCGGCGCACCAGCCTGCGGGCCTACGGCAAGCTGACCGAGGTCGCCGACGGCCGCCGGCGGATCATCCACGACCCGCCGCTCCTCGAACCCGCCGGCGTGTCCGACATGGCGTCCCTGCGCAAGGTCTTCAGCGACTACCGCTCGACCCTCTCCGAGGAACGCCGGCTGCTGCTGGACCGCTACCGGTTCGTCGACGCCGCCCGCAAGGTCGTCGGCGTCGGCAGCGTCGGACTGCGCTGCTTCATCGTGCTGCTCACCGGGCGCGACGCCGACGACCCGCTCTTCCTCCAGATCAAGGAGGCCCGGCAGTCGGTCCTGGAGGAGCACCTGCCGAACGGGCCGTACACCCACCCCGGGCACCGGGTCGTCGCCGGGCAGCGCCTGCTCCAGGCCGCGAGCGACATCTTCCTCGGCTGGATGTCGGGGCCGCAGGGCCGCGCCTTCTACTGGCGCCGGCTGCGGGACATGAAGGGCGGCGCGGACGTCGCCGGGATGAGCCCGGGGGACCTGCTGGCCTACGCCCGGCTGTGCGGCACCGCCCTCGCGCGCGCCCACGCCCGCTCCGGCGACCGCATCGCCATCGCCGCCTACCTCGGCGCCTCCGACACCTTCGACCGCGCCGTGACCGACTTCGCCCTCGGCTACGCGGACCAGACGGTCACCGACCACACCACGCTGGGCGCGGCGATCGCGGCGGGGGTGATCGCGGCGGCACCGGGCGTGTGACCCCCCGCCGAACGGTCGATCGGTACGCCGGGCGGCCGGGCGGCGCCTCAGGCGTGCGGCCCCGCCGGGACCGGCCAGTCGTCCAGGAGGGCGTCCACGAACGTCCGGCGGTCCTCCGCGTGCGTCTCGAACCACAGCCCCAGCATGTGCTCCGCGCCCCGTACGTCCAACCAGGTGAACCGGGCACGGGCACTCAGCGCATCCCGCACCGCCCCCGTCACCTCCGCCGGAATCACCGCGTCCGTCTCCGGGACCGCGAGCACGGCCCGTCCGGCGTACGCCCGCAGCACGTCCAGCGCGGGCGCCCGGCGCCAGCCGCCGGGCCTGCGGATGATCTCGCTGAACCGCCCGCCCCCGGAGCCGAACGGCACGTCCCACGCCTCGGCGGCGTACACCGCGGGCGCGCACAGCCCCACCGCCGCCACCCGCTCCCCGTAGTGCGCGACGACGTCCGCGGCGGTCTGCCCGCTCATGCTGAACCCGACCACGACCAGCGGCGCGTCCGCCGGGACCCGCGCGTCGATCACGGCGACCGCCTGCTCCAGACGCCGGCGCAGGCTCAACTCCTTCTGCTCACCGGTGCTTTCGCCGTGCCCCGAGAACTCGAAGGCCAGGCCGTGACAGCCCCGGGCGGCGACGTCCGCGAGCAGCGGCAGCAGCCGCTCCTTGGTGCCGGGACCCGCGCCGTGCAGCAGGACGACCGCCGGCACCCCGGGGCCGGCGACGGGACCGCCGTACACCCCGCTGAGCCGTTCACCGTCATGGGCGCATGTGAAGGAGGAGAGCTCGGTCATGCGCCCCATTCATTCACGGCGCACGCGCCCCCGGGAAAAGGAGGTGCACGGCGTGTGACCGGATCCCTACCCTGGACACGCGTAACGGAGCAGCCCACGCCGTTTCCCGCAGGACGGGCGCCACCCCGCGGACTCGGGGCTACTCTCTACGGCACCGACGGACGGCCGCCCTCCCCCAGCGCCCCGCCGGGGGACATCACCGCTCAGACCTACCCACGCCCACGGAGGCCCGTGATGGGCACCATCGTCATGTCCGGGACCGTCGTCCTGGTGATCCTCGGATTCGGAAACCACGTCTACTGGCTGGCCGCGGTCGCCGTGCTCTTCCTCTACGTCCAGTACGGGCGTGGCTCCTCCGCACCGAGCGGCGGAGCCGGGGGAGGACCGGCGGCCGGCGGCGGCGCACCGGCCGACTACCGCAGCTACCGCGAGCGCCGGGACACGCAGGCCAAGTGGGAGCGCCGCTACCGTCGCGAGCGCCCCCTGGAGTCCCGCCGTCAGGAGCGCGAGAAGGCCAACTGAGACCACCCGCGGCCGTGACCGCGGGTGGTCGGGGCACCCCTGGTCACAGGCCGGGGGCGCCCCACACCGGGAACCAGCGGGAGAGGTCCTGCTCCATCCGCAGGTCGCCCTCCAGCGCGGCCTTCACCCGCAGCTCCAGCGCGTTGTCCCGCCGCTCCGGCCTGCCGGGCAGCGGGGCGAACGGGTAGAAGGTGCCCCGCTTGTACAGGTAGACGAGGGCGAGACGCCGGCCCGGCGTGCCGTCCTCCTCCGCCGCCTCGAAGCCCGCCAGCGAGCACAGCAGCTGCGGGCCGAACCCGTTGACCTCCATCGCGCTGTTCACCGCGTGCAGATCGTTGACCAGGTCCGGCAGCCGGTCGGGGGAGCGCCGGGAGACCAGCCACGAGTAGCCGTACGCGTCCCGGGTCAGCTCCACCGGGCGGCCCTCCCGCTCGGCGTCCGCGTCCAGCAGCGCCTGCACCTCCCGGTGCGTCTGTGTGAACGCCGCGCCCTCGACCGTCGCGAAGCACACCGCGCCGCTCCCGGTCGGCCGGAAGCCGGTCGCCGCCTCCAGCGTCACGGCCGCCGACGGCAGCCCGAACAGCTGGTCGAGATCCGGTGCGGCCGGCTTGCTGCGGCCCAGCAGGATGTCCAGCAGCCCCATGCTCACGCCCCTCCCGGAGCCGTCGCCTCACCCAGCTCTGCGGAGATCCGCCCCAGCTGTTCGAGCCGCTGCTCCAGGCTCGGGTGAGTGGAGAAGATCCGCGCCAGACCGGGGTCGCGGCCCAGCGCCGGGGTGAAGTAGAAGGCGTTGAACGCCTGGGCGGTCCGCAGGTCCTCCGTCGGGATGCGGGCGAGGTCGCCGGAGACCTTGGTCAGCGCGGAGGCCAGCACCGAGGGCCGTCCGGTGAGCAGCGCCGCGGCCCGGTCGGCGGCCAGCTCGCGGTACCGGGACAGGGCCCGGATCAGCAGGAAGCTGAGCGCGTACACGGCCGCCGACACGCCCATGACGGCGGCGAACACCACCGCGGTGTTCTGGTCGCGGCGGCCACCCCCGAAGAGCTGCGAGTAGAAGGCGAACCGTACGACCAGCCCGGCGATCACCCCGAGGAACGAGGCGATGGTGATCACCGCGACGTCCTTGTGCGCGACGTGCGCCAGCTCGTGCGCGAGGACGCCCTCCAGTTCGTCCCGCTCCAGCCGGCGCAGCAGGCCCGTGGTCACACAGACCACGGCGTGATCGGCGTTGCGGCCGGTGGCGAAGGCGTTGGGCATCCCCAGGTCGGACACCGCGACCACCGGCTTCGGCAGGTCCGCGATGGCGCACAGCCGGTCGACGACGCCGTGCAGCTCGGGATACTCCTCGCGCTCCACGGGCCGCCCGCGCATCGCGAACAGCGCGACCCGGTCGGAGAACCAGTACTGGGCGCCCAGCACGCCGGCGGCGATCACCACGACCAGCACCCAGGACTTCAGCAGCACGATCAGCGCGGCGATGAACCCCACGTACAACAACCCGAGCAGGAACAGCGTGACGCCCATCCGGGCGGTCAACCGCCGGTCACTGCGGAAGCGGCTCTGCATGGTGCACCATCCCGGGCTCAGGCACTCGTCCCACTGCCCAGTGTGCACGTCCCTTCCCATGAACGGGTCGCGAGCGCCCCCAGGAGCGGCAAAGCCGCACGCCCGCTACGGCGCGGTGAACCGGAAGTACCCCAGCAGCAGGATCACGGCGGCGACGCCGCCGAGGACGACGACCGTGGACACCCACCCGGACCGGCGCTGCCGGCGGGCCACATGATCGGGTTCCGGCCGGAACGGCACCGGGCCGGGCGGCTCGTGCTTCCACCGCGCGGCGAGCATCCGCGCCCGCGCCGACGGCTCCTTGTGCTCGGCCGCGTCGGCCCACCGGATGTCGAACTCACGCTCGTTCTCGTCGCGCCCCGACTCAGCCATGGCCTCCACCCCCGTGCGATCCCGTTCCTCCAGAATAGAACAGACGCCCGCGCCCCCACCGTCCATCGGGACAGTGGGGGCGCGGGTGTTCAGACGCGAAGCGCGGGCTCGATCACACGTCGAAGTACAGCTCGAACTCGTGCGGGTGCGGGCGGAGCTGGAGCGGGGCGATCTCGTTCGTGCGCTTGAAGTCGATCCACGTCTCGATCAGGTCCGGGGTGAAGACGTCACCCTGGAGCAGGAACTCGTGGTCGCGCTCGAGGGAGTCGAGGACGGCCGGGAGGGACGTCGGGACCTGGGCCACGTTGGCGTGCTCCTCGGGAGCCAGCTCGTAGAGGTCCTTGTCGATCGGCTCGGCCGGCTCGATCTTGTTCTTGATGCCGTCGAGGCCCGCGAGCAGCAGGGCCGAGAAGGCCAGGTACGGGTTGCCGGAGGAGTCGGGCGCGCGGAACTCGACGCGCTTGGCCTTCGGGTTGGAGCCCGTGATCGGGATGCGCATCGCGGCGGAGCGGTTGCGCTGCGAGTACACCAGGTTGATCGGCGCCTCGAAGCCCGGGACCAGGCGGTGGTACGAGTTCACCGTCGGGTTGGTGAAGGCCAGCAGCGACGGCGCGTGCTTGAGGATGCCGCCGATGTAGTAGCGGGCCAGGTCCGACAGGCCCGCGTAGCCGGCCTCGTCGTAGAAGAGCGGCGAGCCGCCCTGCCACAGCGACTGGTGCACGTGCATGCCCGAGCCGTTGTCACCGAAGATCGGCTTCGGCATGAAGGTCGCGGTCTTGCCGTTGCGCCAGGCCACGTTCTTCACGATGTACTTGAAGAGCTGGAGGTCGTCGGCCGCGGCGAGCAGCGTGTTGAACTTGTAGTTGATCTCGGCCTGGCCGGCGGTGCCCACCTCGTGGTGCTGGCGCTCGACCTGCAGGCCGGCCTTGGCCAGCTCCAGGGAGATCTCGGCGCGCAGGTCGGCGAAGTGGTCGACCGGCGGGACCGGGAAGTAGCCGCCCTTGTAGCGGACCTTGTAGCCGCGGTTGTCCTCCAGTGCACCGGTGTTCCAGGCGCCGGCCTCGGAGTCGATGTGGTAGAAGGACTCGTTCTCCGAGGTGCGGAAACGCACGCTGTCGAAGACGTAGAACTCCGCCTCGGGGCCGAAGAACGCGGTGTCGGCGATGCCCGTCGACGCCAGGTAGGCCTCGGCCTTCTTCGCCACGTTGCGCGGGTCACGGGAGTACTGCTCGCCCGTGATCGGGTCGTGGATGAAGAAGTTGATGTTGAGGGTCTTGTCACGGCGGAAGGGGTCCACCCGCGCGGTCGACAGGTCGGCGCGCAGCGCCATGTCGGACTCGTGGATGGCCTGGAAGCCGCGGATCGACGAACCGTCGAACGCCAGCTCCTCGTCGGGGTCGAACGCCTCGACGGGCAGCGAGAAGTGCTGCATGACGCCCGGCAGGTCGCAGAAGCGGACGTCGATGAACTTGACGTCCTCGTCCGCGATGAACTTCTTGGCCTCGTCGGCGTTCTGGAACATCCAGCTCCTCCTACTCCCGACCGTCCCGCCGGGGTGGTAGATCGTTCGTGCGGCCAGTGCGGGTGGCACACGCTGCACTCGACCCTAGGGATGGGTGATTTCTCGGGCGTGACCCATTTGTTTCGCACACGTTAACCGGACGTCCCCCCTCTCACCCCTCGTGTCCACATGCCAGAACGGGGCCAGTACCGTGGTGGCGTGGACAAGAGGCAAGCAATCGGATCCTGGCTCTCCGGCCCCCGCGCGGCCGCCGAGGAAGCCGGTGTCGACTTCGGATACCGGGGGGAGCAGCTGGGCCTTCCGCAGGACGGCCCGGGCTCCATCGCCCGCCCCGGACGGCGGCTCGGCGCCCTCGTCGTGGACTGGGGGCTCTGCGTCCTGATCGCATACGGCCTTCTCACCGACGGCTACGGCCAGGCGACCAGCAACTGGGCGCTGCTCATCTTCTTCGTGATGGGCGTCCTGACCGTCGGCACCCTGGGCTTCACCCCCGGCAAGCGCCTCTTCGGGCTGCGCGTGGTCGCCGTCGACACCGGCACCGTCAACCCGCTGCGCGCCCTGCTGCGCACGGCCCTGCTCTGCGTCGCCCTCCCGGCCCTGATCTGGGACCGCGACGGCCGCGGCCTGCACGACCGCCTCGCCGGCACCGTCGAGCTCCGCGCCTGACACCCGCGTCGTACCGCGGCGCCCTACGGCGAAGACCGCGAAGCCGTACGACGAAGGGGGCGCCCGGAGTGATCCGGGCGCCCCCTCTCTCGTCGGGGTGTGGCGCGCTCAGCGCCGGAAGTTGCCCTTCGGCAGCTTCATGCCCTTGGGCATGGGGCCCTTCGGCAGCGGCATGTTGCTCATCAGGTCGCCCATGGCCTTGAGCCGGTCGTTGGTGGCCGTCACCTGGGGGCCGGTGAGCACGCGCGGCAGCTTGAGCATGGTGGTCCGCAGCTTCTTCAGCTCGACCTGGCCCTCGCCCGTGCCCACGATCAGGTCGTGCACCGGCACGTCCGCCACGATGCGGTTCATCTTCTTCTTCTCGGCGGCCAGCAGGCTCTTCACCCGGTTCGGGTTGCCCTCGGCGACCAGGACGATGCCGGCCTTGCCGACGGCCCGGTGCACCACGTCCTGGCTGCGGTTCATCGCCACGGCGGGGGTCGTCGTCCAGCCCCGGCCGATGTTGTCCAGTACGGCGGCCGCCGCGCCCGGCTGGCCCTCCATCTGCCCGAAGGCCGCCCGCTCGGCCCGGCGCCCGAACACGATCGCCGTCGCGAGGAAGGCGAGCAGCAGGCCCAGGATGCCGAGATAGATGGGGTGCCCGATCAAGAAGCCGATCGCGAGGAAGACACCGAAGGTGACGATTCCGACAGCCGCGAGCACAAGACCGATCTTCTTGTCGGCCCTGCGGGTCATCTTGTAGGTCAGAGCGATCTGCTTGAGTCGCCCGGGGTTCGCAGCGTCCGCTGCCGTGTCCTTCCTCGCCATGGCACGAAGTCTACGTGGCCCGGGGAGCGCCTTCGACGGCGAGTGGCCTCAGAGAGGCGAGGGGGAGCGGGCCCCGGAGGCGGGGAGCTGGCTCAGAGGCGGGGAGCGGCCGTCCGCTCCAGGACACGCTCCGCCTCGACGCGGTCCTTCGCGCGGCGGCGGTCCTCCAGGACGGAGGTCCAGGCGTTGCGGCGGGCCGTGCGCTGGCCGCTGCCCATCAGCAGCGACTCGACGGCACGCAGTGCATCGGTGAACGACGGGATGGCGGTGGCGCGAACGGGCGCGGCCTGCATGGCAGAGGTCCCCCCTCGGATATGACTGCTCCGGTGAGCGGTGCACAGCGTGTGCAACCAGGGTCACTGATTGGTGTTACCAGGGCGTGACCGACCGGTCAAACACCGATGAAGGGCGGATGTGGTGCCGGAACGGCCCGACGCGGCCCGGACCTGGTCGCCAACTGCGACGACGTACCGGACCGCGTCGTACGGCCGAATCGGGGGGATGCCGGCCTGTGCGCGGATTCACATGCGCACAGTGACACTGCGTGCCGTGAGGCGGTGGGTCAGACGGCCTGGGAGGCGACGAATGCGCCGCGCTTCTCGACCGCCATCTGGTACAGCCGGCCGGCGCGGTACGAGGAGCGCACCAGCGGGCCGGACATCACACCGGAGAAGCCGATCTGCTCGGCCTCCTCCTTCAGCTCCACGAACTCCTGCGGCTTGACCCAGCGCTCCACGGGGTGGTGGCGCACGCTCGGGCGCAGGTACTGCGTGATGGTGATCAGCTCGCAGCCGGCGTCGTGCAGCTGCCGCAGCGCCTCGCTGACCTCCTCGCGCGTCTCGCCCATGCCGAGGATCAGGTTGGACTTGGTCACCAGGCCGAAGTCACGGGCGTCGGTGATGACCTTCAGGGAGCGCTCGTAGCGGAAGCCGGGGCGGATGCGCTTGAAGATCCGGGGGACCGTCTCGACGTTGTGCGCGAAGACCTCGGGGCGGGACTCGAAGACCTCCCGCAGCAGCTCCGGGACCGCGTTGAAGTCGGGGGCGAGCAGCTCGACCTTGGTGCGGCCGGCCTCGCGGGCGGCGGTCTGCTCGTGGATCTGGCGGACCGTCTCGGCGTACAGCCAGGCGCCGCCGTCGGGGAGGTCGTCACGGGCGACACCGGTGATGGTGGCGTAGTTCAGGTCCATGGTGACCACGGACTCGCCGACGCGGCGCGGCTCGTCGCGGTCCAGCGCCTCGGGCTTGCCGGTGTCGATCTGGCAGAAGTCGCAGCGCCGGGTGCACTGGTCGCCGCCGATGAGGAAGGTGGCCTCGCGGTCCTCCCAGCACTCGTAGATGTTGGGGCAGCCGGCTTCCTGGCAGACCGTGTGCAGGCCCTCGCTCTTCACGAGGCTCTGCATCTTGGTGTACTCGGGGCCCATTTTCGCCCGAGTCTTGATCCACTCGGGCTTGCGCTCGATGGGGGTCTGGCTGTTGCGGACCTCCAGGCGCAGCATCTTGCGTCCGTCCGGTGAGACTGCGGACACGTCGGCTCCCTGTGCTTCGATTCTTCGGCGTACACCAGGGTACGCCCGTGCTTACTGAGCCCTGCCGTCAGGCCAACCCCGTGACCGCAGGGCTCATTCCCCGTCTCAGACGGCCGCTCTCTCGATCTCCCGCGGCTTGAGGTCCGCGTTCTCCAGGACGTCCCGCAGATGCCGCTCGACGACCGGCAGCACCTCCTCGATGGTGACGTCCCGGCCGAGCTCCGCCGCCAGGGAGGCGACCCCGGCGTCGCGGATGCCGCACGGGATGATCTTGTCGAACCACTTGTTGTCCGGGTTCACGTTGAGGGCGAAGCCGTGCATGGTCACGCCCTTCGCCACCCGGATCCCGATGGCCGCGATCTTGCGGTCCTCGCGCCGCTGCCCGGCGTTGGAGGGCGCGTACTCGGGGCCGTTCAGCCGCGGGTCGAACTCGTCGTCGGTCAGGCGGGGGTCGAAGTCCAGGGAGAGGCCGCCGAGCGCCGGACGCCGCTCCACGGGGTCGCCGAGGACCCAGACGCCGCTGCGGCCCTCGACCCGGGTCGTCTCCAGGCCGAACTCCGCGCACGTGCGGATCAGGGCCTCCTCCAGCCGCCGTACGTGCGCCACGACGTCCACCGGGCGGGGGAGCTTCTGGATGGGGTAGCCGACCAGCTGGCCGGGACCGTGCCAGGTGATCTTGCCGCCGCGGTCCACGTCGATGACCGGGGTGCCGTCCAGGGGGCGCTCGTTGTCGGCGGTGCGCCGGCCCGCGGTGTACACCGGGGGGTGTTCGAGCAGCAGGACGGTGTCGTCGATCTCGTCCGCGAACCGGGCCGCGTGCACGCGGCGCTGCTCGTCCCACGCCACCTGGTACTCGACGGCATCCGCCCCGAACCCCATGCGGACGAACCGCAACTCACTCACGGCAAGCGCCTCCCTAGAAGCACCGGAAAGTCGTAAGGCACGAAGCGTGCCTACGCCACTGTACGACCGGTCCGTTCGAGTGGGCTCCCGCGGCCCACGTCAGCCCGTAGGCGCAATCCTCACACGATCGGATGAATGGGCGGGGTAATGTGCGATCAGGTGCTTACTCTCCGCTACATTCGCGCCGTTCGAGAGGCCAAAAGGGCTGCTCACCGGCAAATCCGGGCGTTCGGCGGCCGTACGGCAACGCGACGCCCGAAAGGCAGGAGACCGCACCGCAGATGACGGAACGACCCGCGCAGCGCACTCCCAATCGACAGCTCGCCGCGCTCATCGCAGAAGCGGGATTCTCCAACGCGGGTCTCGCCCGCCGGGTGGACCAGCTCGGACTCGAACACGGGCTTGACCTGAGATACGACAAGACATCGGTCACCCGCTGGCTGCGCGGACAGCAGCCGCGCGGCACGACCCCGGCGCTGATCGCCGAGGTCTTCACCCGGCGCCTCGGACGCCGGCTCACCGCCCAGGACCTCGGCCTGGACGCCTGCGCGCCCGTGTACGCCGGGCTGGAGTTCGCCGCGACCCCCGAGGAGGCCGTCGACATCGTCAGCGGCCTGTGGCGCAAGGACTCCGGCAGCCACGCCGAGCTGCGCAAGATCGCGTTCACCCCGGCCGGGCTCGTCGTGCCCAGCCGGGACTGGCTGATCGGCCGCGCCGACGAGAAGGTCGCGCGCGGCGAGCCGGTCACCCGCGTGCAGGTCCCCGGCCGGCCGGTGGTGCCCCGCCAGCGCGGCCAGGCCGAGCGCGGGCCCGGCCAGAAGGTCACCGGCGGGGACATCGCCGCGCTGCGCTCGGTCGGCGACCTGTTCCGCTCCCTGGACGACATGTACGGCGGCGGCCACGCCCGCCAGGCCCTCGTGCGCTACCTGGAGCACGAGTGCGAGCCGATGCTGCGCGGCACCTACGGCGAGCAGACCGGCCGCCGGCTGTTCGCCGCCGCCGCGGACCTCACCCGGCTCGCGGGCTGGACGTCGTTCGACATCGCCGCGCACGGCCTCGCCCAGCGCTACTTCGTGCAGGCGCTGCGGCTGGCCCAGGCCGCCGGGGACCGGCCGTTCGGGTCGTACGTCCTGGCGACCATGAGCCGGCAGGCCGTCTACCTCGGGCACGGCCGGGAGGCCGTCCAGCTCGCGCGCGTCGCCCAGCAGGGTGTGGGCACCGGCGCCCCGCCGGCCGTGCTGGCCCTGCTGCACGCGTGCGAGGCGCGCGGGCACGGCGTGCTCGGCGAGGTGCGCGCCTGCACGGCATCCCTCGTCCGCGCCGAGCGCGCCCTGGAGGCCGCCCGCCCCGGCGACGACGTCCCGCACTGGGCGCGGTTCTTCGACGACGCGCAGCTCGCCGACGAGTTCGGCCACTGCCACCGGGACCTCCAGCAGTTCCGGGCGGCCGCCCAGCACGCCGAGCGCTCCCTGCAACTGCGGGCCCCCGCCTTCGCCCGCAGCCGCCTGTTCTGCCGGCTCGTCCTGGCCAGCGCCCGCCTCGGCCTCGGCGAACTCGACCAGGCCTGCGCCCTGGCCGCCGAGGCGGCCGGCCAGGCCGCGGAGATGCGATCCGTCCGGGCGATCGAATACGTCCGCGACTTCGAACGCAGACTGGAGCCGTACCGAGACGCGGCTCCGGTCCGCGGCTACCGCGACCGGGTCGCTGCGCTGCTGTGACCGGGGGGGGGTGTGCCTGAGCTGCCGCCTACGCGCAGTACCCGGCTCCGGGGACCCGGGTACGGGGGCGGGTCCGCTCCGGCGCCGATCGTGCGGGTCGGCGGGGCTGGGCCGGGTGCGCCCGAGTCTTCGTCGGCCGGGGGCGACCTTCGGGTGAGGTGACGGTCGGCCCTCGACGGGTCGATGATCGGCCCTGGGGGCCCGGCGGTTTGGGTGTGCGGGCCCGGGGCTTCGTCGGGCGGAGTCCTTTCGCCTGGCTCGCAGGGCCGCCGGGGGCCTGGAGGGCTGGGTGGGGGGCGTGCTCAAGGCTTTGCGGGCCCGGCCGGTTCGCGCCCCCCAGCGGGACGGCCCGGTGGCCGTCCTGTCCGGCGGGAACGGACGCCCGTGAGGGTTCTGCGGTCCGGTGGTCGTCCGTGCGGGTCCGCATGGCTGGGCGCGCACGGCCGAGGCTTGTCGGCCGGGGAGTCCCCCCGGTGACCGGCCGCCCCTTCGGGTGGGGCCGGGTGCCGGTCACGTGGGTCCGGCGGGTGGGGGTGTCTGCGGGGTTTCGTCTGGCCCGTAGGGCCGCCCCCGGCCCGGTGGCCGTCCTGTCCGGCGGGAACGGGCGCCCGTGAGGGTTCCGCCGGTCCGGCGGCCCTCCCGGCGGGCTGGGTGAGCGGGCCCGGGGCTTCGTCCGGCGGTGGAGGGCTCCGGGGCGCCTCCGGTCGGACGGGACGTTCGGGGGCGTCCCGTCCGGCCGGCGTCCCGGTCAGGCCGCCGTTCGTAAGGGTTCCGCCCGGTTCAGGGAGCCCGCCGCGCCCAGGTCCGTCAGGATCGCCGTGGTGGCCCGGCGGGCCGAGTGGAGGGCGCCCTGGAGGGTGCTGGTGTCGCGGTGGTCGCCGCACACGTACAGGCCCGCCAGCAACCGGACCGGGCGGCGCAGGTCGTGCGGGGCGGTCATCGCGGGGACGGCCTCGGGTGTGTGGTGCACGGCCAGCGTCTCCCAGCGGGCCGTCGAGGTGCCGTACAGCCGGGCCAGGTGCATCCGTACGGCCGTGTCGACGTCCGGGGGCGGGGTGCCCAGGACCGTCGAGGTGACGAGGGCCCGGCCGGCCGGGGCGCGGCTCGGGTCGACGCGGCTGATCAGCGCCGTGTGCGCCACCGGGCCGCTCCGGTCGGCGTCCAGCAGCAGCGAGGCGCCGGTCTCCGGTGCCTCGGCCATCGTGTGGTGGAGGACCGTCACCGGGTGGAAGCCGGGCACGCGCAGCCCCGGCAGCAGCTCGCCCGCGGTCCGCGCGTCGGTGGCCACCAGCACCGCCCGGCACCGGATCTCGCCGTGCTCGGCGGTCGTCACGGCCGTCGTGGCGATCGACGTGACCCGCACCCCGGTGTGCACGGTGCCCGGCGGCAGCGAGCGTGCCAGCAGGTCGGGCAGCGCCTCGGCGCCGCCCTCGGGCACGCACAGCCGGCCGCTCGCGAAGGCGTGCAGCGCGAGGTCCGCGCACCGGCTGGACGTCGTCAGCTCCGGGTCGTACAGCAGGGCGGCGAGCAGCGGCCGCAGGAAACCGTCGATCGTGCGGGCCGGGATGCCGCGCTCCGCGAGGGCCCGCGCGGCCGGAGCCTCCGGGCGGTTCAGCAGCCGTTCGACGGGCGCCGAGGCCAGCCGGGCGAGCGCGGCACCCAGGCGCGCCTGGTCGACGGCGGTGCCCAGCGGAGCGCCGGCGCGCGCCCGGGGGACCGCGGAACCCCTGGGGGCGCTTGCCAGGGCGCGTACGGCATGGAGTGCGCCCCTGGCGCGCCGGGCGCCCGCCGGGCCGGTGAGCGCCCCGGCGCGGTGCCGGCGCCCGTCGCTGTGCAGCAGCACCCCCGGGGCGAAGGACCGCAGCGCGAGCGCGTCCAGGGCCGGTGTCCGGCGGAGCTCGGGATACGACGTCGACAGCAGTTGCCCGATCCGGTCCAGCCGGAAGCCGTCGATCTTCTCGGTCGACATGCGGCCACCCGGATAAGGGGCCGCCTCCAGGACCGCGGTGGATATTCCTGCGCTGGTCAGCCGGTGCGCCGCGGCGAGCCCGGCGACCCCGGCTCCCACGATGACGACGTCCGCCTGGTACGCGGGCTCAAGCACGTGCCCCTCCTCGAGGTTGCGCGGCCGGTGGAGACGTCATGCCCCCAACTGGCCCGGGAAATACCCGAGTTCGGCACGAGGTTACGGACGCGATCGGTCAGGGACAGTCGCGCATCGACAGAGCACGGTCGCACGGCGGTCGCATACGGACATCCGGTCCGGCTCGGTCCGGCCGTGCGACCGGGGCGCGCTACCGCACGGCCGCCCGGATCGCCCCCTCGATGTCCGGGAACGCGAAGGTGAAGCCCGACTCCAGCAGCCGCGCCGGCCGGACCCGCTGACTGCCGAGGACGTCCCCGGCCATCTCGCCGAGCACGGTCCGCAGGACGGGCGCCGGGACCGGCAGCAGCGCCGGCCGGTGCAGCACCCGCCCCATGGCCGCGGTGATCTCCCGGTTCGTCACCGGCTCGGGAGCGGTCACGTTGAACGGCCCCGACAGGTCCTCGGCGTCCAGCAGATGCCGGATCGCCGCCACCTCGTCGTGCAGCGACACGAACGACCAGAACTGCCGCCCGTCCCCGAGCCGACCCCCCAGCCCCGCCCTGAACAGCGGGAACAGCCGCCCCCACGCCCCGCCCTCCCGGGCCACGACGAGACCGGTGCGCACGAACACCGTCCGCACCCCCGCCTCCCGCGCGGGCGCCGCCGCGGCCTCCCACGCCACGCACAGCTCCGGCAGGAAACCCTCCCCGGGCGGACTCGACTCGTCCACGGCCCGCGCGCCGGTCTCGCCGTAGTAGCCGATCGCGCTGCCGTTCACGAAGACCCGCGGCCGCTCCCCGGGCTCCAGCTCCGCCATCGCCGAGGCCAGCGCCGCCGTGCCCCGCACCCGCCCGCGCCGCAGACTCTCCTTGTACGCGTCGGTCCAGCGCCGCGCCCCCACGTTGGCGCCGGCCAGATTGACCACCGCGTCGCACCCGGCGAGCACCGCCGCCGCCACCTCACCGCCGTCGGGGTCCCAGCGGACCTCGTCCGCCGTCCGGGGCTCCCGGCGCACCAGACGGACCACCTCATGGCCGTCCGCGACGAGCGAGCGCACCAGGGCGGCACCGATCAGGCCGGAGGAGCCGGCGACCACGATTCTCGACTGATCCATGCACACCATCCTGCCCGGAACAGGGCCCCGTGCCTCTCATAGGCTGGCGGTCATGTCCGAGACCCGTCCGCACCCCGTGCTCCGTACCGCCCGGCCCGAGGACGACGAGGAACTGGCCCGGCTCGACCGCTCCACCTGGTCGCCGCTGCACGCCGTCGTGCCCCGGCCGCGCCCGCCGTACCCGCCCTTCTTCGACGAGCGCCACGCCCCCGAGGACGTCCTCGTCGCGGAGCTGGACGGCCGCGTCGTCGGCTACATACGCGTGGTCCCGCCGACCCGGCTCGCCTGCAACGCGCACGTCCGGCAGATCCAGGGGCTGGCGGTCGCGGACGAAGCCCGTGGTCTGGGCGTCGGGCGGGCGCTCGTGCGGGCGGCCGTCGAGGATTCCCGGCGCCGGGGCGCCCGCCGCGTCACCTTGCGCGTCCTCGGCCACAACACCCCCGCCCGCGCGCTCTACGCGTCCGAGGGCTTCGTGGTCGAGGGCGTCCTGCCCGGGGAGTTCCACATCGACGGGAGGTACGCCGACGACGTGCTCATGGGACGCGCTCTGTGAGGCCTCCCGGCGTCACGAGGTGATCAGGTCGCCGGTGTCCACCGGGACCGTCGCGGTCGCCGCGCGGCGGGCGGAGGAGGCCACCTCGTCCGCCGTCAGGACGTAACCGGTCTCGTCGTCGGTGGTGGAGCGGGCGAACACCACCCCATACACCCGGCCGTCGGTGGTCAGCAGCGGCCCGCCCGAGTTCCCCGGGCGCACGGTGGAGCGGATCGAGTAGATCTCGCGGGTCACCGTCTCGTCGTTGTAGATGTTCTGCCCGGTGGCCTGTATGCGGCCCGCGACCGTCGCCGCCTGGAGGTCCAGCGAGCCGTCCTCCGGGTAGCCCGCGACGACCGCCGAGTCGCCGCGCGCGGCGTCGTCGTCGAACCGCAGGACGGGGGCGCGCAGCTGCGGCACGTACAGCACGGCCACATCGCGCCGGGGATCGAACAGCACCACCCGCGCCGCGTACGACGGCCCCACCCCGCCCACGCGGACGTCCGGCCGGTCGATGCCGGCCACCACGTGCGCGTTGGTCATCACACGCTGCGGCGCGTACACGAACCCGCTGCCCTCGCGGCCCTGCGTCCCGGCGGACCCCTCGATCTTGACGGTGCTGCGCTGGGCGGCCTCCGTGGCGGCCGGGGTGACGCTGTCGCCGGTGGGCCGGGCGACCTCGGCCGTCGACTCGTTCTCGAACGGGTTGAAGACCTGCGGGAAACCCGCCTCGGTCAGCGCGGACGTGGCCCGCGAGAACCAGGCCGGAGTGGTGTCCGGCATGACCTCCTGCACACCGCCCAGCAGCCGCGAGTCGCGGATCGCCGACGTCAGCAGCGGCGAGGAGGACGCGGCCAGCACGCTCGCCGCCACCCAGGACACGATCAGCACGGCCACCGCGTTGGCTACGGCCCCGCCGACGCCGTCGGCCACCCGCAGCGGCCCGCGGTCCAGCTCCCGGCGCAGCCGCAGGGCCAGCCGCCCGGCCAGCTCGTGCACCAGCACGGCGGGCAGCAGCACCGTCAGCACCGCGGCCACCGTCGCCCGGGTGCTGCCCGGCGTGACCAGGTCCATCACCCACGGCAGCAGCCACACGCCGATCGCCGCGCCGCCCACGAAGCCGGCCAGCGACACACAGCCGGCCACCAGCCCGCGCCGGTAGCCGGACGCCGCGTAGGCCACCATCACGAGCAGCAGCAGGATGTCGAGCAGGTCCACTGAGCCGCCTTTCTCCAGGACCTCGTAGCAGGACCTCTTAGTACGCGTGCGAGGCGCCCGATGATCAGCGCGCGGCGGCGTGTCACGGGGATTCGGCCACGCTGCGTACACCTGGAGGAACGCCCCGGACCCGGATGATGGTTCCACCCGGTGTCACACCACACATCGCGGGCGGACGTGATCCGTCGGACAGTAGGACCATGCGTGCCATCCGACGGATCACGGCGGAACGGGTGCGGGGCCTCCCCGGGGGACGGGGAGCCCTCGTCGTCCTCGGCTGCGTACCGGGACTGGCCGCCGCGCTCGCGCTCGTCCTGTGCGCCGGCGGGGTGGAGCGGAGCGCGGAGCGGGAGAAGCGGCCCGTCGCGGCGCGCCCCGCCTCGTACCACGCGGCCCGGCCGCCCATCGTGCCCCGGGACGTCTGGCTGGACGAGGAGAGCCTGCACACCCAGCCGCCCCCGCGCTACGACGACAAGGTGGTCGCCGTGTTCGTGCACCACACCGACTCGCCGAACGACTACGACTGCGCCGAGTCCCCGAGCATCATCGAGCACCTCTACGCCGGCCAGACCGGCGGCCGGCACTGGGACGACCTCGGCTACAACTTCGTCGTCGACCGCTGCGGCACGATCTACGAGGGCCGGGCCGGCGGCACCGACCGGCCCGTCACCGGCGCCCACACGCAGGGCTTCAACCACCGCACCGCCGGCGTCGCCGCCCTCGGCACCTTCACGGCCGGGGTGCCCGTCCCCAAGGCGATGACCGACGCGATCGCCGCGGTCGTGGCGTGGAAGCTGGGCCTGTCCGGCACGGACCCGCGCGCGGAGGTACGGCTGACCTCCAGCAACGACCTCAGCCGCTACGCCTCCGGCACCACCGCCACACTGCCCGCCGTGGCCGGTCACAACGACGGCTACTCGACGACCTGCCCCGGCGCCGCCCTCAGCGCCCGTCTCCCGGAGATCCGGGCCACCGCGGCCCGCCTCCAGGGCCGGCTCAGCCCTTGAACCGCTCCCACAGCCGGGGAAAACGCTCCGCCAGCGCCCGCTCGTCCTCGAAGTCCACCGGCGTGCCGGACGGCTCCGCGGGCGCCGGCGGCAGACCCAGGTCGGGGGCGACGGCACCGGTGAGCTGCTCGTACGCCTCGTCGGCGGCGTACCCCAGCTCCTCCCCGTCGCCGTCGAACTCCTCGTCGAAGTCGTCCAGCAGCTCGGCCAGCGAGTCCGGGTCGTGCACCGCGCCCTCGTACACCTCACGGCCCTGGCCGATCAGCCAGCAGCGGAAGAAGTCGAACGCGTCGTCGCTGGCCCCGTCGAGCAGGACCCAGGCGGCACCCCACACGTCCCAGGTGTACGCCCGGTTGTAGCGGGCCTCGAAGTGGCGGGCGAAGTCGAGCACGGCGTCCGGGTCCAGCTGGACCAGCCGCTCCACCAGCAGATCGGCCTGCTCCTCGGGGTCACCCTCGGCGGCCTCACGGGTGGTGTCCACCAGCTCCCAGAACTCCGTCTCGTCCATCACGGGTCAAGCATCGGCCCTGGACGGGTGGGGCGCACGTGGAGTGCGACGGATTGTTATAGGGCGTGCGCTCGGCCGGCGTACAGGGCCGCCAGCCGTATCGCGTCGGCGGCGAACCGCTCCCGCAGCGACCGCGGGGCCAGCACCTCCACGCGTGGGCCGAGCGCCGCGAGCTGGCCGTGGGCGACCTCCTCGGACTCCACCGGGACGGTCACCGTCACCCAGCCGTCCCCGTCCGGGGCACCCGCGGCCTGAAGCGCCTCCCGCGCGGCCCGCGGATCGAGGGCGTGCGGAAGGGCGCGCGCCCCCTCGGGGGACACCCGCAGGACGACCTCGGCACGCAGGAGCGACCGCGCGAACTGCTCGGCCCGCTCCTTCCAGAACCCCGGCAGGTCGAACGCCTCGTCCCGCTCGAACCGCCCGTCACCGGCGTCCACGGCGGTGAACCGGTCGATCCGGTACACCCGGTGCGCACCGGCCCCGGCGACCCGGGCGCACAGGTACCAGACGCCCGCCTTCAGCACGAGCCCGTACGGCTCCAGCTCCCGCTCGACCTCGTCCTCCCCGCGCCGGTAGCGGGCGACGATCCGGCGGTCGTCCCACACGGCGTCCGCGACGGCCGGCAGCAGCCCGGGCGTCCGCGGCTCCGTGAACCAGTTCGGCGCGTCGAGATGGAAGCGCTGGGCCGCCGTACGGGAGGCGTCGCGCAGCGACGGCAGCAACGCGGCCGACACCTTCAGCCGCGCGGCCGACGCGGCGTCCTCCAGGCCCATCTCCCGCAGCGCCCCCGGCACCCCGCTGAGGAACAGCGCCTCGGCCTCGCCGCGCGCGAGCCCCGTCAGCCGGGTCCGGTACCCGCCGACCAGCCGGTACCCGCCGGCCCGGCCCCGCTCGGCGTAGACCGGGACACCGGCCTCCGACAGCGCCTGCGCGTCCCGGGTGACCGTCCGCTCGGACACCTCCAGCTCCCGCGCCAGCTCGGCGGCGGTCATCGAGGGCCGGGACTGGAGCAACAACACCATCTTGATCAGGCGGGCGGCACGCATACGGTCATCATGCCGGGGCCCACCGACAGCGAAGGGGCACGGCGAACGCCGTGCCCCTCCATCCGATCGTCCCGGCCGCTTACAGGCCGTACTTCTCGCGGGCTTCCTTCACCGCGGTGGCCTTGACCTCGCCGCGCCGGGCGAGCTGGGCCAGGGCCGCGACGACGATCGACTCGGCGTCCACCCCGAAGTGGCGGCGGGCCGCGTCACGGGTGTCGGAGAGACCGAATCCGTCGGCGCCGAGCGAGGACCAGTCCTGCTCGACCCACTGCGCGATCTGGTCCGGGACCTGGCGCATGTAGTCGGAGACCGCGAGCACCGGGCCCTCGGCGCCCTGGAGCGCCTGGCGGACGTACGGGGTCCGCTCCTCGCCGCGCAGGAGGGCCGCGTCGGCCTCCAGCGCGTCGCGGCGCAGCTCGGTCCAGGAGGTCGCGGACCACACGTCGGCGGCCACGCCCCACTCCTCGGCGAGCAGCTTCTGCGCCTTCAGCGCCCAGTGGATCGCCGTGCCGGAGCCCAGCAGCTGGATGCGCGGGGCGTTGGCCGCCGGGGACAGCCCGGCCGTCTCCGCCGTGTTGAAGCGGTACAGGCCCTTGACGATGCCCTGGTCGATGCCGTCCACGGCGGGCTTCGCGGGCTGCGGCAGCGGCTCGTTGTAGACGGTCAGGTAGTAGAAGACGTCCTGGTCCTCGCCGGGGGCCGCCTCGCCGTACATCCGGCGCAGACCGTCCTTGACGATGGCCGCGACCTCGTAGGCGAACGCCGGGTCGTACGTCAGCGCCGCCGGGTTGGTCGCCGCGATGACGGGGGAGTGGCCGTCGGCGTGCTGCAGGCCCTCACCGGTCAGCGTGGTGCGGCCGGCCGTCGCGCCGACGAGGAAGCCGCGGCCGAGCTGGTCGCCGAGCTGCCACATCTGGTCGGCCGTGCGCTGCCAGCCGAACATCGAGTAGAAGATGTAGAACGGGATCATCGCCTCGCCGTGCGTCGCGTACGACGTCGAGGCGGCGATGAAGTCGGCCATCGAACCGGCCTCGGTGATCCCCTCGTTGAGGATCTGCCCGTTCTTCGCCTCCTTGTAGTACATCAGCTGGTCGCGGTCGACCGGCTCGTACGTCTGGCCCTTCGGCGAGTAGATGCCGAGGGACGGGAAGAGGCTCTCCATGCCGAAGGTGCGCGCCTCGTCGGGGACGATCGGCACCCAGCGCCGGCCGGTCTCCTTGTCGCGGACCAGGTCCTTGACCAGGCGGACGAACGCCATGGTGGTGGCCACGTTCTGCGAGCCGGAGCCCTTGTCGAAGGCGGCGAACGCCTTGTCGGCGGGGGCCGGCAGCGGGCCCACCGGGTGCAGGCGGCGGGCCGGGGCGGGGCCGCCGAGGGCCGCGCGGCGCTCCTGCAGGTAGCGGACCTCGGGGGCGTCCGCGCCCGGGTGGCCGTAGGGCACCACGCCGTCGACGAAGTCGCTGTCCTTGATGGGCAGTTCGAGGCGGTCACGCATCGCCTTGAACTCGTCCACCGAGAGCTTCTTCATCTGGTGGTTGGCGTTCTTGGAGGCGAAGCCCTCGCCCAGGGTGTGGCCCTTGACCGTCTGGGCCAGGATGACGGTCGGCGCGCCCTTGAACTCGACGGCGGCCTTGTAGGCGGCGTACACCTTGCGCGCCTCGTGGCCACCGCGGGACAGGTGGAAGCACTCGAGGATCTTGTCGTCGCTCAGCAGCTTCGCCATCTCGGCGAGCGCCGGGTCCTTGCCGAAGAAGTCCTCGCGGATGTAGGCGGCGTCGCGCGTCTGGTACGTCTGCACCTGCGCGTCCGGTACCTCGCGCAGCCGGCGGACGAGCGCGCCCGTGGTGTCGAGCTGGAACAGCTCGTCCCAGGCCGTGCCCCACAGCGTCTTGATCACGTTCCAGCCGGCGCCGCGGAACTGGGCCTCCAGCTCCTGCACGATCTTGAAGTTGGCGCGGACCGGGCCGTCGAGGCGCTGCAGGTTGCAGTTGATGACGAAGGTCAGGTTGTCCAGGCCCTCGCGGGAGGCGAGTGCGAGGGCGGCCGTGGACTCCGGCTCGTCCATCTCGCCGTCACCGAGGAACGCCCACACGTGCGAGGAGGAGACGTCCTTGATGCCGCGCGCGGTCAGATAGCGGTTGAAGCGCGCCTGGTAGATCGCCGACAGCGGGCCGAGGCCCATGGAGACGGTCGGGAACTCCCACAGCCAGGGCAGCCGGCGCGGGTGCGGGTACGACGGCAGGCCGTTGCCGCCCGCCTCCTGGCGGAAGTTGTCCAGGTGCTGCTCGGTGAGGCGGCCGTCGAGGAAGGCGCGGGCGTAGATGCCCGGCGAGGCGTGGCCCTGGATGTAGAGCTGATCGCCGCTGCCGTCGCCCTCCTTGCCCTTGAAGAAGTGGTTGAAGCCGGTCTCGTAGAGCCAGGCGGCGGAGGCGAAGGTGGCGATGTGGCCGCCCACGCCGTGCTTGGCGCCCCGGGTCACCATCGCGGCCGCGTTCCAGCGGTTCCACGCGGTGATCCGGCGCTCCATCTCCTCGTCACCGGGCACGGCGGGCTCACCGGCGGTCGGGATGGTGTTGACGTAGTCGGTCTCGAGGAGCTTCGG
Source organism: Streptomyces sp. SS1-1 (assembly GCF_008973465.1). Classification (NCBI taxonomy): domain Bacteria; kingdom Bacillati; phylum Actinomycetota; class Actinomycetes; order Kitasatosporales; family Streptomycetaceae; genus Streptomyces; species Streptomyces sp. SS1-1. Next base: position 1,974,934 of record NZ_WBXN01000004.1, on the reverse strand, counting down.
CAGCGCGATGCCGGTGCCCTCGGCCCGCTCCAGCGTCCGGCGCATCAGGTACGCCGCACGGTGCGGGCCGGCCGCCTCGGCGACCGCGTCCAGCGAGGCCTGCCATTCGGCGGTCTCCTCCGGGTCACGGTCCGGGAGCTGGTCGAGCGCGCTCGGCCGGATGGCGTTGGGGTCGGTCATGTCGCCGCCTTCCTCAGTCGAAGGGGGTTCCCTCATCGGCAAGGGTTCGGGGTTGCCCTTTGTCTTTGGCAGGACAGGGCGGAGACCTCGGTGGAGGTCCAGCGGTGACAATAACTCCCTGATCGATGATCGATCAAAGGGTTCCGGGGTAAAACATCGCGATCCGGGGAAAGTAGGCATGCGGTGCCTCGGTGGATGGCACCCGGTGCCGTGTTCTCGAAGGGTTTCCGCAGGTGAGCGGGGTGACGCTCGCCTGTCGATCAGGCCCGCGGGGCGCAGCCGAGGACGTGCGCCTTCACCAGTTCCGCGATCCTCGGGTCCCGCCGGCGGAACGCCTGGACCAGCTCCTCGTGCTCCTCCGCGTACGACTGCTGAACGGTGCCGAGCCAGCGGATGGACAGCGCCGTGAAGACCTCGATGCCGAGACCCTCCCAGGTGTGCAGCAGCACCGAGTTGCCCGCGGCCCGCACCAGCTCGCGGTGGAAGCCCACCGTGTGCCGCACCTGGCCGGTGCCGTCGGCGTCCCGGTCGGCCTCGTACAGCGCCGCCACGTGCGGTTCCAGCGCGGAGCAGTCCTCGGCGAGGGTGTCCGCGGCCAGCTCGGCGGCGATGGCCTCGAGGCCGGCCCGGACGGGGTAGCTCTCCTCCAGGTCGCCCGCGGTCAGGTTCCGCACCCGGACGCCCTTGTTGGGGGCGGACTCGATCAGCCGCAGCGACTCCAGCTCGCGCAGGGCCTCACGGACCGGGGTCTGGCTGACCTCCAGCTCGGTGGCGATGCGCCGCTCGACGATCCGCTCGCCCGGCTGCCAGCGCCCGCTGATGATCCCCTCGAGGATGTGCTCGCGGATCTGTTCGCGCAGCGAGTGGATGACGGGGGCGGTCATGAGAGCTCCTTAGGGCGCGTTGACGTTTAGACAATACGGCGGTTGCGCTCCGCGGGGAGGACCGACGGCGGTGCTTTGGTGCAGGTGAGACGAGGCGCACACGGAGTGGTGGTGGGGGCGCCATCGAGCTCGGGTCCCGGTGTCGTCGGGCGGACGCCGGTTCGTCGTGGCTGGTCGCGCGGTTCCCCGCGCCCCTCCGGGCCGCCACGCAGCGGCGCCCCGCCCGGAACAGTCCGGGCGGGGCGCCGTCGGGTGAGACCCGGTCGATCAGAGGCCGAGCTCGACCTCGAACTCGCCGGCCTCGAGGATCGCCTTGACCGCCGTCAGGTAACGGGCCGCGTCGGCGCCGTCCACCAGGCGGTGGTCGTAGGACAGGGTCAGGTACGTCATGTCGCGGACGCCGATGACCGTGCCCTCCTCGGTCTCGATGACCGCCGGGCGCTTGACCGTGGCACCGATGCCGAGGATCGCGACCTGGCCCGGCGGCACGATGATCGTGTCGAAGAGCGCACCGCGCGAACCGGTGTTGGAGATGGTGAAGGTCGCCCCGGACAGCTCGTCGGGCGTGATCTTGTTGCCGCGGACCTTGCCCGCCAGCTCCGCCGTGGCCTTGGCGATGCCCGCGATGTTGAGGTCGCCGGCGTGCTTGATGACCGGGGTCATCAGGCCCTTCTCGGAGTCCACCGCGATACCGACGTTCTCGGTGTCGAAGTAGGTGATCGTGCCCTCGGCCTCGTTGATCTTGGCGTTGATGACCGGGTGGGCCTTCAGCGCCTGGGCCGCCGCCTTGACGAAGAACGGCATCGGGGAGAGCTTGACGCCCTCGCGCGCGGCGAAGGAGTCCTTGGCCTGGGCGCGCAGGCGCATCAGGCGGGTGACGTCGACCTCGACGACCGAGGACAGCTGCGCCTGCTCGTGCAGCGCCTTGACCATGTTGTCGCCGATGACCTTGCGGATGCGCGGCATCTTGACGGTCTGGCCGCGGAGGGGGGAGGCCTCCAGGGTCGGCGCCTTCTTGGCGGCCGGGGCGGCAGCGGCGGCGGGCGCCGGAGCGGCCGCGGCGGCCTTCGCGGCCTCGGCGGCGGCGATGACGTCCTGCTTGCGGATACGGCCGCCGACGCCGGTGCCCTTGACGGAGCCCAGGTCGACGCCATGCTCGGCGGCGAGCTTGCGCACCAGCGGGGTGACGTAGGCGCCCTCGTCGGTCGCCTGGGCGGCGGGAGCCGCGGGGGCCTTCGCCGGAGCCGGAGCGGCCGGGGCCGGGGCCGGTGCCGCCGGAGCGGGGGCCGGGGCGGCGGGCTGGGCCGGAGCCGGGGCTGCGGCGGCGGGCGCGGCCGGAGCGGCGGGGGCCGGGGCGGGCGCGGCGGGCTGGGCCGGAGCCGGGGCGGCGGCGGGGGCCGGGGCCTCCTGCGCCGGGGCGGCCGCCGGAGCGGCACCCGCGGCACCGATGACGGCGAGCTTGGCGCCGACCTCGGCCGTCTCGTCCTCGCCGACCACGATCTCCAGCAGGGTGCCGGACGCGGGGGCGGGGATCTCGGTGTCGACCTTGTCCGTGGAGACCTCGAGCAGCGGCTCGTCGGCCTCGACGGAGTCACCGACCGACTTCAGCCAGCGGGTGACGGTGCCCTCGGTGACGGACTCGCCGAGCGCGGGCAGGACGACGTCCGTGCCCTCGGCGGAGCCGCCGCCGGACGCGGCCTCGGCGGTCGGGGCGGGCGCCGGGGCGGCCTGCTCGGTGGACGGCGCGGCGGCGGCCGGCTCCGGAGCCGCGGCGGGCTCGGGCTCGGGCTCGGCGGCCGGGGCCGGGGCGGCGGCCGGGGCACCGCTGCCGTCGTCGATCACGGCCAGCTCGGCGCCGACCTCGACGGTCTCGTCCTCGGCGACCTTGATGGAGGACAGCACGCCGGACGCGGGGGAGGGGATCTCGGTGTCGACCTTGTCGGTGGAGACCTCGAGCAGCGGCTCGTCGGCCTCGACGCGCTCACCCTCGGCCTTCAGCCAGCGGGTGACAGTGCCCTCGGTGACGCTCTCGCCGAGCGCCGGAAGGGTTACGGAAACCGCCATGGTTTCGGTTGCTCCTTACGAATTGCGGAAGTCTGTGGGCGTCGCTGGGACGCGGAGTCGCTTCGTCGGCCGAGGGTCAGTCGTGCGCGTGCAGCGGCTTGCCCGCCAGCGCCAGGTGGGCCTCGCCGAGCGCCTCGTTCTGCGTCGGGTGGGCGTGGATGAGCTGGGCGACCTCGGCCGGCAGCGCCTCCCAGTTGTAGATCAGCTGGGCCTCGCCGACCTGCTCGCCCATACGGTCGCCGACCATGTGGACGCCGACCACGGCGCCGTCCTTGACCTGGACGAGCTTGATCTCGCCCGCGGTGTTCAGGATCTTGCTCTTGCCGTTGCCCGCGAGGTTGTACTTCAGGGCGACGACCTTGTCCGCGCCGTAGATCTCCTTGGCCTTGGCCTCGGTGATGCCGACGGAGGCGACCTCGGGGTGGCAGTAGGTCACGCGGGGGACACCGTCGTAGTCGATCGGGACGGTCTTCAGACCGGCCAGCCGCTCGGCCACCAGGATGCCCTCGGCGAAGCCGACGTGCGCGAGCTGGAGGGTCGGGACGAGGTCACCGACGGCGGAGATGGTCGGCACGTTGGTGCGCATGTACTCGTCGACGAGGACGTAGCCGCGGTCCATCGCGACGCCCTGCTCCTCGTAGCCGAGGCCCTGCGAGACCGGGCCGCGGCCGACGGCGACCAGCAGCACCTCGGCCTCGAACTCCTTGCCGTCGGCGAGGGTGACCTTGACGCCGTCCTGGGTGTACTCGGCCTTCTGGAAGAAGGTGCCCAGGTTGAACTTGATGCCGCGCTTGCGGAAGGCGCGCTCCAGGAGCTTGGAGCTGTTCTCGTCCTCGACCGGGACGAGGTGCTTGAGGCCCTCGATGACGGTGACGTCGGCGCCGAACGACTTCCACGCCGAGGCGAACTCGACGCCGATGACGCCGCCGCCCAGGATGATCGCGGACTTCGGCACGCGGTCCAGGACGAGGGCGTGGTCCGAGGAGATGATCCGGTCGCCGTCGATGTCCAGGCCCGGCAGCGACTTCGGCACGGAACCGGTCGCGAGCAGCACGTGGCGGCCCTGGACCCGCTGCCCGTTCACGTCGACGGAGGTGGGGGAGGACAGCCGGCCCTCACCCTCGATGTACGTCACCTTGCGGGAGGCCACGAGGCCCTGGAGCCCCTTGTACAGACCGGCGATCACGCCGTCCTTGTACTTGTGGACACCGGCGATGTCGATGCCCTCGAAGGTGGCCTTCACACCGAACTGCGCGCTCTCGCGGGCCTGGTCGGCGATCTCGCCCGCATGCAGCAGGGCCTTGGTGGGGATGCATCCCCGGTGCAGGCAGGTGCCGCCGACCTTGTCCTTCTCGATCAGGGCGACGTCCAGGCCCAGCTGCGCTCCGCGCAGGGCCGCGGCGTAACCGCCACTACCACCGCCGAGGATCACTAGGTCGAAAACGGTGCTGGCGTCGTTCGCCACGTCACGTCCTCCATGCATGTGCGCCACGCCGGTCTCCAGTGACCGGTCGGCGGCTGGTGTCCGGCCGCTCGTTCTTTCGGCCCTTGGTGGGGCCCTGTCCTGCCGAGCCCCATCTTCGCACTTGTCCACACCGAACGAGACGCCGGGCCTGTGTGTGAGACGTCCCACTCGGCGCCGTCCGGCGGCTTCCCGACCGGACGGCGACGGGGCCTCGCCCTACCCGCGTGCGAGGCCCCGTCGGCGGCGAACCGGGTGTCAGCCCAGGTCGCCCGCGGCCGTCAGCTCGGCCAGCCGCACCAGCGTCCGCACCGCGGAGCCCGTGCCGCCCTTGGGGGTGTACCCGAACGGGCCGCCCTCGTTGAACGCCGGGCCCGCGATGTCGAGGTGCGCCCAGGTGATGCCCTCGCCCACGAACTCGCGCAGGAAGAGACCGGCGACCAGGCCGCCGCCCATCCGCTCGCCCATGTTGGCGATGTCGGCGGTCGGGGAGTCCATGCCCTTGCGCAGGTGCTCCGGCAGCGGCATCGGCCAGGACGGCTCGCCGACCTCCTCGGCGGCCTCCACGACGGCGGCGCGGAACGCGTCGTCGTTGGCCATCACGCCGAAGGTGCGGTTGCCGAGCGCCAGCACCATCGCGCCGGTCAGCGTCGCCACGTCGACGATGGCGTCCGGCTTCTCCTGGGAGGCCGCCCACAGCGCGTCGGCCAGGACCAGCCGGCCCTCGGCGTCGGTGTTGAGGACCTCGACGGTCTTGCCGCTGAACATGCGCAGCACGTCACCGGGACGGGTGGCGGAGCCGGAGGGCATGTTCTCGGCCAGCGCCAGCCAGCCGGTGACGTTGACCTCCAGGCCGAGCCGCGCGGCGGCGACGACCGCGGCGAACACGGCGGCGGCACCGCTCATGTCGCACTTCATCGTCTCGTTGTGACCGGCCGGCTTCAGCGAGATGCCGCCCGAGTCGTAGGTGATGCCCTTGCCGACGAGCGCGAGGTGCTTGGCGTTGCGCGAGTGCGTGTACGTCAGCTTCACCAGGCGCGGGCCGGAGGCGGAACCGGCGCCGACGCCCAGGATGCCGCCGTAGCCGCCCTTGGCGAGCGCCTTCTCGTCGAGCACCTGCACCTTGATGCCGTGCTCCTTGGCGGCCGCCGTGGCGATCGCGGCGAACGACTCGGGGTTGAGGTCGTTCGGCGGGGTGTTGATGAGGTCGCGGGCGCGGTTCAGCTCCTCGGAGACGGCCGTGGCGCGCTCCAGGGCGGCCTTGTGCGCCTTGTCGCGGGGCTTGGCGCCGAGCAGCGCGGCCTCGGCGAGGGGCGCCTTGCCGTTCTTGCGGTCCCCGGAGCCGTCCTTGTACGTGTCGAAGGAGTAGGCGCCCAGCAGGACGCCCTCGGCGATCGCGCCGAGGTCGGCGGCGTCGGCCAGCGGCAGCGCGAACGCGGCCTTCTTGGAGCCGGTCAGGGCGCGCGCGGCCACACCGGCCGCCTTGCGCAGGGCCTCGCCGTCGAAGCCGGCCTCCTCGTCCTCGGGCAGGGTGCCGAGGCCGACGGCCACGACGACCGGGGTCTTGAAGCCGGACGGGGCGGGGAGCTTCGTCACCTCGCCCTCGGAGCCGGAGGCGCCGAGGGTCTCCAGGATGCCGGCGAGCTTGCCGTCGTACGCCTGGTCCACGGCCTCGGCGCCGGGGGCGACGACCAGGCCCGCGCCCTTGGAGCCGGAGCCCTTGGCGACACCGATCACGAGCGCGTCGGCGCGCAGGCCGGGCGCCGCGGCGGTGCTGAGAGTCAGAGCAGTCACGGTGGTGATTTCTCGCTTCCGATGTGAAGTTGCGGTGGCCGAAAGGTGTGGGTCGGCCGGGCCCGAGGGCCGACCCTAGTTCCGACCTGGCGGTGCGGGTGTCAGCGGGGCCTTCCCCGGTACGGCACGAACACTGCGGCTGAGCCTACGCTCGCGTGAGCGTTCGCTCATTCCTACGGTCGTTCACCCGTCCGTGGCGTCGCATCGCTTCCCGATCCCCGAAGCCGGTGAGCTGAGTCACACTCATGTGGTTTCCGGCGAGTGATCCGCTCGCCGTTTCGCATGATTTCCATGGATCCTCCGCAGCTCCTCCACGTGGAGCGCCCGGGGATCCTCTGGGGGGAAGGACCGCCATGGCGCAGAGAGCGCACCGTTGGAGAGAGACGGCCGCCGTGTCCGCGGCCGCCGGACTGCTGGCGCTGGGCCTGGGCGTGCCCGGTGCCTCGGCCGCGGCCGAGCCGCGCGTCGACCTCAAGGTGCTGGTGGTGGACGACGGCGGCAGCGCCGTCCAGGCCATCACGGCACAGCTGAGGAGCACCGGCATCCCGTACACCACCGTGAACCTGAACGACACGAACCGCCCGTCCGTCACTGCCGCGTTCCTGAGCGACACCGTCGGCGGCACCCCGCGCGCCAAGTACCAGGGCGTCGTACTGCCGCACGAGGCGCCGTTCGGCGCGGGCTCGGCCGAGCAGACCGCGCTGGAGAACTTCGAGCGGACCTTCGGCATCCCGCAGGTGGACGCCTACACCTGGGCCCATCCGGAGGTCGGCCTCGACTACACCACCGAGGGCGGCTGGGCGGGCAGCCTCGACGGGCAGGAGGCCGCGGTCACCGCGCAGGGCCGGGCCGGCGCCTTCGGCTATCTGGCCGGCGCCTTCACCTTCGAGGACAACGACCCGTCCGTGCCGGAGAGTTACGGCTACGCGGCCCGGCCCCGGGCCGGCTTCACCAGCTACGTCGACATCCCGGTGCCGGGGGGCTCCGGGCGGGGCAGCCTGGTCGGCGAGTACGCCGCCGACGGGCGCCGCCAGCTCGTCGTCACCTTCGCCTACAACCAGTACCAGCAGCAGTTCCGGCTGCTGGCCCGCGGCATCGTCGAGTGGCTGACCCAGGGCGTCCACCTCGGCCAGGCCCGCAACTACCTCGCCGTGCACGTCGACGACGTCTTCGCGCCCGACGCCCGCTGGGACACCGAGCGCAACTGCACGCCCGGGGACATCGACTGCGTCGGGGGCGGCGGCGAGGAGGCCCCGCCGATCCGGATGACCGAGCAGGACGCCGTCCGGGCCGCCCAGTGGCAGCGCGAGAGCGGCTTCCGGCTGGACATGGTCTACAACGCGGGCTCGGGCGAGGAGTGGAAGGCCGAGCACGGCGGCACCGACGCGCTCGCCGCGCGGCTCATCGCCGACCGCAACCAGTACCGCTGGATCAACCACACCTACACGCACCCGTTCCTCGGCTGCGTGCAGGACACCTCGACCGTGCCGTGGAGCTGCGCGAAGAACGCCAACGGCTCCGTCCAGTACATGAGCCGGTCGGAGATCTCCGCGCAGATCCGGGACAACCACACCTGGGGCGTCACCAAGGGCCTCCCGCTCGACCGCACGGAACTGGTCACCGGCGAGCACTCGGGCCTGAAGAACCTCCCGCAGCAGCCGAACGACAACCCCAACCTGGCCGGCGCCCTCGCCGACAACGGGGTCAAGTGGATCGCCTCGGACAACTCCCGCGAGTCCGCCCAGCGCCCGGTCGGCTCGGCGCTCACCGTCCCCCGCTACCCGATGAACGTGTACTACAACACGGGCACCGCGGAGGAGATGGCCGACGAGTACAACTGGATCTACACCTCGAAGGCCGACGGCGGCAGCGGCATCTGCGAGTCCAGCTCCACCTCCACCTGCCTCGACGAGCCGCTGGACGTCGCGACCGGGTTCGCGGAGCACATCGTGCCGCAGGAGGCCCGGGCCGCCCTCGGACACGCCATCTCCAACGACCCGCGCCCGCACTACGTCCACCAGTCCAACCTGGCCGAGGACCGCATCCTCTACCCGGTCCTGGACAAGGTGCTCGCCGACCACCGCGCCCTGTTCGCGGACAACACCCCGCTGGAGAACCTCCGCCAGAGCGCCATCGGCACCGAGTTCACACGCCGTGACGCCTGGCAGGCCGCCCTCTCCCAGAACCGGGTGACCGCCTACCGGGTCGGCTCCAAGGTCACCATCAGCGCGCCTTCCGGGGTGCAGATCCCGGTGACCGTCCCGGAGGGCACCCGTAAGCAACTCCTCCTCGGGACCGCCGCGTTCGGCACCCCGTACGCGGGGATGCGCTCGGCGTGGACGACGCCGGAACTGCTCCAGACGGCGGTGACGCTGAGGCTGCCGTAGACGGTGAGAGGGACCGCCGCCCGCCCGGGTCCGCCGGCGGGCGGCGGTCCCCCGTCCTGGGCTCAGCCCAGTGACAGCACGACGAACGCGGTCGTGGCCGCCGTCTCCGCGAGGCCGCCGAAGACGTCCCCGGTGACCCCGCCGAAGCGGCGGACGCAGTGCCGCAGCAGCAGTTCGGCGCAGCCGAGCGCGGCCAGGACCGCGACCCCGGTGCGCACCACGTCGTCCGCGCCGAGGAGCGCCCCCGCGGCGGCGGCCACCACGGTCACGGCCGCCGCGACGCCGGCCGCGGCCCGCGCCGGGACCACCCCGGCGACCGCCGCCCCCAGCCCCTCCGGGCGGGCGGGCGGCACCCCCGCCCGGGCGGCGAGGGTGAGCGCGAGCCGGGCGGTGACGGCCGCGACGACGGTCGCCAGGGCGCCCCGGGCCCACGAGTCGCCGTACAGCCGCGCCAGCGCGGCGACCTGCGCGAGCAGCACGAACAGCAGGGTGATCACACCGAACGGCCCGATGTCCGACTGCTTCATGATCCGCAGCGCGTCCTCGGCCGGCTTGCCGCTGCCGAGGCCGTCCGCGGTGTCGGCGAGCCCGTCCAGATGCAGCCCCCGGGTGAGGACGGCCGGTACGGCGGCCGCCGCGACGGCCGCGAGCAGCGGACCGGCGCCCAGGAACAGCAGCACCAGGGCCACGACCGCCGCACCGCACCCCAGCACCACCCCCACCAGCGGGGCGCACAGCATCCCGCCGCGCGCCGCGTCCCGGTCCCAGCGCTCCACCCGTACCGGGAGCACGCTCAGCGTGCCGAAGGCGAAACGGAGGCCGTGCGCGGGCGGTGGGGTCATGGACACGCCCGCAGGGTAGCCCGGACGTCCGTCCCGCCGGGCAGCCCACCCCCGTCCCGCCCACACTGAGGACATGGGTGACTGGTGGCAGCGCAACATCGTCGAACCGGGGAAGCTCCCCCTGCTCCTGGCCCTGGCCGCCTTCGTGGTGACGTTCCTCGTCACCCGGGTCATCACCCGCCTCATCCGGGCGGGCAAGGGCCCCTTCCGGAACATCAGCAGCGGCTCCGTCCACATCCACCACGTCGTCCCGGGGATCATCCTCACCGTGATCGGCGGCTTCTGCGCGGTCGCGGGCGGGCACCACGGCTTCGGCTCGGCGCTGGCCGCCGTCGTCTTCGGGGTGGGCGCCGGCCTGGTGATGGACGAGTTCGCGCTGATCCTGCACCTGGACGACGTGTACTGGACCGAGGACGGCCGCAAGAGCGTCGAGATGGTCGTGCTCACGACCGCGCTCGTCGGCCTGCTCCTGCTCGGCTACGCCCCGTTCGGGGTCGACGGACTCGACGACGAGGAGTTGCAGAACCGGGGGACGGTCCTCGGCACCATCGGCGGGAACTTCCTGATCGCCCTGCTCGCCCTGTTCAAGGGCAAGGCCAAGGTGGCCCTCTTCGGCGTGGTGATCCCGTTCGTCGCCCTGTTCGGCGCCATCCGGCTGGCCCGCCCGACGTCCCCCTGGGCGAAACGCTTCTACCGCCGCCGCCCGCGCGCCCGCGCCAAGTCCCTGCTGCGCTCCTACCACCACGACCGACGCTGGCTCGTCCCCAGCCGCAAATTCCAGGACTGGCTCGGCGGCGCCCCTGACGTGGAGCGGCCCCGAGCCCTGGAACGCCACTGACGCTGCGCGGCGATCCGCAGGGGGCCTCGGCGCGTACGCCCCAGAGGTCCCGGAGGGCCGGTCGGTTCCAGGATCGCTGCCGGACCACGCGCGCGAGCCCCATGACACCGACGGCGGCGGACGTCAGGGCCAGACCCGCCGACCCGCCGACCCCCACTCGGCAGGGGCCGCGCGGCCGGCCCTTACTCCGCAGCGGTCTCCTGCGGCTCGTCCGCCGTCTTCGCCGGGGTCTCCGGCAGTTCCGCCGCGAGGGACGCGGCGGCCTGGACCAGCGGCAGGGCCAGCAGTCCGCCGGTGCCCTCGCCGACCCGGACACCGTGGTCGAGCAGGGGTTCCAAAGCCATCCGGTCCAGCGCCTTCGCCTGGCCCGGCTCCCCGCTGACGTGCGCGGCCAGCCACCAGTCCGGCGCCCGGAACGCGACCCGCTGGCCCACCAGCGCGCAGGCGGCGACCACGACCCCGTCCAGGACGACCGGCAGCTTGCGCACCGCGCTCTGCAGCAGGAACCCGGTGATCGCGGCGAGGTCCGCCCCGCCCACCGTCGCCAGCAGCTGCAACTGGTCGCCCAGCACCGGCCGCGCCCGGCGCAGCGCGTCCCGGATCGCGGCGCACTTGCGCATCCACGCCAGGTCGTCGATGGCGACCCCGCCCCGCCCGGTGACCACGGAGGCGTCCGTCCCGCACAGCGCGGCGACCAGCACCCCGGCCGCCGTGGTCCCGCCGACGCTCACGTCGCCCAGCACCACCAGGTCCGTACCGGAGTCGGCCTCCTCGTCGGCGACGGCCATCCCCGCCCGGAACGCCGCCTCGGCCTCCTCCGGCGTCAGCGCGTCCTCGACGTCGATACGGCCGCTGCCGCGCCGCACCCGGTGCCGTACGACGTCCTCCGGGAGCGAACCCGGGTCGCAGTCCAGGGCCATGTCGACCACCCGGACCGGGACGCCGAGCCGGCGCGCCAGCACGGACACCGGCCGGGCGCCCTCCAGGATCTCCCGCACCAGCTCCGCGGCGCTGCCCGCCGGGCGCGCCGACACGCCGAGCTCGGCGACCCCGTGGTCCCCGGCGAACAGCACGGCCTTGGGCCGTTCGACCGGCCGCACCGGCACCGCGGACTGGGCGGCGGCCAGCCACTCGCCCAGCTCGTCGAGGCGGCCCAGCGCCCCCGGCGGCACGCTCTGGCGCTCACGGCGTGCCTCGGCGTCACGGCGCACCCCCGCGTCGGGGCGCTCGATCAGATCACTGAAGTCGTCGAGTTGAAGCGAGCTCATTCGCCGAACAGTACCGGCACCACTCGAACAGATCGGCCCCCCGTCGGCTCCGGCGCGGGCGCCGCGCGGTCACCACGCCCGGGTGACGTCGTTGCACCCACCATCGGCATCCCATACGTTCCGTTTTGCAGTGGATTGTCGGGGCATGCTCGCACCGTCTCCGCCGTACGCCCCTGCCGTACGCCCACGCCCGGGAGCCCCTCATGACCGCGACCGCACCCGCCGAACGCCCGGACACCACCTGCGCGTTCACCCTCGCCGCGTGCCGGGAGCACACGTTCGTCCCCCGCCACCTCGGGCTCACCCGACGCGGCCCCCGCCATCTGCGGGCCGCCGCCCGCGCCGCGCTCGGTCTCCCCGAGCCGGAGAGCTGGCTCGACGTGGGCACCGGCTACGGCCGCTTCCCCGAGACGGCCAAGGAGGTCTTCCCCTACACCGCCTTCGACGGGCTCGACGCCGGCCACCGGGTGCTGCGGGCGCGGGTCGCCGAGCGCGTGGAGGAGGCCCACGTCGGGCATCTGACGGACCCCCGCATCACGGACCGGCTGCGCGCCCGCTACGACGTCGTCAGCATGTTCCGGCACCTGGAGCACGCCCCGGACCCGCTCGCGGAGCTGCGCGCTGCCCTCGCCGTCCTGCGGCCCGGCGGCCACCTCGTCCTCGAACTGCCCAACCCGCGCTGCCTGTTCGCGAGGCTCCTCGGCCCGGCCTGGGTCCCGCACAGCCGCCCCGGCCATCTGCACCTGCTGCCGGCCGACGCGCTCCGCGAGACGCTGGAGGCCCACGGCTGCACGGTCGTCGCCACGGACCACCGCGCCGCCCACCTCCCGTACGACCTGGCGGCCACGACGTCCCTGGTCCTGTCCCGCCTGCTCCCGTCCCCCCTGGACCGCCTGGGGCTCCCCCTGGTGGCCCTGGCCTGGACCCTGGACCACCTCCTGGCCCCCCTCCTCAGCCGCACCCCCCTCTCGAACGCCTACAGAATCATCGCGAAGGCCCCATGAGGGGCACGGTCACCTAGGAAAGCGCCGCCCCCACCATCACCCTCAGGAGCACGGGGAACTACGCGCCCAGCCACCCACGACCCGCACCCGCAAACCGACAGTCCCCGGCAGCTCCCTCAGGGGCGCGGGGAACTGCGCGCCCAGCCGCCTACCACCCGCACCCGCCAGCCAACAAGACCCACCCCCCTCAGCCGCGCAACACCACCACCTGCCCGGCCACCACCAACAACACCTGCTCGCACTCACCCGCGACCGCCGCGTTCAGCCGCCCCAACTCGTCCCGGTACCGCCGCCCGGACGCGGTCGCCGGCACGATCCCCGACCCCACCTCGTTGGACACGGCCACCACGGTCCGCCGGGCACCCCGCACCGCCTCCACCAGCAAGCGCACGCGTTCCCGCAACGCCCGCTCCCCACCGTCCGCCCACACCGCGTCGTCCCACGCCCCCACCGCGTCCATCGCGTCCGTCAGCCACAGCGACAGACAGTCCACGAGCAGCGGCGCCCCCTCCTCGGCCAGCAGCGGCACCAGATCGCAGGTCTCGGTCGTCCGCCAGGACCCCGGCCGCCGCTCCCGGTGCGCGGCGACCCGCTGCGCCCACTCGGTGTCCCCGCCCCGCGTGCCGCCCGTCGCCACGTACAGCACGTCGGGGAACGACTCCAGCCGCCGCTCCGCCTCCACCGACTTCCCGGACCGCGCGCCGCCCAGCACCAGCGTCCGCCGGGGCACGCGCGGCACCTCGGCGCCCTGCTCGTACGCGCCCACCACCAGCGTCGTCCCGTCCGGCACCGCCCGCGCCCCCGCCGCCGCCAGCCGCCGCCGCAGCTCGGGCCCCGGCGGCACGTCGTGGTCCAGATGGACGGCGACGACGTCCGTGGCCGGCCCGGCCGCCCCCACCGCCCGCAGCTTCGCCAGCGCGTCCGGCCGCCCCACGACATCGGCGACCACCATGTCGTACGGCCCCACCGCACCCTCCTCGAGCCCGGCCGGCGCGCACCCGGGCGGCAGGTACAGCAGGCGCTGCCCGTCCGGCCCGGTCACCTCGTAGCCGGTGCCCGGCGCGTCCATGGCGACCGCCCGCACCCGATGCCCCGTCAGCAGCGCCAGCTCCCGCCCGTCCGGCATCCGGCCCGGCTGCGGCAACCCCGCCGGCACCTCCACGGCGGGCCCGTTGTGCGGATGCGTCAGCAGCACCTGCCGTACGGATCCCAGCGAACGCCCGGCCCGCGCCGCGGCGAACGCCGCCCCCGGCGTCAGATCGAGCATCAGCGTCCCGTCCACGAGGAGCGAGGTGGCGGCCCGCGCCTCCTCGCCGAGCGCGCTCGCGCACGCCGCGCACGGACAGTCGGGGCGGGGGAGTCCCGCGGGGGCGCCGGTGCCGAGAAGAGTCAGTTCCACGCCCCGATTTTCACCCGTCGCCGCAGGTCTCGCGCAGCCGACTAGGCTCAGCGCAGGAGCCGGACCTCGTTCCGGCTCTCCCTTTGCACGTGCTGACACCTTGGAGGCGTAGATGGCGGCATGGACGTGGCGGTTCGAGAAGGCCGACGGGGCGGAGGTCCAGCCCGCGGTGCAGCCCGAGGAGTTCACCACCCAGGGGGACGCCGAGTCCTGGATCGGCGAGCACTGGAAGGAACTTCAGGAGGGCGGCGCGGACCAGGTCCGCCTCTTCGAGGACGCCACCGAGATCTACGGGCCGATGAGCCTGCACGCCGAGGCGTGACACGACCGGGGCGGGGGCCGTACGCCCCCGCCCCCGTCACCCCTCAGCGCTCACCTCACTGCTCACCGAGCGTCACATCCGCCTTCTTCTCGTCCCCTTCACGGGTGAACGTCACCGACGTCCGTTCCCCCGGCTCGTCGGCGGCCAGCGCCTCCGACAGCGACGCGATGGTGGTGATGTCCGTGTCACCCAGCCGGGTGATGACGTCGCCCGGCTTCAGCCCGGCCTTGTCGGCGGCGCCGCCCGACTGCACCGCGACGACGGCCACACCGGCCGGCTCCAGATCGGAGTCCACGACGGTCCGCCCGGTGATGCCGAGCGCCGCCCGGCCCGAGTCGGTGACCCGGCCGTTCTCGATGATCTGATCGGCGATCTTCCGTACCGTCGACGCCGGGATCGCGAACCCGATGCCCGGTGCCGCGCCACCCGCGCCGGGATCGACGGCGGCGAGCGTCGGGATGCCGACGACCTGGCTGTCCAGATCGACCAGGGCGCCGCCGCTGTTGCCCGGGTTGATGGCCGCCGACGTCTGCACCATGTTGGCGATCGTCGCGCCCGTCCCGCCGTCGTCCCCGCCCTCCGTGACCGTCCGTCCGGTCGCCGAGACGATGCCCTGGGTCACGCTGGACGACAGCCCGAGCGGCGACCCCATGGCCAGCACGATCTGCCCGACCCGCACCTTCGCGGAGTCCCCGAACGTGGCCGGCCGCAGCCCGTCCGGCGGGTCGTCCAGCTGGACGACGGCGAGGTCCTGCGGGGGGTACGACGCCACGAGCCGCGCGGTCAGCTCCCGCTCGCTGCCCGCGGTCGTCACACGGAAGGTCTTCTCGTTCCCGACGACGTGCGCGTTGGTGACGATGTGTCCTTCGTCGTCGTAGACCACGCCGGACCCGAGGTCACGTTTGGCCTGGATCTGCACGACCGACGGCAGGACGTTCCGGATCACCTGCAGATAGCCGTCCTGCAGATCGTCGGCGGCCGTCCTCGCCCGGGGCGCGGCGGCCTGGCTCGTCGCGTCACGCGGATCGCGGGGCGACGAGGACCCGGAGCAGCCGGCGAGGAGCAGCGCGGCACTCAGCAGCACGGCCGCCGCGACGACGGACGGCCGGGGGGCGGGGGGACGGCGAACATCCATGGCCCCGAGTCTCGCCCCGGCCCGTGCGCACGGCCCGTGGAGCGCACCCGAACGGGCTCAGCCGCGCACCCCGCACAGATGCAGCAGCGCCGCCACACCCCGGTACGGGTCGGTCCGCCCGGCCCGCTCCTCGACCGCGAGGAGGGTGTCCAGGTCGCCGGGGATCTCCGCCCCGTCGGCGGCCGTGTCCGTGCACACCCGCACGCCGTACCAGGTGTGCAGCGGCGCGCCGATCCCGGCGAGCGTCGCCGTCAGATCGGACAGCCGGTCCGCCCGGACGTCCAGTCCCAGGCGATTGCGGTACGCGCTGGTGTCGAAGGCGGCCAGCGCCGTCTCCCAGTCGCCGGCCAGACCGGGCCGCAGGGCGAGTGCGTCGCCGTTGCGGACGAGCAGCGACAGCAGCCCGCCGGGCGCCAGCATCCGCGCCAGCCCGGCCAGCAGCGGATCGGGCTCGTCGACGTACATGAGCACGCCGTGGCAGAGCACGACGTCGAAGCTGCCCGGCAGGAAGTGCACACCGGTGTCGCGCCCGTCGCCCTGGACGATCCGCACCCGCTCCCGGATGCCCTCGGGCTCACCGGCCAGCCGGGCGCGGGCCGCCGCGATCATCGTCGCGTCCCGCTCGACGCCGGTCACCTGGTGCCCGGCGCGGGCCAGCCGCAGCGCCTGCGTGCCCTGGCCCATGCCCACGTCGAGCACCCGCAGCCGCTTGCCGACGGGGAACCGCCCCGCTATCTGCTCGTCGAGCTGCCGGGCCACCAGCTCCTGCCGTACGACGTCACGCAGACCGCCCACCTTGCTGAGCCAGGCGTCGGCCGCACCCCCGGAGAATTCGGCAGCGCTCAGGGCCGCTCTCCGCGCTTGACCTGGGGCTTGGGCAGCCGGAGCCGGCGCATCTGGAGGGAGCGCATCAGCGCGTAGGCGACGGCACCGCGGCGGTTGACGTCGGGGAAGCGCTCGGCGAGCCGCTTCTTCAGGCGGAAGGCCGTGACGACCGAGTCGAGCACGATCAGCACGATCACGATGAGCCACAGCAGCAGCGCGATGTTCTGCAGCGCGGGCACCCGCACCATGCTCAGCACGAGGATGACCACGGCCATCGGGAGGAAGAACTCCGCGATGTTGAAGCGCGAGTCGATGAAGTCACGCGCGAACTTGCGGACCGGGCCCTTGTCGCGGGCGGGCAGGTACCGCTCGTCGCCCGTGGCCAGCGCCTGGCGCTGACGCTCCAGGGCGGCACGGCGCTCCTCGCGCTGCCGCTTGGCGGCGTCCTTGCGCGTCATCGACGTGTTGGCCACGCTGCGACGCTGCGACTGGGCCTCACTCCGCTTGGGCGTGGGGCGGCCCTTCGGGGCCTCGGGATGGCGGGTCTGAGTGGAGTCGGTCACCGGCGCCTTGTCGGCGTCCTGGGCCTTCTCGTCCTTGGCACGGCTACGGAACACAAAACCCAAGGGTACGGGGTGCCCGGGGTTGGACCCCAGCCCCGTGGGGAACGATCCGGCAACACCGGACGTCGTACGGGGACAGAGGGGACGTCGTGGACGGCCCCTCGAGGGGACACCCCGGGGGTCACCTACTCCTCACGCCGGAGCGGAGGTGGACGCAGTCGTCCTTGGGGATGAGCGCATCCGTCCCCGAACAGTGCGGTAATGGATGCAGGGCCCGTACTGTGGGTTCTGTCGCAGGTGCTGGAGCTGGAGTCCGTCAGAAGGGGGCGCGCGAAGCCCATGAGCGGTGTCATGAAGCGTATGGGGATGATCTTCCGCGCGAAGGCGAACAAGGCCCTTGACCGGGCCGAGGACCCGCGCGAAACCCTCGATTACTCGTACCAGAAGCAGCTCGAGCTGCTTCAGAAGGTGCGCCGGGGCGTGGCCGACGTGGCCACCTCCCGCAAGCGCCTGGAGCTCCAGCTCAACCAGCTCCAGCAGCAGTCGTCCAAGCTGGAGGACCAGGGCCGCAAGGCGCTCGCGCTCGGCCGCGAGGACCTGGCCCGCGAGGCCCTCTCGCGCCGCGCCGCCCTCCAGCAGCAGGTGACGGACCTGGAGACCCAGCACGCGACCCTGCAGGGCGAGGAGGAGAAGCTCACCCTCGCGGCCCAGCGGCTCCAGGCCAAGGTGGACGCCTTCCGCACCAAGAAGGAGACCATCAAGGCCACCTACACCGCGGCCCAGGCGCAGACCCGGATCGGCGAGGCGTTCTCCGGCATCTCCGAGGAGATGGGCGACGTAGGCCTGGCGATCCAGCGGGCCGAGGACAAGACGGCCCAGCTCCAGGCCCGCGCCGGCGCCATCGACGAGCTCCTCGCCTCCGGCGCCCTCGACGACCAGTCCGGCATGCACAAGGACGACATCCAGGCCGAGCTGGACCGGCTCTCCGGTGGTACGGATGTAGAGCTGGAGCTGCAGCGCATGAAGGCGGAGCTGGCGGGAGGCCCCTCGGCCGGCCAGCAGGCCATCGAGGGCGGTACCGGGCAGCAGCAGTCCCAGCAGCAGCCGCAGGACACCCCGCGCTTCGACAAGCAGTAGCGGACGGCCGGGGTCCCACGCCGAGGAGGCCGAGATGGGCGACATGATCGTCCGGATCATGGGTGAGGGGCAGGTACGGCTGTCCGACAGCCACCTGCCCGAGCTGAACAAGCTGGACGACGAGCTGCTCGAGGAGATGGAGGGCGGCGACGGCCCCGGCTTCCGCCGCACCCTCACCGCCCTGCTCGCCGCCGTCCGCGGACGGGGCACCCCGCTGCCCGACGACTCCCTGGAGCCCTCGGACCTCATCCTGCCGTCCCCGGACGCCACCCTGGAGGAGGTCCGGGAGCTGCTGAGCGACGACGGGCTCATCCCCGGCTGACCCGCCGGCGCGCCCCGTGCGGGCCGGCGGCCGCACCCACGACACCGGGCACGTCTCACCCGAGGAAACCGAGTTGGCCCCCGTTACGAGCTCCGCAGGGCCGCGCGTGCGCCGGCACCTCACCGCGCACCCCCTCGCCCTGGACGCGGCGCTGGCCGTCGCCGTCCTGACCTGCATGGTGGCCGGCTCGTTCGTGGACCCGCACGGCGAGGACGGCGTCACCTGGGGGCTGCGCACCCCGGACGCCCTCAGCCTGCTGCTGATGACCCTCGCCGCCGCGGCCCTGGTGCTGCGCCGCCGCGCCCCCATCACGGTCCTCGCCGTGACCGGCACGCTCTCCCTCGTGGAGTTCGCCACCGGCGACCCCCGCGCCCCCGTCGCCATGGCCGCGGTCGTCGCGCTCTACACCGTCGCCTCCACCACCGACCGCTCCACGACCTGGCGGATCGGCCTGCTCACGGTCACCGTGCTGACCGGCTCCGCGATGCTCGCCGGACCGCTGCCCTGGTACTCCCAGGAGAACCTGGCCATCTTCGCCTGGACCGGCATCGGCGCCACCGCCGGAGACGCCGTGCGCAGCCGCCGCGCGGTGGTCACCGCCATCCGCGAGCGCGCCGAGCGGGCCGAGCGCACCCGCGAGGAGGAGGCCCGCCGCCGCGTCGCCGAGGAGCGCCTGCGCATCGCCCGCGACCTGCACGACGTGGTCGCCCACCACATCGCCCTGGTCAATGTGCAGGCCGGCGTCGCCGCCCACGTCATGGACAAGCGGCCCGACCAGGCCAAGGAGGCCCTCGCCCACGTACGGGAGGCCAGCCGCTCCGCCCTCGACGAACTGCGTGCCACGGTCGGCCTGCTGCGGCAGTCCGGCGACCCCGAGGCCCCCACCGAACCCGCGCCCGGCCTGGACCGCCTCGACGAACTCGCCGGCACCTTCCGCAACGCCGGACTCCAGGTCGACGTCGCCCGCGCCGACCAGGACACCACGCTGCCCGCCGCCGTCGGCCTCGCCGCCTACCGCGTCATCCAGGAGGCCCTGACCAACGTGCAGAAGCACGCGGGGCCGGGCGCCAGGGCCGAGATCAGCGTCGTCCGCGTCGGCCCCAACATCGAGGTCACCGTCCTCGACGACGGCTCCGGCCAGGACGGCGGCAGCGCGGGCGGCGGCCACGGCCTGCTCGGCATGCGCGAACGCGTCTCCGCCCTGCGCGGCACCCTCACCACCGGGCCCCGCTACGGCGGCGGGTTCCGCGTCCACGCGATCCTGCCGGCCGGGGCCGGCGTCCGGGCCACGGAGGACGCGGTGTGACGGCCCGACGGGAACTCGCCGGGGCCCTCCGGCAGTTGTCGTGGCACCAGGTCCCTCCCCCCTCCAGCGCCCGCCGAGGAAGCCGTATGCCGATCCGCGTCCTGCTCGCCGACGACCAGGCCCTGCTGCGCAGCGCCTTCCGGGTGCTCGTCGACTCCGAACCGGACATGCAGGTCGTCGGCGAGGCGTCCGACGGCGAGGAGGCGGTGCGGCTGGCGAAGCAGGAGCGGGCCGACGTCGTCCTCATGGACATCCGGATGCCCGGCACCGACGGCCTCGCCGCCACCCGCATGATCAGCACCGACCCGGACCTCGCCCACGTCCGCGTCGTCATACTGACCACCTTCGAGGTCGACGACTACGTCGTGCAGTCGCTGCGGGCCGGCGCCTCCGGGTTCCTCGGCAAGGGCTCCGAGCCCGAGGAACTCCTCGCCGCGATCCGGGTCGCCGCGGGCGGCGAGGCTCTGCTGTCCCCGGCCGCCACCAAGAGCCTCATCGCCCGCTTCCTCGCCCACGGCGACGGTGCCGACCACGACCCCGCGCGCGGCGAGCGGCTCGGCGCCCTGACCGTCCGCGAGCGCGAGGTGCTGGTCCAGGTCGCCGGCGGGCACTCCAACGACGAGATCGCCGAGCGGCTGGAGGTCAGCCCGCTCACCGTGAAGACCCACGTCAACCGGGCCATGTCCAAGCTGGGCGCCCGCGACCGGGCCCAGCTCGTCGTCATCGCCTACGAGTCCGGGCTGGTACGTCCGAGGGTGGAGTGAACTCCAGCCCGCGTACTGCGCCGGGAGTAGGCGCCCGGTGAGAAATGGACCTGGGGGCTAGGGAACGGGCCTCCCCGATGGCCCAGGGTGTAGGGGCGGGCGACGATCCGTGAGCCGCGCCACCGCGGCGCGCCCGCCCGCCCGCGCCTTCCGCCCACAGGAGAGAGACCTTCCACCCATGTCCTGGCTGTCCCGATTCAGCCTCGCGCAACGAGCCCTGATCGGCCTGATCTCGATCATCGCGCTGGTCTTCGGCGCGATCGCGATACCCCAGCTCAAGCAGCAGCTGCTGCCCTCCATCGAACTGCCCATGGTGTCCGTGATCGCCCCCTACCAGGGCGCGTCGCCGGACGTGGTCGAGAAGCAGGTCGTCGAGCCGATCGAGGACAGCCTCGAAGCCGTCGACGGCATCACCGGCGTCACCTCCACCGCCGCCGAGGGCAACGCCGTGATCATGGCGTCCTTCGACTACGGCCCCGGCACCCAGCAGCTCGTCGCCGACGTCCAGCAGGCCGTCAACCGGGCCCGCGTCCAGCTGCCCGACTCCGTCGACCCCCAGGTCATCGCGGGCTCCACGGACGACATCCCGACCGTCGTCCTCGCCGTCACCTCCGGCAAGGACCAGCAGGCCCTGGCCGACCGGCTCGACCGCACCCTCGTGCCCGCCCTCAAGGAGATCGACGGCGTCGGCCAGGTCACCGTCGACGGTGTGCGCGACCTCCAGATCGCCGTCACGCCCGACGACGGCAAGCTGGCCAAGGCCGGCCTGACCTCCGCCGACCTCGCCAAGGCCCTCCGGGCCGGCGGCGCCACGCTGCCCGCCGGCTCCTTCGACGAGGGCGGCGCCAACCGCACCGTCCAGGTCGGCGGCGGCTTCACCTCCCTCGACCAGATCGAGGACCTGCGCGTCACCGGCGCCGGCAAGGGCAAGCCCGTACGCCTCGGCGACGTGGCCGCCGTCGAACAGGAGCAGGCCCCCGCCGACTCCCTCACCCGCACCGACGGCAAGCCGTCGCTGGCCGTCGCCGTCACGATGGACCGGGACGGCAGCGCCGTCGCCATCTCCGACGCCGTCCAGGACAAGCTGCCGAAGCTGCGCGCCGACCTCGGCAAGGACGCCACGCTCACCGTCGTCAGCGACCAGGGCCCCGCCGTGGCGAAGTCCATCGACGGGCTGACCACCGAGGGGGCGCTCGGCCTGCTCTTCGCGGTCCTGGTCATCCTGGTCTTCCTCGCGTCGATCCGCTCGACGCTGGTGACCGCCGTGTCCATCCCGCTGTCCGTCGTCCTCGCCCTGATCGTGCTGTGGACGCGGGACCTCTCCCTCAACATGCTGACGCTCGGCGCGCTGACCATCGCGATCGGCCGGGTCGTCGACGACTCCATCGTCGTCCTGGAGAACATCAAGCGGCACCTCGGCTACGGCGAGGAGCGCGAGGAGGCCATCCTCAAGGCGGTCCGCGAGGTCGCCGGCGCGGTGACCTCCTCGACGCTCACCACGGTGGCCGTCTTCCTGCCGATCGGCCTGGTCGGCGGCATGGTGGGCGAGCTGTTCGGCTCGTTCAGCCTGACGGTCACGGCGGCCCTGCTGGCGTCGCTGCTGGTGTCCCTCACGGTCGTGCCGGTGCTGTCGTACTGGTTCCTGCGCGCTCCGAAGGGCACCCCCGAGGACGCCGACGAGGCGCGCCGCGCGGCCGAGGAGAAGGAGGCCCGCAGCCGTCTGCAGCGGATCTACGTGCCCGTCCTGCGGTTCGCGACCCGCCGCCGGCTGACCAGCGTCCTCATCGCCGTCGCCGTCCTGTTCGGCACGTTCGGCATGGCGCCGCTGCTGAAGACGAACTTCTTCGACCAGGGCGAGCAGGAGGTCCTCACCGTCAAGCAGGAGCTCGCGCCGGGCACCAGCCTCGCGGCGACCGACGCGCAGGCCAGGAAGGTCGAGAAGCTGCTCGCGGAGACGAAGGGCGTCAAGGACTACCAGGTCACCATCGGCTCGTCCGGATTCATGGCCGCCTTCGGCGGCGGCACCGACACCAACCAGGCGTCGTACCAGGTGATGCTGGAGGACTCCGCGTCCTACGACGACGTGCAGGGCCGGATCGAGTCCGGTCTGAAGAAGCTCGACGGCATCGGCACGACCACCATCTCCGCCGGTGACGGCTTCGGCGCCCAGGACCTGAGTGTCGTCGTCAAGGCGGCCGACGCCGGTGTGCTGCGCACCGCGTCCGAGCAGGTCCGCAAGGCCGTGGCCGGCCTGGACGACGTCACCGACGTCACCAGCGACCTGTCGCAGAGCGTGCCGCGTATCTCGGTGCGGGCCAACTCCGAGGCGGCCGCGGCCGGCTTCGACGAGCAGACCCTCGGCGTGGCCGTCGCCCAGGCGGTCCGCGGCACCACCGCGGCGCAGGCCACCCTCGACGACACCGAACGGGACGTCGTCATCAAGTCGGCCGAGCCCGCGACCACGTTGAAGGAGCTGCGGGAGCTGCGCCTCGGCCCGGTGAAGCTGGGTGACATCGCGGACGTGAAGCTCGTGGACGGCCCGGTGTCGATGACCCGGATCGACGGGCAGCGCGCCGCCACCATCACCGCCAAGCCGACCGGTGACAACACCGGCGCGGTCAGCGCCGACCTCCAGTCGAAGATCGACGGGCTGAAGCTCCCGGCGGGCGCGACGGCCGACATCGGCGGTGTCTCCCAGGACCAGGACGAGGCGTTCGCCAACCTGGGCCTGGCGATGCTGGCGGCGATCGCGATCGTCTTCATGTTGCTGGTGGCGACCTTCCGCTCGCTCGCGCAGCCGCTGATCCTGCTGGTCTCCATCCCGTTCGCGGCGACCGGCGCGATCGGCCTGCTGATCGCGACCGGCACCCCGATGGGCGTCCCCGCGATGATCGGCATGCTGATGCTGATCGGCATCGTGGTCACCAACGCCATCGTGCTGATCGACCTCATCAACCAGTACCGGTCCCAGGGGTACGGCGTCGTCGAGGCCGTGATCGAGGGCGGCCGGCACCGGCTGCGCCCGATCCTCATGACGGCGCTGGCGACGATCTTCGCCCTGCTCCCGATGGCGCTCGGCGTCACCGGCGAGGGCGGCTTCATCGCCCAGCCGCTGGCCGTGGTCGTCATCGGTGGCCTGATCACGTCGACGCTGCTGACCCTGCTCCTCGTCCCGACGCTCTACGCGATGCTCGAACTGCGCAAGGAGCGCCGGGCGAAGAAGCGGGCGGCGAAGCGGGCCGGGAAGGCGGGCCTGCCCGAGCAGCCGGCGCCGGACGCGCCGGACGCCTCCGAGGACGAGACGCAGCCCGCGTCCGTCTGACCGCTCGATCCGCTGGATCGCTCGACCCGCTCGACCCGTGACGGCCGGGTCCCGGACCGGAACACCCGGTCCGGGAACCGGCCGTCGCCGTTGTGCCGTTACATATGCTGGGGCCTCGAACTGGCTCACGGGGGAGGGGCTCGGGCGTGCCGCTGCGCAAGGACGACCCGAAGTCGGTCGGTGGCTATCGGCTGCTGGACCGGCTCGGCGCCGGAGGCATGGGCGCCGTCTACCGGGGCAGAGCCCGGTCCGGCCGCGAGGTCGCCGTGAAGGTGGTGCACGCCCAGTACGCCGAGGACCCCGTCTTCCGGACCCGCTTCCGCCAGGAGATCGCCGCCGTCCGCAAGGTGAGCGGCGTCTTCACCGCCCCCGTCGTGGACGCCGACCCGGACGCCGAACGCCCCTGGATGGCCACGCAGTACGTGCCCGGCCCCTCGCTCGCCGCCCGCATCCGCGACGGCGGCCCGCTGACCCGCACCGAGCTGCGGCGCCTCGCGCTCGGCCTGGTCGAGGCGCTCCGGGAGATCCACCGCGCCGGGGTCGTCCACCGCGACCTCAAGCCCGCCAACGTGCTGATGGCCGACGACGGCCCCCGGGTCATCGACTTCGGCATCTCCCGCGCGGTCGAGAACCACAACACCCTCACCGAGACCGGCCAGATGATCGGCACCCCGCCGTTCATGTCCCCGGAGCAGCTGACCGACGCCCGCTCGGTGGGCCCGGCCTCCGACGTCTTCTCGCTGGGCGCCCTGCTGGTCTTCGCCGCGACCGGGCGCGGCCCCTTCGACGCGGACAGCCCCTATCTCACGGCGTACCGGGTGGTCCACGACGCCCCCGTCCTGGACGGCGTACCGGACCCGCTGCGCCCGATCCTGGAACGCTGCCTGGTCAAGAACCCCGAGGAGCGGCCCCGACCGGGCACCCTGGCCGCCGAGTTCGTCGCCGCCCTGCCGGAGACCGGCGACGACGAGGGCGGAACGGTCCGGCTGCGGGCCGGTGAACTGGCCCTGGTCCGCACCCAGCCCGCCGGAACGCCCGACTCCGACTCCCTGCCCGGTGCCGAGCCGCCCGCGCGCCGCCGGGGCCGGGCCCGCCGGCTGTGGGCCGTGGCCGGGACCGCCGTCGTCCTCGCGCTCGGGCTGACGGCCTATCTGCTCAACGGCCCGGACACCGGGGACGACGACCGCCCGAAGGGCACCGGTGTCGCCACGCCCTCCCGCTGGACGGCCCTGCCGGCCGGGTGGCGGCCGTGGCAGACCACGGTGGACGCGACGGCCGCGAGCGGTGTGCGGACGGCCTCCGACGTGATCGGCCTGAACATGTACTACGCGCCCCGGTGCGCGACGCACGAGAGAGCCGTCTTCTGCGCGGGCGACGGCACCCTCCCCATGCGGGTCGACGCGCTCACCGGGCGGGTCGTCTGGCGCGCCGACGGGGTGCCGTCCGTCACGGGCAAGGGCTCGTTCGGCTTCAGGATCCTCGGGGTCGTGGACGGCGCGGTGGTGGTCGAGCAGCAGTACCGCCCCGGCCGGGACGGAGAGCCCCGGCCCTCGGTCGGCGCCCTCGACGGGCTGACCGGGAAGCGCCTGTGGCACCGCGAGCTGAACTCCGGTCCGGCGAGCCCGCACCTCTCCGGCGACCTCGTGGTCGTGCCCGGGGACAGAGGCGGCCGGACGCTCGTCGCCCGCTCGCCACGCACCGGCGCCGCGCGCTGGACGGCCACCCTGCCGGAAGGGCAGTACTGCGACTGGGCGCACACCGGGTCCGGTCTGCCCCTGGTGTGCGGGCCGGCCCTGACGGGGGCGGAGAACCGGACGCTCCTGAGTCTGGACGGGGCCGACGGCACGGCGCACACCGCGAAGGTGCCCCACCGGTCGGCACTCCTCGGCATGTTCGAGGGGCGCGCCCTCCTGCTCGACCCGGTCGAAGACCTGCAGCGGGACGCGTACACACGGATCCGGCTGGTCGACACCGGTACGGGCCGCTCCACCACGACGCGCCTCGCGCACGAGCTCGAAGGGGACGTGACCCTCGCGGACGGCGTCCTCTGGAGCGCCTCGTCCTCCGGCCGGCTCACCGCGGTGTCGGCCCGGACCGGCGAACGGCTGTGGACCACACGGACCAGCCTGGAGCAGCCCTCCGGCGTCGTCCACGACCCGCGCGCCCGCACGGTCTACCTCTCCACCGCCAGCGGCCGGGTCGCCGCCCTCGACGCCCGCAGGGGCACGCTGCTCTGGGAGACCATGCCGCGTGCCGAGCGGGCGGAGAACCTGGGCCAGGAGTCGTCACAGGTCCTGCTCGACGGGGGTGCCCTGATCGTCAGCACCTCCGAGGGCGGTCTTTTCACGCTGGACCCGGCTCACCCCGACCGGAAGCCCGTGCCGGGGTGAGTGCGGGGGCGGCCGCCGGTTACGGCAGGGCCAGCATCCGCTCCAGCGCGAGCTTCGCGAACGCCTCGGTCTCCTTGTCGACCTCGATCCGGTTGACCAGGGTGCCCTCGGCCAGCGACTCCAGCGTCCACACCAGGTGGGGGAGGTCGATGCGGTTCATGGTCGAGCAGAAGCAGACCGTCTTGTCGAGGAAGACGATCTCCTTGCCCTCGGGCGCGAAACGGTTCGCCAGACGGCGGACCAGGTTCAGCTCCGTGCCGATGGCCCACTTGGAGCCGGCCGGGGCGGCCTCCAGGGCCTTGATGATGTACTCCGTCGACCCGACGTAGTCGGCGGCGGCCACGACCTCGTGCTTGCACTCGGGGTGCACCAGGACGTTCACGCCGGGGATGCGCTCGCGCACGTCGTTGACGGAGTCCAGGCTGAAGCGGCCGTGCACCGAGCAGTGGCCGCGCCACAGGATCATCTTCGCCGCGCGCAGCTCGTCGGCGGTCAGGCCGCCGTTCGGCTTGTGCGGGTTGTAGACGACACAGTCCTCCAGGGACATGCCCATGTCCCGCACCGCGGTGTTGCGGCCGAGGTGCTGGTCGGGCAGGAAGAGGACCTTCTCGCCCTGCTCGAAGGCCCAGTCCAGGGCGCGCTCGGCGTTGGACGACGTGCAGATCGTGCCGCCGTGCTTGCCGGTGAACGCCTTGATGTCAGCCGAGGAGTTCATGTACGAGACGGGCACGACCTGCTCGGCTATGCCGGCCTCGGTCAGAACGTCCCAGCACTCGGCGACCTGCTCGGCCGTCGCCATGTCGGCCATCGAGCAGCCGGCGGCCAGGTCGGGCAGGACGACCTTCTGGTCGTCGGAGGTCAGGATGTCCGCGGACTCCGCCATGAAGTGCACACCGCAGAACACGATGTACTCCGCCTCCGGGCGGGCGGCGGCGTCGCGGGCCAGCTTGAAGGAGTCACCGGTCACGTCCGCGAACTGGATGACCTCGTCGCGCTGGTAGTGGTGGCCGAGCACGAAGACCTTGTCGCCGAGCTTCTCCTTGGCCGCGCGGGCCCGCTCGACCAGGTCGGGGTCGGACGGCGAGGGCAGGTCACCGGGACACTCGACGCCGCGCTCGCTCCTCGGGTCGGCCTCGCGGCCGAGGAGCAGCAGGGCGAGGGGCGTCGGCTGTACGTCGAGCTCCTGGGTCTGGGCGGTGGTCACGACACGCACCCTTTCTGTTCTGCGGCTCGCCGGCGCCGGAAAACCGGTCCGGCGGGTCAAGCGGGACACCTTCTCCGACTTCTCGTCGGATTGACGCTATCTATCATAACCGCTTCACGTCAGTTTGACGATGGCGGTCGTGTCGATGTGACGGGAATCCCGGAACGGCCCGCTCGTCGCCCGCCACCAGGGCGCTGTCCGCGCCGCCGGGCATGTGCGAGCATGAAGAGGGCGAGCATGAGAAGCGGAAAAAGCACGCTCGGCCCGGAATGAATCCGCGGCCTTGCCGGTTGCACTCGTCGGCAAGCAGTCTCCGTACAACCCGGGAGAGATGTAGATGTCCGTATCGGACGAGACCAGCACCGCCACCGACGGCATCATTCTGAGCGACGCCGCCGCGGCCAAGGTCAAGGCCCTGCTGGACCAGGAAGGCCGTGACGACCTGGCTCTGCGTGTCGCCGTTCAGCCGGGTGGCTGCTCGGGCCTGCGCTACCAGCTCTTCTTCGACGAGCGTTCGCTCGACGGCGACGTCGTGAAGGACTTCGGCGGAGTCAAGGTCGTCACCGACCGCATGAGCGCCCCGTACCTGGGCGGCGCGTCGATCGACTTCGTCGACACCATCGAGAAGCAGGGCTTCACGATCGACAACCCCAATGCGACGGGCTCCTGCGCCTGCGGCGACTCGTTCAGCTAGCCGGACCGGCCGATCCCGGCCCGTCCATGGAAAGGCGGCGACCCCCTCCGACGGGGCCGCCGCCTTCCTGTGTCCGGGGACGCCTCAACGGGCCCCGGACGTCTGCGGTGTCGCGGGCAGCCGCGCGCCGGGCTTCTCCAGCGGTACGCCCTGCCCGTCCGTGCCCACGACCCTCCGGTCGCCGAGCGGCGCGTCCAGCCGCACGGTCCGGTGGAAGACCTTGGCGATGAGGATGCAGACCTTCTCCGGACGGGTCGTCTCCGTCACCCGGACCGTCACCGTGCCGCCGCTCTCGCTCGCCGTGACGTCGTAGTCCGCGCACACCCCGCCCGTGAAGGTCACCGTGAGGTCCCTGCCCTCGGCCGTGTAGCCCTCCACCGTCACGTTCCGGGTGACCGGCGAGGCGGACGGGTCGTCCTTCGGGCCGGACGGACGCGGGCTCGGCCCGGTCGTCGGCTCCTCGGACGGCGGGGCCAGGAACGCCGGGTCGACCGCCGGATACGTCACGGTGAAGCGGTCCCGCGCGTCCTGCGCCCGCACCTGGAACAGCCAGGACGGCACCAGCGCCTGCCGGCCGTCCACCGCGTGCGCGGCCAGCCCGAACACCGCCTTCTCGACGGTGACCGTGTCCTGCTTCGCCGTCACCGACGGATCGCAGGCCGCATCCGATCGTTCCTTCAGCGGTACGGGGTCGGCGCACCCCCCGATGCCGCTTCGGCCGCCGCCGCCCGGGGTCTTGTTCATCAGACCGAGCGTCTTCTCCGCGCTCAGCACCGGGTAGCTGTCGCCCTTCACCGGGGCGGCGAGCAGTCCGCTGCCGCCGACCACCTCGCCCTGGGCGTTCACGGTGACCCCGGTGGTCCAGCCGTACGTGGGCAGCCCGTCCACCACCGGCTCGGCGTGCACCACCCGCTGGGCGCCCATGACCTGGCCGGCGTCCAGCTTCGCCTCGTCCTGCCCGGCCGCCTTCAGCACCGGCGCCGCCGCCTTCTTCGCGGCGTCCTCCGCCGGCGGGTCACCGGCGCGTTCCGGCGGGGTCTTCGTGCAGCCGGCGATGCCCCGGCAGTCGTCGGTACCGGCGGCGAACCGCTGGAACGTCCAGGCGCCCGGCGCCTGCTTGTCCACCTGGAGGGTGGGACCGGTGCCGTCCTTCCCGCCGATGTGCCAGGTCTGCCCGCGCGTCACCGGGGTGCCGTCCACGCCGAGCGCCTCGGCCAGCCGCTGCACGTCGTCCGCGCCGACCTGCCCCGAGGCCCGGTACACCGGCGCCGCCCCCGGCCCGTCGGGCAGATCGCCGCCCGCCCGGTACCGCACGCCGTACGGGTTGGGCTCCCCGGGCGCGATGCCGTTCGAGGCGTTGCCCTCGGTGGCACCGTCCAGACGCAGCGGCGGGGGAGTGGACCCCCCGGACGCCCCGGCCGCGGCGGAGCCGTCCGACCCACCCGAGGCACTGGCGGCGAGATAGGCACCGCCTCCCCCGACGAGCAACACGGCGGCGGCAACGGACGCGACGACAGCGGGCGACCGCCGCCGCCCGCCCTGCCCGTCGCGACCCCCACGGCCCAGACCCGGACCCTGACCCCGACTCCCGGCGCCGACCGACGCGTCCCCGGCGTCCGCTCCGCGATCGCCGTCCGACGCCCCGGCACCCGCGTCCCCAGCAGCGGGGACCGACGCCCGCCCTTCGCCGGCGGCCTCCGCGTCTCCCTGGCCCTCGGCCTCGGCCGCCCCGTCGGCGGCGGGTGCCTGGGCCGGCGGCTCGCCCTCGGCGTGCGTTTCCCGGCGGGCCCCCGAGGCCCCGGCGTCCAGCGCCCGCCCTTCGCCGATGGCGTCCGCGTTCCCGTGGCCCTCGGCCTCGGCCGCCCCGTCGGCGGCGGGTGCCTGGGCCGGCGGCTCGCCCTCGGCGTGCGTTTCCCGGCCGGCTCCCGAGGCCCCGGCGTCCAGCGCCCGACCCTCGTCGGCGGCGTCCGCGTTCCCGTGGCCCTCGGCCTCGGCCGCCCCGTCGGTGCCGGGCACAGCGGCCCGCCGCTCACCCCCGGCGTCCGTCCCCCGTGCGTCGTCCGATGCTCCGCCCCCGGCGTCCCGCGCCTGCTCCTCGCCGGCGATCGCGCCGTTCGGAGCCTCAGCCTCGGGCGAGCTCCCGGCGCCGGGCGCCCCCGAGCTCTCAGGGTGACCGCCGGAGGCGCTCGCCGCGCCGGGCGCCCCCAAGTTCCCCGGCTGACCGCCGGAGGCCCCCGCGTTCTCCGGCCGGCCGCCGGAAGCACCGTTCTCGGGTCGCTCGGTGTTCACCGCATCGCTCCTTCGGCTGCGCACTGTCCCAAGGACCCTGACCCGGCCCTGTCAAAGGCGGATCTGTCGGGTCGTATCCCGCATCCCCTTTACGGGGGACGCCGATGGGACGCAGCGGGGGAGCGCACGGTTCCCCTGTGGGCGCCGGTCCGGGTGCGGGAGGCCCGGACCGGCGGCCGGTCAGTCGCCGTAGTCGGACATCGCGTCCAGCAGACGCGCCGACCCCGGCGGCACCGAGACCCCGTGGATGCGTGCGGGGGAGACCGGACGGGAAAGGACCCGGTCGGGGACGGCCCAGTGAGGTGCCATCCGCGCGCAGTCGCCGAGCAGCGAGGCCAGACCGGCCTCCTGGTCGGCCGGAACGGGGGCGCGGACCTCGAATTTCGTCATGGCGGCACCGTAAGCACCCCGGGGCCCGAGAAGAAAGATCTACTATCGGGTAGTTTCGGCCACTTCAGAGAGCCGGTCACGGAAGGTAGCGTGGACTGTCAACCCAACCTCCCCCCAGGAGACTCCCCGCCGTGCGCATCGCAGTCACCGGCTCCATCGCCACCGACCACCTCATGACCTTCCCGGGTCGCTTCGCCGACCAGTTCGTCGCGGACCAGCTGCACACGGTCTCGCTGTCGTTCCTGGTCGACAACCTGGACGTGCGCCGCGGCGGTGTGGGCGCGAACATCGCCTTCGGCATGGGCCAGCTGGGCACCCAGCCGATCCTGGTCGGCGCCGCCGGCTCCGACTTCGACGAGTACCGGGCCTGGCTGGACCGGCACGGCGTCGACACCGGCTCGGTCCGTATCTCCGAGACCCTGCACACCGCCCGCTTCGTGTGCACCACGGACGCCGACCACAACCAGATCGGCTCCTTCTACACGGGCGCGATGAGCGAGGCCCGCCTGATCGAGCTGAAGACCGTCGCCGACCGCGTGGGCGGCCTCGACCTGGTCCTGATCGGCGCCGACGACCCCGAGGGCATGCTCCGGCACACCGAGGAGTGCCGCTCCCGGCAGATCCCCTTCGCCGCCGACTTCTCCCAGCAGATCGCCCGCATGGACGGCGAGGAGATCCGGATACTGCTGGACGGCGCGACCTACCTCTTCTCCAACGAGTACGAGAAGGGCCTCATCGAGTCGAAGACCGGCTGGAGCGACGAGGAGATCCTGTCCAAGGTCGGCCACCGCGTCACCACGCTCGGCTCCCGCGGTGTCCGCATCGAGCGGCGGGGCGAGGACCCGATCGAGGTCGGCTGCCCCGAGGAGGAGCGCAAGGCCGACCCCACCGGTGTCGGCGACGCCTTCCGCGCCGGCTTCCTGTCCGGTCTGGCCTGGGGCGTCTCCCTGGAGCGGGCCGCCCAGGTCGGCTGCATGCTGGCGACCCTCGTCATCGAGACCGTCGGCACGCAGGAGTACCAGCTGCGCCGCGCCCACTTCATGGAGCGCTTCGCCAAGGCGTACGGCCACGACGCGAGCGAAGAGGTGCGGGCCCACCTGAGCTGAGCCCCCACCCGCCCTACGCGACCCGGCGGACCAGGTAGGCCGTCCCCTGTTCCGCCGGTTCCTCGCCCACGTACTCCTGCCCCCGCATCTCGCACCACGCCGGGATGTCCAGCCGGGCCGCCTCGTCGTCGGACAGGACCCGGACCAGCCCGCCCACCGGGACCTGGCCGATGACCTTGGCGAGCTCGATGACCGGGATCGGGCACCGCTTGCCCAGCGAGTCCACGACCAGCACGTCGTCCCCGTCGTCCCCGTCCTCCCCGTCCTCCCTGTCCGCCCGGGCCACCGGCCCCGCGGCCGGCGCGTCCAGCTTCTCCCGGACCCCCGCCACCGCCCCCGGCAGCACCTCCAGGAACCGCTCCACGTCCTCGGCGCTCGCCCCGGACGGCAGCGACACCCGGATGTTCCCCTCGCTCAGCACCCCCATCGCCTTCAGCACATGGCTGGGCGTCAGCGTGCTGCTCGTACAGGACGAACCGGACGACACGGAGAACCCGGCCCGGTCCAGCTCGTGCAGCAATGTCTCCCCGTCGACATAGAGACAGGAGAAGGTGACGATCCCCGGCAGCCGCCGCACCGGATCGCCGGCCACCTCCACGTCCGGCACCAGCCGCGGCACCCGCGCCCGGATCCGCTCCGTCAGCTCCCGCAGCCGTACCGCCTCTTGGGCCGCCTCCGCCCGCACCGCCCGCAGGGAGGCCGCCGCCGCCACGATCGCCGGGATGTTCTCGAAGCCCGGCGCCCGCCCCGACTCCCGCTCGTCCACCGGCCCTTGCGCGGCGAACCGCACCCCCTTGCGGACGGCGAGGAGACCGACGCCCGGCGGGCCGCCCCACTTGTGGGCGCTGCCGGTCAGCACCGACCAGGCGCCCTCGACCGGCCCCCAGCCGAGCGACTGTGCCGCGTCCACCAGCAGCGGCACCCCGGCCTCCCGGCAGACCTCGGCCACCTCGGCCACCGGCTGCTCGGTGCCCACCTCGTGGTTGGCCGACTGCAGACACGCCAGTGCGGTGTCCGGCCGCAGCGCCTCCCGGTAGCCGGCCGCGGTCACCGACCCGCCGCGGTCCACCGCCACCTGACTGACCGAACCCCCCGCGGCTTCGTGCGCGTCAGCCGCATGGAGCACACAGGAGTGTTCGACGGCCGACACGATCAGGTGACGTCCGACCCGCCGCCGCCCGCCCAGGACCCCGGCGACACCGGTGTGGACGGCCCGCGTCCCGGACGGTGTGAACGACAGCTCGTCCGGCCGGCAGCCCACCGCCTCGGCGGCCGCCTCGCGGGCGGCGTCGAGCAGCAACCGCGCCCGCCTGCCCTCCCGGTGGAGCCGTGCGGGGTCGGCCCACCCCTCGTCCAGCGAGGCCTGCAGGGCCTGCCGGGCGACGGGGTGGAGAGGAGCACTGGAAGCAGCGTCGAAGTAGCCCACACGGCAACGCTAGAGCGTCCGTTCGGCGGCCCGCCTTCCAGGGGCGCCCAGGCCGTGCGACCGGCCCCGGACGGCCCGCCGCCGCCAATCCAGCGAACCCCCCGCTCCACTAGGCACCCCTCCCCGCGAACCCCCGGAGGGCGTCGGCTAGGGTTTGGTCCGCATAAACATCCAAACCCCTGCCCGACGCAGGGCGGCGACCTACCAGCGAGAAGGCCAGGCCGCAGCCGAACCGCGCGGGCGAGACTCTCGGGAAGGCGCTACGTGAGTCCCAACGGCTCCGACCGCTCGCCGCGGCGCCCGATGCGGCGGAAGCTGCTGCAGGCAATGACCGCGGGCCTGGTCCTGGCGACAGCCACCGGTTGCTCGTACAACTGGGAAGACTTCCCCCGCCTTGGTATGCCCACCCCGACCACGGAAGAGGCTCCGCGGATCCTCTCCCTGTGGCAGGGTTCCTGGGCGGCTGCGCTCGCCGTCGGCGTGCTGGTGTGGGGTCTGATCATCTGGAGCGCGATCTTCCACCGGCGC
Source organism: Streptomyces sp. SS1-1 (assembly GCF_008973465.1). Taxonomy (NCBI): domain Bacteria; kingdom Bacillati; phylum Actinomycetota; class Actinomycetes; order Kitasatosporales; family Streptomycetaceae; genus Streptomyces; species Streptomyces sp. SS1-1. The sequence continues at coordinate 1,941,089 of NZ_WBXN01000004.1, read as the reverse complement.
AGCCGGACGAAGGTCGAGGTTCCCCCGCAGACCCGGTACAACATGCCCATCGAGGCGCTGTACACCGTGGTCCCGCTCATCATCGTCTCCGTGCTGTTCTACTTCACGGCACGCGACGAGTCGAAGCTCCTCGAGCTCAAGGACAAGCCCGACGTCACGGTGAACGTCGTCGGCTTCCAGTGGAGCTGGTGCTTCAACATGGTCGCCGACGTCGAGGGCTCCACCGGCGACGCGAAGAAGTCCAAGGAACTGGCCGCCATCCCGGACCGGTACAAGGACGACTTCCCGGCGAACGCCGGCGGCGTCTACGACTGCGGCACCCCCGGCACCCGGAACCCGCAGACGGGCAACCCGGGTCCGACCCTGTGGCTGCCGAAGGGCAAGACCGTCCGCTTCGTGCTCACCTCGCGTGACGTCATCCACTCCTTCTGGGTGGTGCCGTTCCTCATGAAGCAGGACGTCATTCCGGGCCACACCAACGCCTTCGAGGTGACCCCCAACCGTGAGGGCACCTTCCTGGGCAAGTGCGCCGAACTGTGCGGCGTCGACCACTCCCGGATGCTGTTCAACGTGAAGGTCGTCTCCCCCGAGCGGTACGAGCAGCACCTCAAGGACCTCGCGAAGAAGGGGCAGACCGGTTACGTTCCCGCCGGCATCGCGCAGACGAGCCACGAGAAGAACCGGGAGACGACAAACCTGTGAGCATCGTCAACGAACCCTTGGGTGCCGCCGAGGCGGGCACCTATGAGAACGAACTGCCGGTCCGTCGCCGACAGCCCGGCAACGTCGTGGTCAAGTGGCTCACCACCACCGACCACAAGACGATCGGCACGCTGTACCTCGTCACGTCGTTCGTGTTCTTCGTGATCGGTGGCGTGATGGCGCTGCTCATGCGCGCCGAGCTGGCTCGACCTGGTCTGCAGATCATGTCGAACGAGCAGTTCAACCAGGCGTTCACGATGCACGGCACGATCATGCTGCTGATGTTCGCGACGCCGCTGTTCGCGGGCTTCGCGAACTGGATCATGCCGCTGCAGATCGGCGCGCCGGACGTGGCGTTCCCGCGGCTGAACATGTTCGCCTACTGGCTGTACCTGTTCGGCTCGCTCATCGCGGTGGGCGGCTTCCTGACCCCGCAGGGCGCGGCCGACTTCGGCTGGTTCGCCTACAGCCCGCTGTCGGACGCGGTGCGCTCGCCGGGTGTCGGCGCCGACATGTGGATCATGGGTCTGGCCTTCTCCGGCTTCGGCACGATCCTCGGTTCGGTCAACTTCATCACCACGATCATCTGCATGCGCGCGCCGGGCATGACCATGTTCCGCATGCCGATCTTCGTGTGGAACGTGCTGCTGACCGCGGTGCTGGTCCTGCTGGCCTTCCCGGTGCTGGCGGCGGCGCTGTTCGCACTGGAGGCGGACCGCAAGTTCGGCGCCCACGTGTTCGACTCGGCCAACGGCGGGGCGTTGCTGTGGCAACACCTGTTCTGGTTCTTCGGGCATCCGGAGGTGTACATCATCGCGCTGCCGTTCTTCGGCATCATCAGTGAGGTCATCCCGGTCTTCTCCCGCAAGCCGATGTTCGGCTACATGGGCCTGATCGCGGCGACCATCGCCATCGCGGGCCTGTCCGTGACCGTGTGGGCGCACCACATGTACGTCACCGGCGGTGTGCTCCTGCCGTTCTTCTCCTTCATGACGTTCCTCATCGCCGTACCCACCGGCGTGAAGTTCTTCAACTGGATCGGAACGATGTGGAAGGGCTCGTTGTCCTTCGAGACACCGATGCTCTGGGCGGTCGGCTTCCTGATCACCTTCACCTTCGGTGGTCTGACCGGTGTCATCCTGGCCTCGCCGCCGATGGACTTCCACGTCTCCGACTCGTACTTCGTGGTGGCGCACTTCCACTACGTCGTGTTCGGCACCGTCGTCTTCGCGATGTTCTCCGGCTTCCACTTCTGGTGGCCGAAGATGACCGGCAAGATGCTCGACGAGCGCCTCGGCAAGATCACCTTCTGGACGCTGTTCATCGGCTTCCACGGCACCTTCCTGGTCCAGCACTGGCTGGGTGCCGAGGGCATGCCGCGTCGTTACGCGGACTACCTCGCGGCCGACGGCTTCACCTTCCTGAACACCTTCTCGACGATCAGCTCGTTCGTGCTCGGCCTGTCGCTCCTGCCGTTCTTCTACAACGTCTGGAAGACGGCCAAGTACGGCAAGCCGGTCGGCGTCGACGACCCGTGGGGCTACGGCCGTTCGCTCGAATGGGCGACGTCCTGCCCGCCGCCGCGGCACAACTTCATCACCCTGCCGCGGATCCGATCCGAATCCCCGGCGTTCGACCTGCATCACCCTGAGATCGCCGCACTCGACCAGCTCGAGAACGCGCCTCACGGTGACAAGGCTCTGGCTGGTGGCAAGGAGGCCGGCAAGTGAAGATCCAGGGCAGGATGTTCATGTGGCTGGGCGTCTTCATCCTCGCCATGGCGATCGTCTATGGCGTGTGGTCGAAGGAGCCGGCCGGTACCACGGCCCTCTTCCTGGCCTTCGGTCTTGCGATCATGATCGGCTTCTACCTGGGCTTCACGGCCCGTCGGGTGGACGCCGGCGCGCAGGACAACAAGGAGGCGGACGTCGCGGACGACGCCGGCGAGGTGGGCTTCTTCAGCCCGCACAGCTGGCAGCCCCTCTCCCTCGCGGTCGGTGGCGCTCTCGCGTTCCTGTCGATCGCGGTCGGCTGGTGGCTGATGTACTTCTCGCTGCCGATGATCCTCATCGGCATCTGGGGCTGGGTCTTCGAGTACTACCGCGGTGAGAACCGCACCCAGTGACCTGAGCTCGTCGTGCCGGGAGCCCGGATCCTCCGTCAGGAGGGTCCGGGCTCCCGCCGTTCGCGCCGTTCCCCGTCACCCGAACGCATGACTCGGCGCGCCGCTCCCGACGCCGCTTCCTAGCGTGAGTCCATGAGCCAAACACCGCGCAAGAGCACCGTCATAGGCTGCGCGCTGCTGCTGATCGCGCTCGGCGCGAGTGCCGCAGGCTGCAGCAGCGACGGCAACCCGCTCTCCGCCGAGCCGTACGACGCGGCGGAGCAGATCTCCTTCAACGGACCCATAGGCGACGGCCGGAAGGTCGATCCGGACAAGCCCCTGGAGATCACCTCCGAGGACTCCGACGGCCGTATCACCGACGTCGTCGCCCAGGACGCCACAGGACGCCGTGTGGCGGGCGAACTCTCCGCCGACGGCACCCGGTGGCACAGCACGTCCCCGCTGGCCGCCGACGCCCGCTACACGGTCCGGGTGAGCACGGAGGACGAGGACGGCGCTCCCGGCCGCCGGGTCGTCACCTTCGACACCAGCAGGCCGGCCAGCAAGAAGCAGCTGACGGTCACCTTCGGCCCCCGGGCCGGCACGTACGGCGTGGGCCAGCCCGTCACCGCGAAGCTGAGCGCGCCCGTCACGACCAAGGAGCAGCGGGCCACGGTCGAGCGGGCCCTGCGGGTGGAGTCCATACCCGCCGTCGACGGCGCCTGGCACTGGGTCGACGACACCGAACTCCACTACCGGCCCAAGGACTACTGGCCGGCCGGCGCCACCGTCCGGGCGCGCAGCAACCTGGAGGGCATCCGGGTCAGCGACCGACTGCGGGGCGGCAGATCGAAGCCCCTCACGCTCGACATCGGCGACCGGGTCATCGCGGTCACGGACGCCGCGTCGCACGTGATGACCGTCCACCGCAACGGCGAGGTCATCCGCGAGATACCGGTCACCACGGGCAAGCCCGGCTACGACACGCGCAACGGCGTCAAGGTCGTCCTGGCCAAGGAGGGCACCGTTCGGATGACCAGCGCGAGCATCGGCTCGTCCGACTTCTACGACCTGATCGTGCATCACTCGGTACGCCTCACCAACAGCGGTGAGTACGTCCACGCCGCCCCCTGGTCGACCGGCTCCCAGGGCTACGCCAACGTCAGCCACGGCTGCACGGGCATGAGCAACGACAACGCCGCCTGGTTCTACGACACCATCAAGGAAGGCGACGTCGTCGAGGTGGTGAACTCCGGCGGCGAGATGATGGCGCCCTTCGGCAACGGCTACGGCGACTGGAACCTCAGCTGGAGCAAGTGGCGCGTCGGCAGCGCCCTCGTGGGCGGTACGCCGGACGGCCCCAGCCCGGCCGAACGGGCCAGGCTGAGACCGCAGAACGTCTGACGGCGGGCGGCAGGGGCCCCGCGAGCCCTCTCTAGGCGCTCTGGAGGCGCCTGGTGCGCAGCAGGGAGGCCAGGGCCCCGGCGAACTCCACGGGCTCCACAGGGAGCGTCACGGCCGCCTCGGCGCGGCTCCAGGTGGCCAGCCACGCGTCCTGCGGGCGTCCCATGAGGAGCAGCACGGGCGGGGCCTGGAACACCTCGTCCTTGATCTGCTTGCAGAGCCCCATGCCGCCCATCGGCACGGCCTCGCCGTCCAGGACGCAGACGTCGATCCCGCCCTTGTCCAGCTCCTTGATGACGGCGGCCGGCGTCGCGCACTCCACGAACTCCACCACCGGCACGTCCGGTGCGGGCCGGCGCCCGGTGGCGAGCCGCACCTGCTCGCGGGTGTTGGAGTCGTCGCTGTAGACCAGCACCGTGGCGGTCGGCTGCATGGGTTCCTCCGTGACGTCGGCGTCGTAAGGACAGGGCCCGTTGGGCCGGATGCTACTCCCTTGAACACCACGTCAACACCGGTATGAACGGGGAAGACACTCCGAACGGCACCCCCCGGAGTGAGGGCGGGATAAGCGACCGACATAATGTCGGTCGTGGCGACAGCAACGACAGTAGAAACCGGGCACGCGCACCCGTCGGTCAACAGGCCGAACCTCACCAGCGTCGGAACCATCATCTGGCTGAGTTCCGAGCTGATGTTCTTCGCGGCCCTCTTCGCGATGTACTTCACCCTGCGATCGGTGACGGGACCCGAGTTCTGGGCAGAGAAGGCCGAGGCCTTGAACTTCCCGTTCTCGGCGACGAACACCACGATCCTGGTGCTCTCCTCACTCACCTGCCAGCTCGGCGTCTTCGCCGCCGAGCGCGGTGACGTGAAGAAGCTCCGGGGCTGGTTCATCGTCACCTTCATCATGGGTGCGATCTTCATCGGCGGTCAGGTGTACGAGTACACCGAGCTGGTCAAGCACGAGGGCCTCTCGCTCTCGTCGGACCCGTACGGCTCGGTGTTCTACCTGACCACCGGCTTCCACGGACTGCACGTGACAGGCGGCCTCATCGCCTTCCTGCTGGTCCTCGGCCGCACCTACGCGGCCCGGAGGTTCACGCACGAACAGGCGACCGCTGCGATCGTCGTGTCCTACTACTGGCACTTCGTCGATGTCGTCTGGATCGGCCTCTTCGCCACGATCTACATGATCAAGTAGCCGGGCCCGATCCCGCGCGCGTTCCCGCAACGCACCTACCAGAAGCATCGACGCAGAAGATCCTGACACCGGGGTAATCCGTGAAAAAGCTCTCCGCACGACGACGCCATCCGCTGGCGGCAGTCGTCGTCCTACTCCTCGCGCTGGCGTGCACGGGGGGGCTGTACGCCGTGTTCGCGCCCGCGGACAAGGCGCAGGCCGAGGAATCCGCCCAGTCCCTCACCATCGAGGAGGGCAAGAAGCTCTACACCGTCGGCTGCGCCAGCTGCCACGGAACCGATGGTCAGGGCACCTCCGACGGTCCGAGCCTGGTGGGCGTCGGCGCGGCCGCCGTGGACTTCCAGGTCTCGACGGGCCGCATGCCGGCCGCCACCTCCCAGGGCGCCCAGGTCCCGCGGAAGAAGAACATCTACTCGCAGGCCGAGATCGACCAGCTCGCGGCGTACGTCGCCTCCCTGGGTGCCGGTCCCTCCGTCCCGACGAAGGACCAGTACGACCCGGAGGGCGCGGACATCGCCAAGGGCGGTGAGCTCTTCCGCAACAACTGCTCCCAGTGCCACAACTTCACCGGCAAGGGCGGCGCCCTGACGAAGGGCAAGTACGCCCCGAGCCTGGAGGGCGTGGAGCCCAAGCACATCTACGAGGCCATGCAGACGGGCCCGCAGAACATGCCGTCCTTCCCCGACACCACCATGTCGGAGCAGAACAAGAAGGACATCATCGCGTACCTGCACGCGGTCAACAGCGACGAGACGGAGAACCCTGGCGGTCTGGAGCTGGGCGGCCTCGGGCCGGTCAGTGAGGGCCTCTTCGCCTGGATCTTCGGCCTCGGTGCCCTGATCGCGGTCGCCATCTGGGTCGCAGCTCGGACCGCAAAGGCCAGGAAGTCATGAGTAGCCAAGACATCCCAGAAGAGAAGTCGCCCGCTGAGCAGGGCGCCCACGTCGCGGTGGCGGACGAGAAGCACCCGTTCGCCGACCCCGGGCTGCCTCCCCACGAGCACCGGATCCAGGACGTCGACGAGCGGGCCGCCAAGCGGTCCGAGCGCACCGTCGCCCTGCTGTTCACGGTGTCCATGCTGGCCACCGTCGGCTTCATCGCCTCGTACGTGGCGATCCCGCACGACAAGTCGATCTTCGTCTTCCCGATCGGTCACCTCAACGCGCTGAACTTCGCGCTGGGTCTGACCCTCGGTCTGGCGCTGTTCAGCATCGGCGCGGGCGCGGTCCACTGGGCCCGCACCCTGATGTCCGACGTCGAGGTGGCGGACGAGCGGCACCCGATCGCCGCGGAGCCCGACGTCAAGGCCAAGGTCATGGCCGACTTCAAGCAGGGCGCCAAGGAGTCGGCCCTCGGCCGGCGCAAGCTGATCCGCAACACGATGTTCGGCGCGCTGGCCCTGTTCCCGCTCTCCGGCGTCGTGCTGCTGCGCGACCTCGGCCCGCTGCCCGGCACCAAGCTGCGTCACACGCTGTGGTCCAAGGGCAAGCTGCTCGTCAACATGAACACGAACGAGCCGCTGCGTCCCGAGGACGTCGCGGTCGGTTCGCTGACCTTCGCCAAGCCCGAGGGCCTGGAGGAGGACGACCACGAGTTCCAGAACGAGATCGCCAAGGCGGCCCTGATGATCATCCGGCTCGAGCCGGACGACATCAAGGACAAGCGGGAACTCGACTGGTCCCACCAGGGCATCGTGGCGTACTCGAAGATCTGCACCCACGTCGGTTGCCCGATCTCCCTGTACGAGCAGCAGACGCACCACGCGCTCTGCCCCTGCCACCAGTCCACCTTCGACCTCTCCGACGGCGCCAAGGTCATCTTCGGCCCGGCCGGTCACCCCCTGCCGCAGCTGCGCATCGGTGTGAACGACGAGGGCTACCTCGAGGCGCTCGGCGACTTCACGGAGCCCGTCGGTCCTGCATTCTGGGAGCGCGGATGAGCACTTCAGAGACCACCGAGTCCCGCTCTCGCGGGAAGGCGCCGGCCGGCGAGCGCGTCGCCGACTGGGCCGACGGCCGCCTGGGGATCTACTCCCTGGCCAAGGCCAACATGCGCAAGATCTTCCCCGACCACTGGTCGTTCATGCTGGGTGAGGTCTGCCTCTACAGCTTCATCATCATCATCCTCACGGGTGTGTACCTGACGCTGTTCTTCCACCCGTCGATGAACGAGGTGGAGTACCACGGCAGCTACGTCCCGCTGCAGGGCCAGCTGATGTCGGAGGCGTTCAGCTCCACGCTGCACATCTCCTTCGACGTCCGTGGCGGTCTGCTCATCCGGCAGATCCACCACTGGGCGGCGCTGATCTTCCTCGCCGGCATGTTCGTGCACATGATGCGCGTGTTCTTCACGGGCGCGTTCCGCAAGCCGCGTGAGATCAACTGGCTGTTCGGCTTCCTGCTGTTCGTCCTGGGCATGTTCACCGGTTTCACCGGCTACTCGCTCCCGGACGACCTGCTCTCCGGCACCGGTGTCCGCTTCACCGAGGGCGCGATCCTGTCCATGCCGATCGTCGGCACGTACATCTCGTTCTTCCTCTTCGGCGGCGAGTTCCCGGGTGTCGACTTCGTGGCCCGGTTCTACTCGATCCACATCCTGCTGCTGCCGGGCATCATGCTCGGTCTGGTCGTCGGCCACCTGATCCTGGTCTTCTACCACAAGCACACGCAGTTCGCGGGTCCCGGGAAGACCAACAAGAACGTCGTCGGCATGCCGCTGCTGCCGGTCTACATGGCCAAGGCCGGAGGCTTCTTCTTCCTGGTCTTCGGTGTCATCGCGATCATCGCGGCCATCGCGCAGATCAACCCGGTCTGGGCCATCGGCCCCTACCGTCCGGACATGGTCTCCACCGGCGCCCAGCCCGACTGGTACATGGGCTTCGCCGAGGGTCTGGTCCGGTACATGCCGGGCTGGGAGATCAACCTGTGGGGTCACACGCTGGTCCTCGGCGTGTTCATCCCGCTGGTCCTGTTCGGCGTGGTCCTCGCGGCCATCGCGGTCTACCCGTTCATCGAGTCCTGGGTCACCGGCGACAAGCGCGAGCACCACATCCTGGACCGCCCGCGCAACGCCCCGACGCGCACCGCGTTCGGCGTCGCCTGGATCACGGTGTACATGATCGGTCTGGTCGGCGGTGGCAACGACCTGTGGGCCACCCACTTCCACCTGTCGATCAACGCGGTCACCTGGTTCGTCCGGATCAGCTTCTTCGTCGGACCGGTCGTCGCGTTCATCATCACCAAGCGCATCTGCCTCGGCCTCCAGCGCCGGGACAAGGACAAGGTGCTGCACGGCCGCGAGTCGGGCATCATCAAGCGCCTGCCGCACGGTGAGTTCATCGAGATCCACGAGCCGCTCAGCCAGGACGCGATGTACACGCTCACCGCGCACGAGCAGTACAAGCCGGCCGAGATCGGCCCGACGGTCGACGAGAACGGCGTCGAGCGCAAGGTGAAGGCGTCCGAGAAGCTGCGCGCCAAGCTCAGCAAGTCGTACTACGGCCCGGACAGCCAGATCCCCAAGCCGACCGTCGAGGAGTACAAGGAGATCACGAGCGGCCACGGCCACCACTGATCGCTGCACCGCCACACACAGAGGGGCCCCGTCCGGTTGCCGGACGGGGCCCCTCTCCGTGCCCGGCGCCTGGATAGGGTGGACCTCGTTGAGACCGATGTCCCGCAGTGCGGGACACCTGACCCTGGAGCGGCTGATGAGCGCTGTGACCCCCGCTGGAGGCGACACCGCGGCGGGCCGTTCCTGGCCCGAGGTACTGAGCGCCCTGCTGGCCGGCCGGGACCTGAGCGCCGCCGACACCGCCTGGGCGATGGACCGCTTCATGAGCGGCGAGGCGTCCGACGCGCAGATCGCCGGGTTCATGGTCGCCCTGCGCGCCAAGGGCGAGACGGTCGAGGAGATCAACGGCCTGGTCGAGGCCATGTACGCGCACGCGCAGCCCCTGGACATCCCGGGGCCGGCCGTCGACATCGTGGGCACGGGCGGCGACCGGGCCAAGACGGTCAACATCTCCACCATGTCCGCCGTCGTGATCGCCGGGGCCGGGGCCAAGGTCGTCAAGCACGGCAACCGCGCCTCGTCCTCCGCGAGCGGCTCCTCCGACGTGCTGGAGAAGCTGGGGATCAATCTGGACCTGTCCCCCGAAGGGGTGGCCCGGGTGGTCGACGAGGCGGGGATCACCTTCTGCTTCGCCGCCAAGTTCCACCCCTCCATGCGCTTCGTCGGCGGGGTCCGCCGGGACCTCGGCATCCCGACCTCGTTCAACCTGCTCGGCCCGCTCACCAACCCGGCACGGGTCGGCGCCTCGGCCGTCGGCTGCTTCGACACCCGGATGGCCGGGCTCATCGCCGGTGTCCTCGCCGAGCGGGGCTCCTCCGCGCTGGTGTTCCGCGGCGACGACGGCCTCGACGAGCTGACGACGACGGCCACCTCCCGGGTGTGGGTGGTGCGCGACGGCGCCGTCCGCGAGGAGAGCTTCGACCCGCGGGACGTCGGCATCGAGCTGGTGCCGGTGGAGGCCCTGCGCGGCGCCGACGCCTCCTACAACGCGGAGGTGGCCCGGCGGCTGCTGGAGGGGGAGGGCGGGCCCGTGCGGGACGCCGTCCTGCTCAACTCGGCCGCCGCGCTGGTCGCCCTGGAGCCCACAGACGCGCCGCTGACCGAGCAGATCCGGCTGGGCATGGCGAAGGCCGCCGAGTCCATCGACTCCGGCGCGGCCAAGCGAACGCTGGAGCGCTGGGTGGCCGCCAGCAACGCCTGACGCACCAGAGGGCGCCCGAGACGCCGTCCCGCGATCCGGACATGGGTTGCGGGACGGCGATCATCTCGCGTACGTTCCCGTACCAGGTCATGAGTGACAGTCATGAGGCCCCGGCCGACTGTCCGGCAACCCTCCGTCCGTGGCGGGGTGCCCCGGGTGAAGACCAGGCCGCAGGCAGCGAGGTCTGCGGCAAGCGCGGATCCCTCACGATTCCAGGGATCCTGGTCGTCGAGGAGTCTCCCGTGAGCAAGCGAATGCGATAGGGCCGCCGAGCCCCGCCTCCGCACACCCTCTTTCACCTTCCCCTTCCTCTCACGGGAGTTCCGTCATGTCCGTGTCCAGCGCTGCCTCCGTCCAGGACATTTGTTCCCCGCTGCCCGTTCTGGGCGGCGACGTCACCGTCCCGCTCGTCACCGGTGGCGAGGTCACCTACGCCGCCCTCGACTACGCGGCCAGCGCCCCCGCCCTCCAGCGCGTCTGGGACGACGTGGCCGCCTACGCGCCGTACTACGGCAGCGTCCACCGGGGCGCCGGGTACCTCTCGCAGCTCTCCACCGACCTGTTCGAGAACGCCCGCCGGACCGTCGCCGGCTTCCTCGGCTGCCGCGACGACGACCAGGTCGTCTTCACGCGCTCCACCACCGACTCGCTCAACCTGCTCGCCGCCGCGCTCCCGGCCGGCTGCCAGGTCTTCGTCTTCGAGACCGAGCACCACGCCTCCCTGCTGCCGTGGCGCGACGCCCATGTCACCTACCTCGACGCGCCCCGCACCCCCGGCGAGGCCGTACGGACCCTGGAGCGCGCCCTGGCCGACCGCGACCCCCACGGCCCGGCCCTGGTCTGCGTCACCGGCGCCTCCAACGTCACCGGCGAGCTGTGGCCCGTACGGGAGCTTGCGGCGGCCGCGCACGCGCACGGCGCCCGGATCGTCCTCGACGCCGCGCAGCTCGCCCCGCACCACCCGGTGAGCGTCCGCGACCTGGACGTCGACTGGGTCGCCTTCTCCGGGCACAAGCTGTACGCCCCGTTCGGCTCCGGTGTGCTCGCGGGCCGCTCCGACTGGCTCCGGGATGCCGAGCCGTACCTCGCGGGCGGCGGCGCCAGCCGCTCGGTGACCCGGCGCGAGGACGGGGGCGTGGACGTCGAGTGGCACGACAGTGCCGCCCGGCACGAGGCCGGCTCGCCGAACGTCATCGGCGCCTACGCCGTCGCCTCCGCCTGCAGGGCGCTCACCGAGGCCGGCTTCGACGGCCTGGTCGCCCGGGAGCGGTACCTGATCGAGAAGGTGCGGGCCGGTCTCGCCGAGGTGCCCGAGGTGCGCGTGCTGTCGCTGTTCGGTGACGACGCCCCGCGTGTCGGCGTGATCTCCTTCGTCGTGGAGGGCTGGAACAGCTCCCACTTCGCCGCCGCCCTGTCCGCCGAGTACGGCATCGGCGTGCGCGACGGCCTGTTCTGCGCGCACCCGCTGGTGCGGACCCTGCTGGGCGGCGACCCCGGGACCCAGGGGGAGTGCGGCGCCCCGGAGGCGGCGCCGGGCGAGAAGTCCCTCAACGCGATCCGGGTCAGCTTCGGCGCCGGGACGCCGGACGAGCACGTCGAGCGGTTCGTCACGGCCGTGCGGGAGCTGGTGACGGACGGCGCCCGGTGGAAGTACCGGACCGAGAACGGCCGTTGCGTGCCGGACACCTCGGCCTGAGCGATCCGTGCCCGGCGGCGCGCGGCGCCGCCGGGGACCCGGCCTTCGGGTTCAGCTGTCGAGGCCGATGGCGAACGCGGCCTCCAGGTCGTGCTGGGAGTAGGTGCGGAAGGCGACGTGCGTGTCGGTGCCCTCGACGCCGGGGATCTTGCTGATCCGGCCCGGGATGACCTCCGCCAGGTCCTCGTGCCGCTTCACCCGCACCATGGCGATCAGGTCGTAGGTGCCGGTGACCGAGAAGACCTCGCTGACGCTGTCCAGCGACGCGATCCGCTCGGCGATCTCGGGGATCCGGTCCACGCTGGTCTTGATGAGGACGATCGCGGTGATCACGGCTTGTTCTCTCCCTCGGGGGCCGGAGCTCGGGTGCTCCTCACTCTAGTGCGCCGCCCGAAGCGCGCCCACGCGTAGCCGAAGCCCAGGCCGAAGCCCACCAGGTGCGCCAGATACGCCACCCCCGGCCCCGCTCCCGCCCGGCTCGCCGCGACCCACTGGACGGCCACCCAGAAGGGCAGCACCACCCAGGCGGGGAAGCGCAGCGGCAGGAAGAGCAGGAACGGCAGCAGGCTTGTCACCCGTGCCGTGGGGAACAGGAAGAGGAACGCGCCGAGGACCGCCGAGATCGCCCCGGACGCGCCGACCAGAGGCTGGGTGGAGTCGTCGTTCGCGGCGGCGTAGCCCAGCAGGGCCAGATAGCCGCAGCCCAGGCAGAACAGCGTGAACTGCGCCCGGCCCATCCGCTCCTCGGTCATCGCGCCGAAGACGTAGAGGAAGAGCATGTTGCCGAGCAGGTGCACCCAGCTGCCGTGCACGAACAGGGCCGTGAGCGGGGTCAGCGCCGCCCGGGGCGCGCCCGTGAAGAGCTCTGCGGGCACCACCCCCCAGCGGTGGAAGTAGGACCGCTGGGCGGCGAGCAGCTCCTCGCCGGAGCCGAACGCCGGGTTGAGCCCGGCCGCCGGGCCGGCCAGGAACAGCGCGGCGCACAGGACGATCAGGGTGTGGGTGACCGGCGCCGACGGTCTGCGGCCCGCGGTGCCGGACCGGGCCGGGGAGCGCGCCGGGCGCCAGGTGCGGATCATGGCTACAGAGCATGACGTAACGGGACGCACTCCCGCAGACCGCCTCGCCGCCGTGGACAGACGGGCGGCGAGTACCCGCCAGGCCGTAGGGTTACGAGCCACACGCCCCGGCGGCCCGGGGCGTCGCGGACAATAGAAGGCCTAGAAGGAAAGAGCGCGGTCACGATGACGGTTCCCCTGCCCACCGAGACGACGCGGTGGCGCTGCACTCTCTGCGGCAACCTCACCCGCTTCGACGTGACGCGTTCGTCCAAGGTCGTGGAGTACGTCCACCTCGATCTGGCCGGCGAGCCCAAGGTCGAGGAGCGCGAGGTGCTCAGTGAGACGATCGAGTCGGTGCGCTGCCGCTGGTGCAACGCCGTGGACAAGGTGGAGCTCGTGGACAGGCCGGGCGCCGATTCCTGACAGGGACGGCACCGCACACGTATGGGGGTGACGGATGGTGGAGACACAAGGCGGGGGGCCGGACGACGGCGCCGCTGAGGTGCTCGACCGTCCGCTGCCCGACGGCGTGCGCCGCAGGGTCGTGCAGATCGTGTCCGACGGGTTCGGCGGACTGACCGTGGGCGAACTGCCCGCGCAGCTGCGGCAGTACGCCAGATTCGCGCCGAACCGGCGGGCCAAGTTCGCCGGGAACGCGATGGCGGCCGCGCTGGAGACCGATCCGCTGTTCCGGCAGCGGATCGGGGAGAAGCTCAGAGAGGCCCAGCCGGAGCTCACCGGCGCCCTCGACTCCGGTTCGGCACCCGCGGCCGCGGACCCGCTCGACGTGGCGGCCGCGGCCTATGTGCTGCGGCCCGCGGGCTGGGTCAAACTGGTCACCGCGGCCGGCGAGGAGGCCCAGCGGGCCGACGCCGAGCGGGCCGGCGAGGAGAGCCGCGCCGAGCTGGAGCGGCTGCGCGAGGAGCTGGCGCAGGCCCGCGAGCACACGCGGCACGAGACCGAGCGGCTGCGCGCCGAGCTGGACGCGGCGAAGAAGGAGGCCGAGTCGCTGCACCGCAAGCTGCGCTCGGCCCTCAGCGACGTCAAGCGCGGCGAGGCGGCCCTGCGCAAGGCCCAGGCCGAGACGGAGGCCGTACGGGCCGAGGGGAGCACCCAGGTGTCGGCGGCCGAGAGCGAGACCCGGCGCCTCAAGGCGCGGCTCGCGGAGGCCGAGGCGGCCCTGGAGGCCACGCGCCGCGCCGCGCGCGAGGGGCGCAGCGTGGAGGACATGCGCGTACGGCTCCTCCTGGACACCCTGCTGGACGCCACGCAGGGGCTGCGCCGCGAACTGGCCCTGCCGCCGGTGTCGGTGCGCCCCGCCGAGACCGTGGACGCCGTCGAGCCGGGGCGGATGACCCCGAAGGACATCGCCGCGCGGGCGCTGTCCGAGCACGATCCGGCCATCCTCGACCAGCTTCTCGCCCTGCCCCAGGCGCACTTGGTGGTCGACGGCTACAACGTGACGAAGACCGGCTATCCGC